>DVKJ01000009.1 GCA_018716065.1 Candidatus Pelethosoma merdigallinarum
AGGCATAATTGTTACACCACCTTTATAGTATATATAGTATATAAATATAATAACATATCTAAAGACAAAATAAAAGCCTATTTTCAACAAAAAATAGACATTTTATATTTCACAAACTACAAAACTCGGGATTGAAAACTTGGTCAAATGTGGTATAATAACACGTACTTATCAATGACTTGATTTATAAAATATGTTATAATAAATTACAATAGGGGTGGTAAGATGAATATAAATAATAATGAGGAAAATAATAATGTATGAATTAAAACAATTGATAGATATCATTTAAGATCATTTTGACGCGATCAATAAAAAATGGAAACAATCTAGTGACTGTTTACCATTGAATATGAAAAAGAATAGGGTAGAGGATATCTATAAAGATGAATTTCTTCTGCTTTATGTTTTTAATTATAGAAAATTTATCAATGATAACATTACGGGTATGGTGGATACAATACAGGAACAAAAATTTTTAAATGTAGTCAATACTAGAGTAAAAGCATTAAACTCCATTCAATATAAAATACAAAATTATTACTTTAATCATGAGAACGGGAAAATCGCATTGAAAAAGTGTTTAAATGATATATTCGGAATTAGAATGATTTTTGACGAACATATTAACTTTAATGAAATAAAGACATATATAAAAAAGGAATTTTCAAATTTGAAATGTATAGAATCATCTAGAGGAAATTATTATGCCATCCATATTTATTTTGGAAATGATGATAATTATAAATTCCAATGGGAATTGCAACTATGGGATAAAGAGCATGAAAAAATAAATTTAGAATCACATGCTAGATACAAACATGATTATACAAAATGGGAACAAGAAAATATTTAATGAGGAGGTGTATGTATGGTCAAGCATTTTATTGTTATGGCTAGTGCGTATTCAATCGGCAAGAGAATTGCATTAGACTATTTTGAAGAGGATATCTTACAAATGGATATCATAAAAAAAGATATAGATTATATATTAGAAAAGTGTGGAAAACAAGTTCCTATATCTACACATTTTATTCAAACGGAATTGTCTGGTTGGGATCAAGTTGTTAAGTTAGATAAATTTTTTGAAAAAGTCGAATTGATTGATACAAAAGAAAAATTTGTAGAAATTTTGTTAAAAGATAGAACACTAAAAGGAATCGATGTCGCAAAATATATTTTAACTAAAGTTCCATGTACGCACTTGAAATTAGAAAAATTAGTTTATATGTGTTATGCGGATTATTTGTGTGAAACACAAAGTAAATTATTTGAAGATAAAATATTTGCTTATAGACTAGGACCTGTTATCGAATCTGTTTATGAGAAATATAAAAAAAGTGGTTTAGATTGTTTAGAAGTAGAAGATGATACATTTATGTATGATGAAACTACAAAAAAAATGCCAAGTAGAAGTAGAATTCTATCGGCAGAAGATGGGTTAAAAAAATTAATTAGTATTGATAAAACATTAGAAAAATATTCGAAATATTCTGCGAGTGAATTAGTAGACATGACGCATCAAACTGATACTCCATGGTCTCAAGCAGGAGCTGGAAGTATGGCTTATAAAATAATAGAAGATGATTTAATTATGAAATATCACCAGTATGAACAAGTTGATTAAAAGGATATGGTATTATTATGTATGACAAAAGGTGAGTAAGCCTTTTTTTCTTTACACATTTGTCGAAAATGATGTTAAATTTGGAGAATGTTACGATTTGACAAACAAGTACTAACGTGTTAGAATAAGCAAGCCAAAAAGGGGGATTCTATATGGAAGATAAAGAACTCATCAATCAATTTGTAAAGGATTTGTCTTATCAAACGACTACGATTGAAAAAATTACCGGAGATATCAAGAAAAATAAAAGAAGAATTAGAGAATTTGAAAAAATAAGAACAAAGAAAACACATTATAAAAACTATTTTCAAAAAATTATTCAAAATCGAAATTCGATTAAAACATTAGCTACGAAAACAAATAACCTTTATAATGATTTTATTGAATTCATGGATTTATCGAATTGGGATCGAGATATGATTGTTTCTTATAAAGAAATTCAAATGGCCCATGCTAATTTATATCAGAGAAACATTATTGGCTCTTTTCAAGCTTTAGAACAATTTCTAGAAAAACAAATTTATCATTCTTTTAGATTAAAAGATGATCTCATTCAAGAATATTTATCTTTTGTAAGTCAAACCATGGAACATATGACAAAAGAAATAAAATCGTTTGAAAAGAAGTATCAAATTAATATTTCTAATACTTCTAAGCTTAGAACGATGTTATTATCTAAAACACCACAGTTTGTATCAAAAGAAATGTTAGGTCAATGTATTAACTTAAAATGTGTGAAAAAAGAGGTTTTAGATCAATTGTTTGAAATCATTGAAAAAAATAACAAACGTTTTTCTGAATATCAATTAGAACAATTTAAAAAAGAAGAAAAAAATGAAGAAATGGAAGAAGTGTTTGTAGAGCCAGCAATTTTACCAAAAGAAAGTCATGTAGTTACTGTGGATTATAGTGATTATCGTATTAATCAATATTTAGAAATTATCAAAAATTTTTATTATGATTCCGACAAAGTGAAAGTTTTACTGAATAATATTTTAGATAAACTATCTGAAAAAGAATATTATCGTTTTATACAAAAAATGATAAATGAAATGAGCATCTATCAAGAATTATTAAAAGATAAAAAAATTTCTAAGAAAGAGCGAAAGGAATTTCAAGATAAATTGAAACATTTAGAAAAATGTATTCAAATCATTCAAGCTTCTAAAGTGGTCTTGCCAGAAGAAGAAAAAGAAGATCGTTATCATTTACTTTACGCAACAAACATCTCAGGAGATCCCTATATAGTAAATGAGTTATCAAAATTAACATCGAAAGAAGCGAAAGAATCCTTTCTTACATGTTTAAATTATTTAACGGATATTGATCAATATAGTGGTGATTTTACTAAAATTCGTAAATTGGTAAATGATGATTCTTTAGATATCTTTGAGGCTAAATCGAATCAAGTACGTTTACTTTTTAATTATTTACCACATAAATGTATTTATATTATCCAATTAGCAATCAAAAAAAGTAATAGAGAAGCTTACCTAAGTACCGCTTATACCAATCGTGTTAATGGGACATTAGAACAGTATAAAAAAGTTCGTTCTTATTTAAAAGAAAATGGTTTTACGTTAGAACTTCAAAAAAGAGAAGAAGAAGTGAATCAATTAATTTTAGAAAAACTAGATAAGAAATCTTTACAAAAGAAAAAATAACCGATATAATAACAATATATTTGACATAGCCTTAGTAGATTTTTTATGGGGAGTTAGAAAATTAGTGGTAGATGAAAACTAATCGAAATAAAAAATTGAAATACCCGTCAAACCGTGATTTCGCGTTAAGAAACAAGTGCATAAGTTATTATGAAGTAAGGTGGTACCGTCCTCATGGACCCTTACACGCATAATAACTTTTTATTTTAGGGAGGATATGTATGATAAAAAAAGTAATATTTGATATTGACTATACATTATTAGTTCCTAATTATGATGACGAAAAAGAATTTTTTAAAAATACTTCTATGAATGATTATTTCTTGAATCACATTGGAGAATTATTAGAAGAATACGAAAGAACACATACTCGATATGAAGTTCAAGAGCTTCTTCATTATTTGAGTCAATATACTTCTAAACCATTACAAGAAGATTTTTTATACAACTGGTTTTCCTTTAATACAAAGTTAAAAGAACAAGATGTGAGTGAATCGAAAGAAATCTTACAATATTGTAAACAAAAAGGTTTAGAAATAGTGGCTTTAACTAATTGGTTTACAGAAGTTCAAAGACAAAAATTGGAAAAAGTTGGATTATCACCTTATTTTGATGAGATCTATGGCGGAGATGTTTGGCTAAAACCTCATCGTGAATCGTATCTTACGGCCGTAGGAAGTCGTTCTTTTGAAGAATGTGTCATGATTGGAAATAATCTATCCGTAGATGTCATGGCTCCTGCTCAATTGGGAATGCATGCGATACATTATACACAAAAAGAGGTTCAACATGAATATGCAAAAGTAAAAAAATTAACAGACATAAAAAAATATTTTTAGGAGGGATTAATATGGAAATAACAAGTTATATCGATGATACGAATTTAAAAGTAACCGCAACTACTGATGATATTACAAAGCTTTGTGAGGAAGCAATCAAGTACCACTGTGCGAGTGTTTGTGTGCATCCTTATTATGTACGTCTTGCTCATGAACTTTTAAAGGATAGTAGTGTAGCTGTCACAACGGTAGTAGGTTTTCCACTAGGAATGAATACCACGGGAGTGAAACAATATGAAGCCATAGAAGCCGTGAATGATGGAGCCGATGAGATCGATATGGTAATTAATATTGGGGCATTAAAGAATAAAGACTATGATTATATCAAACAAGAAATCGAAGAAGTTCGTGATGCTGTAGATGGAAAAGTAGTTAAAGTTATTATTGAAACTGGTTATTTAAATCAAGAAGAAATCATAAAATTAACTGAAATTTGTAATGAAACTTTTGTTCATTTCATTAAAACATCTACAGGTTTTGGTCCTAGAGGAGCTAGTCTTGAAGATGTAAAAATCATTCGTGAACACAAAAACGAAGTATTAGAAATTAAAGCTAGTGGTGGAATTAAAACGGAAGAAGAAGTTCTTCGTTTCATAGAAGCTGGTGCGACTCGTATCGGTACAAGTCATGTAAAAGAAATTATGGGAGAAAAATAATTATGAAAAAAAGAAAACTTCATGAAATTCAAAAGTTATCGGAATCTGGTCATACGATTCAAGCCTTATCTAATTTAACGGATGAAGAACGATTCGAAGTGATTCCTAAACTTTTCACTTCCATTGAAGAATTACAATTACCTCCTGTTATTAAAAATAGGTTTGGAATTCGTGTAATAAAAGGAGATTTAAGAGAAGATCATTTAGCTCATACCCAGACTGGTAATGAACTGAATTTAGAAGAAGACAATTTAATCATTGTCAATCAAGCGATTGAGGAAAAATCTCCTCAACAAAAATTTGCCATTTCTTATGAGTTGTTACACCTTTTGTTGTATCACGAAGGAGATATTTTTAATTACCAACACACTTTATATGATTGTTATCCTATTTGGACCCGTAATGTGATTGATTTAATGATGAATGTCATCTTTGATTTAAAAGGAATAAAAAAAGAACAAAAAAATATAGATTTATTCTTAGATTATTATCAAATTCCAAAAGAATTAATGGAATTTAAAGAAGATAGAAAGAAGGAAAGATAAAATGAAACTATATGATGAATTAGTATGGCGTGGATTAATTGAAAATATTACAGATGAAAAATTAATTGATAAATTAAATAAGGGAGGAATGACTTTCTATATTGGAACCGATCCCACGGGAGATAGTTTACACATTGGGCATTATTCGACTTTCTCCATGGCTTTTCGTTTAAAAAAAGCAGGTCATCATCCCATTCTTTTAGTAGGAGGTGCGACAGGATTAATTGGTGATCCTAAACCATCTGCAGAAAGACCTATGATTACCAAAGAAACATTAAATTATAATTATAAAAAATTACGTAAACAAGTAGAAGAAATCTTTGGCTTTGAAGTCGTTAATAATTATGATTGGAGTAAAGATATTAACTTTATTGATTACTTAAGAGATTATGGAAAATACTTTAATTTAAACTATATGTTAAATAAAGAAACAGTAAAAAGTCGTTTAGATATTGGTATTACTTATACAGAATTTTCTTATATGATTATGCAAGCACTTGATTTCTTACATTTATATGAAACAAAAAATTGTGAGTTACAAATTGGTGGATCGGATCAATGGGGAAATATTACTTCCGGAATTGAATTAATTCGTAAAAAGATTGGAAAAGAAGCTTATGGTTTAACCATGCCTCTTATTACCAAAGCCGATGGAACTAAATTTGGTAAAAGTGAAGGAAATGCGATTTGGTTAGATAAAGAAAAAACATCAAGTTATGAAATGTATCAATTTTTCTTAAATGCAGAAGACTCTAAAGTCATTGAATACTTAAAAAAATTAACTTTTTTAAGTAAAGAAGAGATTGAAGAATTAGAAGTATCTAATAACACAGAACCTCATTTACGTAAGGCTCATAAAGCACTTGCTCGTGAAGTCATTACCTTCTTACATGGAAAAGAAGAATATGACAATGCGGTACGTATTAGTGAATGTTTATTCCAAGGGGATATTAAATCACTAAGTAGTGAAGAATTACTATTAGGATTTAAAGATGTTCCACACTTTGAAATAACAGAAGAACAAAATTTAGTAGATTTCTTAGTACAACATCACATTGCTTCTAGTAAAAGAGAGGCACGTGAATTTATTCATGCTGGATCGATCACGATAAATGGAGATCGTATTCAAGAAGAAGATTATGTTGTGACGAAAGAAAAAGCAAAAGATAACAAGATTGTAGTTGTAAGACGTGGTAAGAAAAAATACTATCTTGGTTTATTTCAATAAATTGTTCTCCTGATTTTCGATAAACAATGATGTTTTATTTGCAAAAAAATCAAAAAAATAAAGTTTTGCAAATGAACTTGAAAAACTTTACAAACGTAAAATGTTGTGTTATGATGAGTACGAGGTGAAATTATGATTGTTAGAGATACTTACTTAAATCGTTTGATAGAGGCAAAAGATACTGAATTTATAAAAGTTATTACCGGTGTAAGAAGAAGTGGTAAATCTACTTTATTAATCATGTTTAAAGAATATTTGCAAGATCATGGTGTTCAAGAAAAGAACATTATTCACATAAATTTTGAATCCGCACGATATGATGAAATTAATGACTATAAAAAATTGTATCAGTATATACAAAATAGAATAGGAAAAAATAAAACTTATATTTTATTAGATGAGGTTCAAAATGTAGAAAAATGGGAAAAAGCTATAAATTCTTTAAATATTGATTTCGATGTGGATATCTATATTACAGGATCAAATGCTTATCTCTTATCATCTGAATTATCAACACTATTGTCTGGGCGATACATAGAATTAAAAATGTACCCTCTTTCTTTTAAAGAATATTTGCAATTTAATCACTATGATGAAAGCAACATTGAGGATAAATTCTACGAATACTTAAAATATGGAGGATTACCTGCGGTTACTTTAATTAAAGATAAACCAGACTTAGTGATGACGTATTTAAATGATATCTACAACACCATCGTAAAAAAAGATGTTATTGATCGAAATGGAATTAAAGATATCGCATTACTTGAAAATATTATCAAGTATTTAGCAAATAATATTGGAAGCCCAATTTCTGCCAAAAAGATCAGTGATTATTTAAATAGTAATAAGATTGTTTCTAAAACAAATCATCAAACGATTGATAACTATTTAAATATGTTAGAAAAATCTTTTATCATGTATAAAGCAGATCGTACCGATATTAGAAATAAAACATTATTAAAAACACTAGGAAAATATTATATATCCGATGTTGGAATTAGAAATATAATATTAGGATTTCGAAATATTGACGAGGGACATTTATTAGAAAACATTGTATATTTAGAGTTACTTAGAAGAGGATACCGTGTTAATATTGGAAAATCTAAAGATTATGAAGTTGATTTTGTAGCTGAAAACCCGAATCAAATTATTTATTATCAAGTTGCGAAAACAATCGTAGAAGAAAAAGTACTAAAAAGAGAAATTAGAAGCTTAGAAAGTATTTCTGATAATTATGAAAAAGTAATATTAACTATGGATCGAACTTTAAATAACGATTACAATGGAATAAAAGTAGTGAATTTAATTGATTGGTTATTAAAATAAAAAAATTCCCATAAATAAAGGGAATTTTTTCTATTATCTGTTGTAGTATTCAATAATTAATGATTCGTTAATATCTGTATTTAATTCACTACGTTCTGGTAAACGAACGAAAGTACCAGCCATTTTATTTTCATCATAAGTAACAAATTCTACTCTTGATTTTGTATTTTCTAAAGATGCTTTAATTACAGGATGTTCTTTTGAACTTTCTTTAACTGCAATCACATCTCCAGGTTTACAAGTATAAGATGGAATATCTACTTTCTTTCCATTTACAGTAATATGTCCATGATTAACAATTTGACGAGCAGCTCTTCTTGTAGGTGCAAAACCTAAACGATATACTAAATTGTCTAAACGACTTTCTAGTAATTTTAAGAAGTTTTCACCATGAACACCAGCTAATTTACCAGCTTTAACGAAAATTTTCTTGAATTGTTTTTCGTTAAGTCCATACATAAAACGAACCTTTTGTTTTTCTTGTAATTGAACACCGTAGTTAGATAATTTTTTACGACGACCTTGTCCGTGTTGTCCAGGAGCGTAAGGACGACGAGCTAATTCTTGACCAGATTCTAATACAGAGAAACCTAAACGACGTGATTTCTTATATACTGGTCCTGTGTACTTTGACATATTTTCCTCCTTTGTCTTATGCATATCGACTAGAGGTTATTTGCAATTTTCTAGGGTGTTTATTTTAATATGTTCGCTTTGCAGCTAAACTACTAATAATCCTTAAATCGGAAATAAACACATTAGAATCTCCAAATAACGCTGCGAGTTGTATACGCAGTTATAATTATAATATGAAAGTGTAGGAAAGTCAAGCACTTTTTTATTGAAATATAAGGGAAAAACTTCACTTGTTTTTTTCTTTAATTTCTCAAAAAAAACTTGTGTATAGAACAAATGTTTGGTATAATTATTTTAGGAATATTTAATAAGTTGGGTGGAGCCAAACTTCATAATGAAGGGAGGCGATACAATGAACAAGAAAGATTTATTAATCTTTACTTTAGTCATGATAATCTTCCTTTTACTATTATTGTTAATGATAACTCTAATATAAAAGAAATCCACCCAACTCAGCAATGATTTAGGTGGAACCCAAAATAGTTTGGTAACACTCAACATGCGACTATTAAGTGTTCCTCTTCATTATATTCAAGTTTCCTTGACGTATTCATTGTATCACGACTTTGTATATTAATCAATAGAAATCTATTTTCTTATCTTTTTTTATTATATGTTTCTATATTTTTTAATAGTAAGGCATACAAAGAATAAAGTTCTTCTTTATCTATTTGAATGGTTTCAGGAAGGTTGTGTACTTCCTCGTTTGATAAATAAAGAATTGGTTGAAAGTTTGTTAATCGTTGGTAGTCTTCCTGATTCATGATCATATTTTTTGTCGCATCCCAATAGTTATTCTCTGTTTTGTTAATACAATGGGGTGTTTGAAAACCATGCATATTTACCATACCTAATTCTACATTCAAGTGTTTTTCTTTTGCTAATTGATAAGCTAAGTCGTAACACCCCTGATTTCTTTCACTGGTAAGAAGTGTATGGTAATACGGACTTTGAGATAAAACATCACTAAGAAGATAATAAGAGAATGTTCCAATTACGGTATTTAAAATAAATTGCTTTTTATGAATCGAAACATTCTTTATTTGTGGATAAAATTTTTGATAATGATTCGCAATTTTTTCTCTATCTGCATCTGTACTGTTTGCCATAAAATGGGATAAAACATCGATATACTCTAAGATGAGTTCTTCGTTAGAAACTTGTTCTTCCTGTTTGATTCTAATAAATGTCGTAGGATCGCCATATAAATCAAAATAAAGTAATAAATTATATTCTTCTATAGCTTGTTCTAAAGCTTCTTTTTGTTCTTCATTTTGAGGTTGGTAGACTTTATATACACAAGCTCTTACATGATCTATAATTTCTTGTTCTTGTTTCTTTCGATTTTCTTCTAAATAGTAATAGTTCTCTAATCGTTCCATATAATCCCTCTTTCTTTCATTATAACTGAAAAAAGAATGAATTTAAGTACCAAATTTTGTTATTTCATGAATATTGTAAAAAATGTCTATGAAATGTCGAATTTTGTGGTAAAATTGATATAGTAGAGGTGAGAACATGAACCATATAACGCTATTATTGATAACCTTATATTTTGTGACTGTTCTTTTAGTAGTAACAATATTAAATTTAATTCAGGGGCGTAAGAAGAAAAGAATTAAAAAAGAGTTAGAAAAATTAGAATATGAAAAGAATATTATTGATAGTATTCCTATTATATCGGAATTGGATAAAGTAGGATCTTTATCTAAAAATGAAAAAATGGAACTTGCTTATAATGAATGGAAAGATCGATTAGAAAATATTAAAAATTCACAAATTCCTAGAATTACCGATATGTTAATTGAGGCAGATTATTCCTTATCACAAATGGACTATAAAACAACCATGTATAAAATTGCCAAACTAGAAATGGAATTATATAAAGTAAAAGCAAATTCTGATTTCTTATTAAATGAAATTAAAGATATTACGGAAAGTGAAGAAAGAAACCGTGATGTAATTACGAAACTGAAAGTTCGTTATCGTGAACTTTATCAACAATTTCAAAGTAAAAAATTAGAATATGGGGAATATGCGGATATTATTACTTTACAATTTGAAAATATTGCCAAACGTTTTGAAGAATTTGAAGACATCATGGAAAAAAACGAGTATACCGAAGTGGGACCTATTATTACCGCCATTGATGAAATGTTAAAACACATGAGTGTCGTAGTAGAAGAAGTTCCATCCATTGTATTACTCGCCACGACTGTTTTACCAACCAAAATGCGTGAAGTTTGGGATCAGTATCAAGCAATGATGCAAAAAAATTACCCTTTGGATTATTTAAATATTGAATACAACCTAGAAGAAGCCAATAAAAAAATAGAAGATATTTTAGAAAGACTTCGCGAACTGAATCTAGAAGATAGCTTATTTGAATTAAAAGTATTATTAGATTATTTTGAAAATGTCTTTAATGACTTTGATAAAGAAAAAGTAAATCGCTCTACCTATGAAGAAACCAATGAATCATTTGTAACAAAATTAACCAAAATCAATCAATTATTAAGCGAAATCTTTGGAAGTTTAGATGAATTAAAAAGTATTTATAATTTATCAAAGAGCGATATTGATTTATTAAATACCATCAAAAAAGAAATGGATACCTTAAATGAAGATTATAAAGTATTAATGAGTCATACTGGAAATAATACCTTCGCTTATTCCAAACTAACAAAAGAAATTGAATCTTTAATGGTTCGTCTATCTTCTATTGAAGATAAATTAGACATGTCTTTAAATACGTTAGGTAGTATGAAAGAAGATGAAGTACGTGCTCGTCAACAACTAGAAGAAGTTAGAAATATCTTGAAAGAAGCGAAAAATCAAATTCGTGGATATAACTTACCAGTTATTCCTAAAAGTTATTTCACAGAACTGAAAGAAGCACAAGCTGCAATTAAAGAAATCGTTAAAGAATTAAATAAAAAACCAATTACCATAGATGTATTAAATACAAGAGTAGATACCGCTCGTGATTTAGTATTGAAGTTGTATGCTAAAACCAAAGAAATGATGAAAACAGCGATGTTTGCCGAAATGGCTATTGTCTATGGTAATCGTTATCGTTCAACCGGAGAAGAAGTAAATAAGAATTTAACGTATGCGGAAGTATTATTCTATAAAGGAGAGTATCAAAAATCCCTTGAACTTACCATTAATTCTTTAAATCGAATTGAACCAGGACTTTATCAAAAATTATTAGAGTTTTATGGAAACAAATAGACTGAACAACAATGTTCAGTCTTTATTTCGATCTATAAAATAATGCTCTAATAATTTTTTTACTTTTCTTTTCGGATAAAGATCCGCTAAGGTATCCTTCTTCTTAGGATCTAACTTTTTCTGATAAAACTCCTCAAAAGGAATTAAATCTTCTTTTCGTAAATAGAAGTGCTGATCCTCTATTTTTTTAGAACTAACTTTATCATAACTAAATATTCCAAGATATTCATTCTCACTTATCCTATAAAAAAGTTGTTCACCCATTCCAATCAGTAATAAATCATATTCTGGTATATAAATCGATTCTTGAAACATTTCTGAATGATGCATTTGTAATTCTGGATCATTTTCCAAATATTCCACTAAATAATACTTCCCATAAAAAATACGTTTAAATATATTTTTATCAAAATCTAGTATTTTCATAAGTATCTCCTTAAATATATGATAAATCATAGACCAAAAAAACAAAATTGTCAAATTTTTGCGATATATTATTTGAATGGTTTGGATCACTACATTAAAGAAGTTTTAAGAATTAAGTATTATCTAAGATATATGGATGATTTTATACTGATTCATGAGAATAGAGAGTATCTAATGTTTTGTTTAACACAAATAAAAAAATATTTGTCTTCGTTAGAATTATCTTTAAATCATAAAACATGTATGATCCCTAAAAGAGAAGGATTATCTTTTTTAGGGTATCGCTTTGAAATAAAATCAAATCAAGTCGTTGTATCTATGAGTAATCAAAATAAACGAAGAGTAAGAAAACATGGTAAGAAGAAATATTTAGGATATATTAAAATCATAGATAAGAAGAAATATAAACGGTGGAAAAAATAAAGGAGAAATGTTATAATACTTGCGGTGATGGTTATGAATGGATTATTATTAATTAAATATGGGGAATTAACAACCAAAAAAGGAAATCGTAAATTCTTTATTCAAACGTTAGAAAAAAATATTCGTTCGATTTTAAAAAAATTTAATTTTGAAATAGAGTATGATTATGTACGTATGTATATTAAGTGTGAAGAACGTGATTTAGAAGAGATTGTTTCTTCTTTACAAAAAGTTTTTGGAATTCATGGTATTGTTATTTGTCATAAAGCAAATACTAAAGATGAGATCTTTGAAATCGCTTTAAAACTTTTAAAAGAAAGTGGCGCGAAAACATTTAAAGTAGAAACGGTACGTGCGGATAAAAGTTTTCCTATTCCAAGTATGGAATTTAGTAGACAATTAGGTGGATATTTACTAAAAAACTTAGAGGTTAAAGTGGATGTTCATCACCCTGATGAAATCATTAAAGTAGAAATCAGACGAGAAGGAAATTTTGTTTATGTAAAGGAAACACCTGGAATTGGTGGATATCCAGTTGGTATTCAAGGAAAAGGAATTCTAATGCTTAGTGGTGGAATTGATAGTCCAGTTGCTGGTTATTTAGCTTTAAAAAGAGGTGTAGATGTGGAATGTCTATATTTTGAATCACCACCTCATACCAGTGTAGAAGCCAAAAATAAAGTAATCACCCTTGCATCTATTTTAAATGAATATTCTGGTCATATTAAAGTTCATGTGATTCCTTTTACAAAATTACAAGAAGAAATATATAAAAAAGTAGATCCAGAATACGTGATTACAATTATGCGTCGCATGATGTATCGTATTGCCGAAAAAGTGGCTCATGAACGTAAAGCTAAAATTATTATTAATGGGGAAAGTATTGGTCAAGTAGCCAGTCAAACGTTAAGTAGTATGAGTGTGATTAATGCCGTAACCAATATGCCAGTGATTCGTCCCGTTGCTTGTATGGATAAATTAGAAATTATTTCTTTAGCTGAAAAAATAGGAACTTATACGACAAGTATTTTACCTTATGAAGATTGTTGTACGATCTTTTTACCAAAACATCCAGTCATTCATCCAAACTTAGAGCGTGTTTTAAATTTTGAAAAAAATTTTGATTTTGAAAGCTTGGTGGATGAATGTGTTCGAAATAAAGAAACAATTACTAGTTTTGAGAATGATGAATTTGAAGACTTATTGTAAGGCAAAAATTACCAACTAATTTCTTGTATGAAAAACCAAAATGTACACATTCTATAAGTGTACAGGAGGTGAAACACAATGAAAAACAATAGTTCAACAAACAAATTAGTTGTTCCAGGAGCTAAACAAGCTATCGAACAAATGAAATATGAAATCGCTAACGAATTTGGTGTTAATTTAGGTCCAGATGCAACTTCAAGAGCTAATGGTTCAGTTGGTGGTGAAATCACGAAACGTTTAGTTCAAATGGGAGAAAAAAGTCTTGGAAATTACCAAACTAAATAGTTGATATAAACAAAGGACAGTGATTGATACTGTCTTTTTCTATAGGTAGGTGATTTTTGTGCAAGGATATTATGAATATCTCTATGAATTAGGTAGAAGATATTACGCGGAAGTTATAAAACATCATTATAAAAAAGGCTAATTGCCTTTTTTCTTTAAAATATCATCAATAATACCATATTCCTTAGCTTCTTTAGCCGTCATAAAGTTATCTCGTTCGGTATCTTGTTCAATGATTTCTAACTTTTGCCCCGTGTTTTTGGATAAAATGTTATTCAATTTATCTTTTAATTTTAAAATTCGTTCCGCAGCTATTTTAATTTCGGTTGCTTGTCCTTGGGCACCTCCTAATGGTTGATGAATCATGACTTCACTATTGGGTAAACCAAAGCGTTTTCCTTTTGTTCCACTGGAAAGAAGAAAAGCAGCCATACTAGCAGCCATACCAATACAAATGGTAGATACATCACTTTCAATGACATTCATCGTGTCATAAATCGCCATTCCAGCTGTAATACTACCACCTGGAGAATTAATATAAAGATGTATGTCATCATGATTTAAGGAATCTAAGTATAACAGTTGTGCGACAATACTATTGGCATTATTATCGTTAATCTCATCACTTAAAATAATAATACGATCTTTTAAGAGTCTAGAGTAAATATCATATACTCTTTCTCCATGGTTACTTTTTTCAATGACGGTTGGTATTAAGTTCATTTCTTCACCTCACGTTATTATGATAATCCAAAATATTGTTTTTTATTCAAGAAATAAAGTGACAAAATAACATAATTTTGGTAAAATGTAATAGAAATAGAATAAGAGGGGATACTATGGTAAATGAAATAACCATTACATATGAAGGAAAAGATCCATTAAAGTTTCCAAAGGGAACGAGTTTATATGAGATAAGTAAATCGTATCAAAAGTACTTTAATTATCCAATACTTGCCGCAAAAGTAGACAATGATGTGATTGGATTAAATGAAACACTTACGAAAAGTGCGGATGTGCATTTCTATGATCGTAGTACCTATCATGGTAATAGTACGTATGGAAGAACTCTTCAATTTATTATGATTGTTGCGGTTGCGGAATTATTCAAAGGACAAGCGGAAGTTGTTATTGAACACTCCATTGATAAAGGTTTTTATTCGGAAATTTATGGAATCAATATTGATCGTCCACAAATTCAAGCATTGGAAGATTATATGCACAAGTTAGTGAGCCAAGATATTGTGATTCCTAAGCTTAGTGTTTCTCGTTTAGAAGCGATGCGTTATTTCAAAAGTAAAAGTCAATTAGATAAAGCACGTGTCCTAAAGTATACTAGTAATACTTATATTAGTATGCATCAATTAAATGGTGTTTATGACTATTTCTATGGTGATTTAGCTTATAGTACAGGTGTGATTGATGATTTTAAATTAACGTATATTCAAGATAATGGATTTGTTGTTAGCTTCCCTGATGTATATAATCCAGAGTGTACCTTAGATTATAAACATCATTCTAAATTATTTGATACGTTCTTAGATTATACAAAATGGGGAAGAACCGTAGGTGTTAGTAACGCTGCCGATATGAATCATATCGTTTCACGTGGACGTTATGGAAATTTAATTCGTCTTGCAGAAGCTTATTATAATTCACAAATTTCTAATATTTCTGAAAAAATCTATGAAGCAAAAGATCGAATTAAAATTATTCTTATCGCCGGTCCATCTTCAAGTGGAAAAACAACCTCTTCTAAAAAATTAGAAATTTATTTACAAAGTAGAGGAATTCATACCCATCGTATTTCCGTTGATGACTACTTTAAAGATCGTGAAGAAACACCTTTAAATGATAAAGGAGAACCAGATTTTGAAAGTTTAAATGCGATTGATATTACGATGTTTAATAAAGATTTAACGAAATTACTCGCTGGTGAGAAAGTATTACTCCCAGAATATAACTTTATTCTCGGTAAGAAGGAGTATCACAAACGTTGGTTACAAATGAAAGAAAATGATATGATCATTATTGAAGGGTTACACAGTTTAAATGATGACTTAACACCCGTTATTGAAAGAAATGCGAAGTTTAAAATCTATTTAAGTCCACTAACACAATTAAATATTGATCGTCATAATCGAATTCATACGAGTGATATGCGTAAATTAAGACGAATTGTTCGTGATAATAAATTTAGAGGATATTCGGCTGCCGATACCTTAAAAATGTGGAAAAATATTCGTGCAGGGGAAGAACTTTACATTTTTCCATTCCAGGATCACAACGATGCGATTATTAATTCTGCTTTGTTGTATGAAATTGGAATCTTAAAAACATATGCGGAACCATTGTTATATTCAGTTCCAGCAAATGATCCAAATTATCCAGAAGCTCTTCGTTTAATCAATTTATTAAGAAATTTCTTAACGATTCCATCAGAAGAAGTACCAGCAGATTCTATTTTAAGAGAATTTATTGGTGGAAGTTGTTTTAAAGAGTAATCAAGAATTGACGTATTTTGGTCAATTCTTTTTTTGTATAATATTGTCAACAAAAAGGGATTTAATTGACATTAGAGTTTAATTTTACTACAATATTATTGAAAGGATATGGTGAAAAATGATTAAAGTCGCAATTAATGGATTTGGGCGTATTGGACGTTTAGTATTTCGTTTAATGGAAGAAAATCCTGCTTTTGAAGTAGTGGCTATTAACGATTTAACCGATGCGGAACAATTAGCGTATTTATTAAAATATGATACTTCTCATCGCAATTATCGTGTTGATGAAATTCGTTATGAAGGTAATGATTTAATTGTAAAAGGACGTCATATTAAAGTATATGCCGAAATGGATCCTAAAAATTTACCATGGAAAGAATTAGAAATTGATGAAGTTTTTGAATGTACTGGTAAATTTGTAAAGAAAGAAGCTGCCATGGCACATATTGAAGCAGGAGCTAAGAGAGTAATTATTTCTGCGCCTGCTAAGGGAGATGTTAAAACCATCGTTTATAACGTTAACCATGACACTTTAGATGGTACAGAACAAATTATAAGCGCGGCAAGTTGTACAACCAACTGTCTAGCTCCTGTATGTAAAGTGTTAAATGATGTGTTTGGTATTGAAAAAGGATATATGACAACGGTTCATGCTTACACGAATGATCAAGCAATCTTAGATGTTGCTCATAAAAAGGGAGCTAAAGCGCGTCGTGGGCGTGCAGGTGCTGCGAATATCGTTCCATCATCAACAGGTGCCGCTAGTGCGATTGGATTAGTAATTCCAGAAATTTCTGGAAAATTAAAAGGAAGTGCCATGCGTGTACCAGTAACAGATGGTTCAGTTGTTGATTTAACACTTGAATTATCAAGAAATACAACCGTAGAAGAAATTAATCAAGCCTTCAAGGAACATGCGAATGAAACCATGGGATACACAGAAGATCCTATTGTATCAAGTGATATCATTGGATCACGTTATGGATCTATGGTAGATGGACTTCTTACTGACGTATTAGAAGTAGATGGAAAACAATTAGTAAAAGTCATCGCTTGGTATGATAATGAAATGAGTTATAGTGCTCAAATGGTTCGTACTGCTGAATATTTAGGAACAATGAAATAGTCATTGTTCTTTTTTTATAAAAGGTATCCACAGGAAAACGATCATATAATCATGGTTTTAGAATTAGATCAAGAAAAGATTTATTTAAAACGATATTATGGATAAGATAACAATTTTGTCACAAAGAAAGGGAAAACTTTCTTTTTTTCTTTAATTAAGGTATAATAATAAGGTATGGATAGAAAGGAATCTTTGATCATGAAGAAAACAATAAGAGATTTTGATGTAACAAATAAAACAGTGATTATTCGTTGTGATTTTAATGTTCCAATGAAAGAGGGAGAAATTATCGATGATACCCGTATTAAAGCGAGTTTAGAGACGATTGAATATGCGCTTGATCATCAAGCTAAAGTGGTTTTAATGTCTCATTTAGGAAGAGTAAAAACAGAAGAGGATAAACAGAAAAATACATTAGAGCCAGTGGCTTTACGTTTAAGTGAATATTTAAATCAAGAAGTGATTTTCTGTGAGGAAACACATGGTGATTTATTGAAAGAAACGGTAGAAGGTTTATCTTCTGGTGAAGTTTTATTGATGGAGAATACACGTTTTGAAGATTTAGATGGAAAAAAAGAAAGTGGAAATGATCCAGAATTAGGAGCTTTTTGGGCAAGTTTAGGAGATATTTTTATTAACGATGCGTTTGGAACCGCTCATCGTGCGCATGCATCGAATGTAGGAATTGCTTCGCACTTACCAAGTGGAGTTGGTTTCTTAATCGAAAAAGAATTAAATGTAATGGGTGAATCTTTAGAACATCCAAAAAGACCATTTGTTGTTATTTTAGGTGGTTCTAAAGTAAGTGATAAAATTGGTGTGATTGAAAACGTAGTTCATAAAGCGGATCACATTTTAATTGGTGGAGGAATGGCCTTTAGTTTTCTAAAAGCGAGTGGTATTGAAGTAGGTGGTTCCTTAGTGGATATGGATCATCTTGACTTCTGTAAGAAAATGTTAGAAGAACACAAAGATAAATTAATTTTACCAATTGATGTTGTTGTTGGAAAAGAGATTAGTGAAGAGACCACTTCTCGTACTTGTTTTATTAATGAAATAAAGAATGATGAAATGGGATTGGATATTGGACCTAAAACTGTTAAATTATTTGGTCAATATTTAGAAGATAGTAAAACCATTATTTGGAATGGTCCTGTTGGGGTATTTGAAATCGAAAAGTTTAGTGAAGGTACAAAAGGATTATGTGAGATCATCAGTAAACTAGATGCGATTAGTATTATTGGTGGTGGTGATACCGCTGCGGCTGTAACGACTTTTGGCTATAAAGAAGCTATGACACATATATCTACTGGTGGAGGAGCTTCTCTAGAATTATTAGAAGGGAAAACATTACCTGGAATTGCTTGTATTGATGAAAAATAAATGGGAGGAACTATGGTAAAGAAAATACAAAATAAAAATTTTAGAAATATATTTAATGCACTATTATTAATTCTTGTTACTGGTTTAGTTTTATATTTTTCTTTAAAAGATAATTTCTTTACCATTGTTCATGAATTATTAACGTTAAATCTATTTTGGGTATTAGTTGCCATTCTTGTTTTTGTGGCATCCATTATTGTACGTAGTTATAGTATGTATTTTATGGTTAAAAAGTATCGCCCAGAATATACGATTCGTCAAGCAAATCGCTTACTATTAACGACGCAATTTTTTAATGCGGTAACTCCATTCGCAACGGGTGGTCAACCTTTCCAAGTCTATACCTTAAAAAAAGATGGGGTTCGTATTGCGGATGGAACATCGATTGTGGTTCAAAACTTTATTGTTTATCAGATTGCTTTAGTATTACTTGGAATATTAGCGGTAGGGTCTAATTATTTCTTTCATATTTTTAAAGCAAATGTTTTACTACAAAGTTTAACAACGATTGGTTTTTTAATGAATACATTTGTTGCGATTGCTCTTTTAATGATTATGTTTGCCAAAAAATTCAATGATAAAGTCATTCGCTTTCTTTTGAATCTTATTGGTAAGCTTCACTTCATCTCCGAAGAAAAGAAAGAACAATTAAGAGAAAAATTAGAGAATACAACGCATCGCTTGGCTCATGGTGGAAAACGTTTATTACAAGATAAACGCATGTTTCTATCCACCATCGCATTAAATTTTATAGGACTTACTTTATTGTATTTAGTCCCACTCTTTGTCTTATTTGCAATGGGTGACTATACAAGTGTAAATCCATTTGTTTGTATTGCCTCATCTGCTTATGTCATGTTAATTGGTGCGTTTGTACCAATTCCTGGTGGTACTGGAGGATTAGAGTATAGTTATGTAGAATTTTTTGGTAATTTTATTAGTGGTAGTAAGTTACAAGCTTCGATGTTAGTTTGGCGTTTTGTTACTTATTATTTTGGAATGATTTTAGGAGCGATTGCTTTACAAGTTAAAACAAAGGGGAGAAAAGAATCATGAGAATTGGTATTTTTACAGACACATATCCACCTTATATTAATGGTGTTTCTACGAGTGTCGCTATGCTAGAACATGCCCTTCAAAGAGCAGGGCATGAAGTCTTTATTGTGACGGTAAACACCGAAAATATGAGTTATAAATATGAAGATGAAGATCGTATTATTCGTATTCCTGGAATTCCTATTGGTATTTATGATTATCGTTTAACGGGAGTTTATCCTTTACGTGCGATTGATAAAATCAAAAAATGGAATTTAGATATTATTCATTCTCATACTGAATTTGGTGTAGGAACATTTGCCCGTATTTTGGCTAAACAACTAGATATTCCATTGGTCCACACCTATCACACGATGTATGAAGATTACGTACACTACATTACCAAAGGGTATTTTGATAAGAGTAGTAAAAAGATTGTGGAATATTTAACAAAGTTCTACTGTGATAAAACTGCTACCGAATTGATTGTTCCAACAAAAAAAACATATGATTTATTTAAACAAAAATATAAAGTAGATCGTAATGTTCATATTATTCCAACCGGGATTGAAGTGGAGCGATTCTATAAAGAAAATATTCCCAGTAGTGAAGTTAAAGAATTACGAAAAAAATTAGGACTTACGACAAAAGATTTTGTTATTTTATTCGTAGGTCGTTTAGGAACCGAAAAGTCCGTAGATACCTTGATTGAGGCTCATTATAGTATTGTAAAACGTCATCCAGAGGCTAAATTAATCATCATTGGAGATGGCCCTGATGTGGATCAATTTAAAGATTTAACCGGAAAATTAAAATTAAATAATCATGTTATCTTTACTGGACGTGTTCCATGGGAAGAGATTCCAAAGTATTATCAGCTTGCTACAGTTTTCGCAACGGCTTCTAGTACCGAAACACAAGGGCTTACCGTTATCGAAGCCATGGGTGCTAGTATACCAGTAGTGTGCTTAGATGATGAAGCTTTTAGAACCGTAGTGATTGATGATTTAAATGGCTATCTATTCAAAGATAAAAGAGAATATCGTCGTATTATTTTAGATTTAATCGAAGAACCAAAACGATTAGAACGTTTACGAACACAAGCACGAATTACTGCTGATCAACATTCTAGTAAGTATTTCGCGGAACAAGTTCTAGATGTTTATAAACTCGCACTAGGAAATCGATTAAAAGAAGAAGATCAGACATCTACATTCTTCCATCGAGCAAAAAATGTAATAAAGAAGGGGTTTTATGGAAAATAAAAAGATTATCGTCGCAAATCTTAAAATGAATTTATCAAAAAAAGAAATTGAAGAATATGTCGAACAAATTCAAACCATTCAGACAAAAAGAGTCGTATTTTGTCCATCTGCTCTTTACATTCCTTATTTTTTGGGTTATGATTATGAAGTCGGTATACAACAGATTTCAGAGTATTCACAAGGAGCTTATACCGGGCAAGTCTCTAGTTCGCAAGCTGCAAGTCTAGGATTAGTTTTAACTTTAGTAGGCCATAGTGAATGTCGAAAATATTTTCACGAAACAGAAGAACAAATTCATAAGAAGATTGTTCAAGCGCTTCACCACAAATTAAATGTAATGTTGTGTGTCGGAGAAACCAAAGAACAACGTGATATGTTGAAGACAGATTCTGTCATCAGAAAACAAGTGTTAGGTGCGCTTAAAGGTCTATCTAGTGAGGAATTAAATCATGTATATATTGCTTATGAACCAGTATGGGCAATTGGAACTAATGAGATTCCAAGTAATCGAGATATTGAAGAAACCATTAAATTTATTAAACACATTGTAAAGAGTAAGTTATCATTTTCAGATATTCCTGTTTTATATGGTGGGAGTATTAATTCTAAAAATATCAAAACATTAAACAAAATAGAAAATTGTAGTGGTTTTCTAGTAGGGGGTTCTTCCTTAAAGGTAAAAGAATTATGTAAAATCATAGAAGTTGCTGTAAAAGAGTAACTTCTTTTTCTTTAAAAAGAATAAGAAAGGGTGTTTATATGGAACAAATAAAAATATTAATGATTGATGATAATGTAAGTTTAATTCAAATGGTAAAAGAATATTTCGACAAAAGTGATCAAATTGATATTGTTTTAGAAGCTCATAATGGTTTGGAAGGAATGGATTTAATCACATCCAAAACAAACGAATTTGATTTAATTTTACTAGATTTAGTAATGCCTGTCAAAGATGGTATCTATGTATTAAAAGAAATGCGAAAACAAAAGATTGATAAAAAAGTGATTGTAGAGACTAGTTATAATTCACCAGAAGTTTTAAGTGAAGTATCGAATTTGGGAGCCAATTATTATATTTTAAAACCCTTTGATTTAGACGATTTAGAAGAACGTATAATTACGATTTTAAATAATGAAACATCTGGAAAAAATCTTTTTTTGCAAAGTCCTGATTTACATTCCTCTATTAGTAAGTTGTTACACAATTTAGGAATTCCATCTCATATTAAAGGTTATCAATATATTCGGGAAGCTATTTTTATGATTTATGAAAATCCCGATATTATTGGTGGTATTACCAAAGAATTATATCCTACTTTAGCGCACAAATTTAAAACGACTTCTTCCCGTGTAGAAAGAGCGATTCGTCATGCGGTTGAGGTAAGTTGGAACCGTGGAAGTATGGACCTTATGGAAGAAATATTTGGATATAGTGTGGATATTGATAAAGCAAAACCAACCAATTCAGAATTTATTGTTACTCTAGCAGATAAGCTTCGTTTAGAGGTATAATAGAGTTTCCGTTCCTTCGACAAAACTAGATCTTTTTAGCTATAGAAAAAGATTTTAAGAGAGAGTATAATAAAATTACGTGATGCAGTAAAAGAATAGAAGGAGAGGTAATATGAATAAGATTAAAGTTCTTATGGTAGATGATAATATTAATTTAATTAATATGGTCAAGGAGTATTTTAGTGGTCACGAAAGTATTGAAATTAGTTATGAGGCACATGATGGAAAAGAAGGAATCGAACTGATTGAACAAGAAAAAGATCATTTCGATGTTCTTTTACTAGATTTGATTATGCCAAATAAAGATGGATTGTATGTATTAAAAGAAATGAAAAAACGTAACATCATGAAGAAAACGATTGTGGAAACAAGTTATAATGCTCCAGAAACGATTCGTGAAGTTTCAGAAGCTGGAGCTACCTATTATATCTTAAAACCTTTTGAATTAAGTGATTTAGAAGATCGTATTAAAGACATTACCAATGTATATGAAAAAAATAAAGGAATTGATTTGTATCACTCTAATTTACAAATATCGATTACGAAAATTTTACATGAATTAGGTATCCCATCTCACATTAAAGGATATCAATATATTCGTGAGGCCATTAGTATTTTGTATGAACGTCCAGAAACCATTGGTGGTATTACCAAAGAATTGTATCCAGAACTCGCTACAAAATTTGGAACGACCGTATCTCGTGTAGAAAGAGCGATTCGTCATGCGATTGAAGTAAGTTGGAATCGAGGAAACTGGAGTTTAATGGAAGAAATCTTTGGTTGTAGTGTCGATATTGATAAAGCAAAACCAACGAATTCCGAGTTTATTGTTACCATCGCCGATAAATTACGTTTAGAAACTCATCAAAAATTGTATATTTGACAGAAAAGAGAATCTTCTCTTTTTTCTTTTCTTGAAAAACCATAAGAACTCTAGTATAATGTTAATCATAGGAGGGTATAGCTATGAAAAAAGTTGTTCTGTTATCTTTACTTTTATCTATTGTTTTTATGACTGGTTGTGGATGTGATAAAAAAGAATCAAAAGAAGAACCAAATAAACAACCAGAAACAGAAGAAAAAGAAGAAGCTAATCAACCAGAAGCGAATAACGAAGTTGGACAACTACCTGAAAAAGAAGTAAATGGTATGAAGTTTACCGGAGCGTCTATTAGTTATGTAGATGATTTATCTACATTTGTGGCAGAAGTAAAGAATACAACCAAAGAAACCATTCCCATGGATGTATTTATGTTGAAGTTCAAAGACAAAGACGGAAAAGAGATTACAAGTGTTCCAGCTTATGTTGCAGATCAATTGGCTCCAGGAGAGAGTAAACAAGTAGTTGCGCAAATTAATATGGACTTAACACAAGTATACGAAGTTGAATACGAATTTTAAAAAAAGTTGAGATTAAAAAAATTGGTAAGAAAGATTTTACCAATTTCTTTTTTGTCGTTAGATTTTAAAATAACTTCTTGAAAATAATAAGAATAAGTTTCTTATAACAAGATATCGATAAATAAAGTATCTGCTTTTTTCAACTTTACAACCTGTTCGATATCGTGTAAAATGTTAGTAGAACATAAAGAGGTAAAAATATGAAAATAAAAATGGATAAAAAAAGTGTGATACAAAGCTTATATCGATTCTTATTAATTTTTAATATTCTTTTTATTGTGGGATTATGTGCATATTATGGATATCGTACGGTTTATTACTATGATTTAGAACACAATCCAAAACAACAAATAAAGTCTTTATCGGAAACCATAACGGGAGAAGAACACATTGTATATGCAGGAGATGGATTGTATCCTGATGGAGATGGATATCGTTTTATAGGACAGAATGTTCAAAACTATGTTTACTATTCTGGAATGTTATGGCGTGTCATTCGTGTAAATGAAGATTCTTCGATTACGATGATTACAGATGAAAACGTATCCTCACTTGTATGGGGATATGATACCAATCAATTTGAAGATTCTTATATTAATGAATGGTTAAATCCTAAAGAGGGAGTTGAACACTCAGGATATTTCTATCAACACTTAAGTAATCCAGATAATTTCTTAGTCACCCAAACAACTTGTGTCGATGTTCTGGATAAAGCGAAAGAAAGTTGTGAAAAAACATACACGAAAGGGAAGATTGGTTTACTTTCTACCAGTGATTATTTGAAAGCTGGAGGAACCAATAGTTATTTAAATAACCATACATATTTCTGGACAAGTAACGGTAGTGATGATGGAAAAGTGTGGTACGTATTTGATAAAGGTGGATTTAACAATCTATCTTCTTCTGGTGATAATTATTATAGTTATGGAGTCCGTCCTGTTATTACCATCAATGGTAAAACTGCTTTAAAATCAGGAACAGGTACTGTAGATGATCCATATATGATTGAAACATTAAACTATAAGAACTTAAAATCAAGTACTTCAGGACAATATGTAACCTATGCAAATTCATTATGGAGAATTGTCGATGTCGAAGCAGACAAAGTAAAAGTAGTCTTAGAAGATACATTGAAAAGTGAAGAAGGAGTGATCAAAAAAGTATTTAGTCCAACAACCAATACGTATGATCCTACTAGTTGGAATAATATCGGATATTATTTAAATGAAAATTATGCGTCCACTTTAGATACAGCTACATATCAAGCAGAAGGTCCATGGTATACAGGAGCTTATAATACGGATACAAAGTTTGATTACAAACAGATTTATAGTACTTCTACCAATAGTTATATTGGGCTTCTTCACATGGGAGAATTATTCTTACATGATATTTCTAGTTTCACCACGTTAACTCCATCTAACACTTATGAACAAACAGTGATTACAGTGAATGAAGAAGGAATGATTTATTCTGACTTAAGTACGAATGAATTATCGATTCGTCCGGCGATTTATTTAAAAAGTAATCTTTCTATTACAGGAGGAAATGGAATGAAAAATAGTCCATTTGTATTAGGAGGTCCTACACAATGAAAAAAACAAAGAAATATACAAAACTAGCCATTTTCCTCATTTTAATGGATGTATTTGCGATCACAGGATTTGTATTAAGTTATGGACCTTGGGATTATCTTAGAAACTTACTCGTTACAACAGCGATGACAACCAAAGATCATAAGTATTTAGCCCATATCTTATATACCGATGAAATGATTAAAGAAATCATGAACAACAATTATGTTAAAGACAATGGAATGAGTACGAATGCGAGTGAAGTGACGATTGGACAAATCGAAGAAAAAAGTACGTATGATTCTATCTATGAAGAACAAATATTAAAACGAGATCCTGAACATGAAGATTATAAAATCATTCCTCTTAGTGGAAGTGGATATAAAGGATATATGGGTGTAATCTATGATCCTTCTCGTGTCTCTTTATTACTAGCCCCTAAATTTGGTCAAACAGGAGAGTTTTTACAAACTATGGCCAAAGATGCCGGTGCGAAACTAGCCATCAATGCAAGTGGTTTTATCGATATCAATGAACGAGGAAATGGAGGACAACCAACAGGAACCATCATCAAAGATGGAAAAATCGTTTGGACGGGAAAATCTACCGGATATGTAGGTGGAATTGCTGGATTTAATAAAGACAATATTCTAGTTCTTACCCATAGTACAGCTGAACAAGCCGTTCAAGATGGTATGCGTGATGCCGTAGAGTTTGGACCATTCCTCATTGTAAATGGACAACCTGCTATTATCAAAGGAAATGGTGGATGGGGAACGGCTCCTAGAACAGTCCTAGCGCAACGAAAAGATGGAATTGTCTTATTTGTCATTATCGATGGAAGACAACCAGGGTATAGTATCGGTATTAATATGCCAGACTTAGTCGACTTATTGCTTAAGTATAAAGCTTATAATGCCGTTAATTTAGATGGAGGAGCTTCTAGTTCCCTTGTTGAAAATGGAGAAATTATTAATAAACCATGTGCGATTAGTGTAACTGGAGAGAGACTCATCCCTAATGGTTGGATCTTTAAATAATAAAGGAAAGACTTCAAAATCTTTCCTTTATTTTTTGATATATGTTTTTTCTTTGTCTTGATTTAATAAATTCATATATTGAATATTTTCAACCATCGTTCTAAGATCCTTTAAGTTCTTAAGATCCAAAGATAAACGACTCATCTCATTGATAAGTTCATTTTTTGTATAATCGGTTTTAGCAGATTGGATTCTCTTCATTTTGTTTGATGTATTTGTCAAGATATTGGTTTTACTATATTCTTTTTCTTTTAATAATTCAGAATCCATAATATCTTCTAATAATTCAATACGCTCTAATTTTGTTTCACATTCTTTTTTTACTTGATTCATAATGTATTCAACTGCGAAAATCATTCCGTTTGAAAATACAAATAAAAGAATAAGGTCACTAATGGAAGAGTCTTGGTTAATGAAATATGAGAGTAAGGGACCACTGATTAAAGTAAAATTGATAGGAATGAATGCTCCAAGAAAGGCTTTCGCAACTTTCCCATAATATTCTCTTTTATTTTTTAAACGAGATTTTTCTTCTTTTAAATAGTCTATTTGTTCTTTCATTATGTTCAAAATATTTTTTTCTCGTTCTTTAGAATATGGATAAGAAAAACTTTTACCAGATTTGAAATGAACGATAATTTGCTCTTGATTATCTGATATTTCATAATAAGTAATATGATTATTAGGATCTTTGAAATCTAGTTTGTTATTCATAATATCTTCCTTCCTTGTAAGTGTTATTATAGATGAATGTTATTTTTTTGTCAAATTTCAATTCAGAGTTGCAAGATTGAAAAAGATACGTTTTTTTAGTATAATGGTAACTGGTGGTTTTATGTGGAAAATCAGAGATCTAGAAATTAAAAATCAAGTCGTTCTCGCACCGATGGCTGGTATTTCTAATCCTGCTTATATGAAGATTGTGGAAGAAATGGGATGTGGACTTGCAATTACGGAACTGATTAGTTCGGAAGCGATTATTCGTGATAATAAAAAGACATGGGATATGTTACAGGGAATGGAAGAAATTAAAATGCCTGTTGGAATTCAATTGTTTGGTTCTAATCCTGATGTCATGGCTAAGGCTGCTCATATGGTAGAGGAAAGATATCCTCATTGCCTTATTGATATTAATATGGGTTGTCCCGTTCCTAAAGTCGCGGTGCGTGCATCGGCTGGAAGTGCTTTATTAAAAGATCCTGATAAAGTATACGAAATGGTTTCTAAAGTCGTAGAAAGTGTATCGGTTCCTGTTACCGTAAAAATTCGTAGTGGTTGGGATAATGAACATATCAATGCGGTAGAGATTGCTAGAGTATGTGAAAAGGCAGGGGCTTGTGCGATCACCGTTCATGGAAGAACTAGGGCCCAAGGGTATAGTGGTAAAGTTCATTTAGAGATTATCAAAGAAGTCAAGGAAGCGGTATCCATTCCAGTAGTTGGAAATGGGGATATTAAGTCCTATGCGGATGCGAAGAACATGTTAGATATAACGGGATGTGACGCTATTATGATTGGACGAGGAGCTTTAGGTAATCCGTGGCTCATTAAAGAAGTCGTGGACTATTTAGAACATGGTGTTTTACCAACACCAGTATCTTGGATCGAAAAACTAGAAATGTTAAAAAAACACTTTCGTTTACTAGTAGAAACAAAGAATGAAAAAATTGCTTTATTAGAAATTCGTAGTCAAGCAGCCTGGTATATGAAAGGAATTTCAGGATGTTCTTCTTTGAAACAAGAAGTATGTCATGTGAAAGATGAAAAATCATTTTATGATCTCATCGATCACTTTATAGAAGAAAAGAGGGATATTCATGCATAGTGTGGGAATGAAAAGAAGACTTGTTGCTTATTTATTTGATATGATGGTACTAATGGGGATCTTAATGCTGATTTATTATTTTCTTCCAGAAAGTCATAATATTACAGTTTTAAATCAAGAGTTTGACCATGTAAATGATCTACTCTTTAGTAATAATATTTCTTTTGGTTCTTATTTAACCAGAGTCGCAAGTATTATGCAGGAACTAGATAAAGAACGTATTTTATATAGTTTAATCAATGCGGTTTATATTATTGTATATTTCGTCATTATTCCATTTAAAACGAAGAAAACATTTGGGATGTATTTAATGGGATTAAAGTATGAATCTAAGGATGGAAAGTTTAGCGTAGACGACCTATTAGTACGTAGTATGATTACTTGTGGACTGTTATATTTACTTGCAAGTTTAGTATTAATCTATGTTCTTCCAAGTATTGCGTACTTTTTAACTAATATAATTTTTGCAATTATTCAAATTTCTTTGGTTGTAATTAGCTTTTTTATGGTACTATATAGAAAAGACCATCGTGGATTACAAGACTTATGGAGTCGAACCGTAATCACAAGAGATAAAAAATAGAGGTGAATTATGAGACAATTTAGTGAACAAGAATTAGTAAGAAGAGAAAAGTTAAAAGAAATTTCAAAAGTTTGTAACCCATATCCAGAACGATATGAAGTGACACATTCTTTAAAAGAGGCAAGTACACTTCCGGATGAAACAAAAGGAGTACGTGTAGCTGGACGTATTGTATTTATGCGTAAAATGGGTAAATTAAGTTTTGTTCGTTTACGTGATATTGAAGGAGATTTACAAATTTCTATTAAGATTGACTTAGTAGGTGAAGAGAAATATCAATTCTTTAAAACGCTAGTAGATGTTGGTGACTTTTTAGGTGCGGAAGGTGAAATCTTTACAACTCATACAGGAGAAAAAACGTTACGCGTATCCTCTTTTGAATTTTTAGGAAAAGCTTTAAAACCACTTCCTGAAAAGTTCCATGGTGTAACGGATCCTGAGTTGTGTTACAGAGAACGTTATTTGGATTTAATTATGAATGAAGAAACAAGAAAACGTTTCTTAATGAAATATGAATTTATTAAAGAAATTCGTCGTTATCTAGAAGATAAAGGATATATTGAAATTGAAACACCAGTTCTTAGTAACAAAGCGAGTGGAGCGCTTGCCAAACCTTTTATTGCTCATCACAATGCTTTAGATATGGATGTCTATTTAAGAATCGCACCAGAAACTTATTTAAAACGTGCGATTGTCGGAGGATTTACCAAAGTATTTGAATTCGCAAGATGTTTTCGTAATGAAGGAATTGACTCTACCCACTTACAAGATTTTACGATGTTGGAAGGATATGGTGCTTACTTAAATTATCAAGATAATATGAAGTTAATGGAAGATATGTTAAAGACAGTTATTCAAAAAGTCTTTGGTTCTTTACAAGTAAAAATTGGTGATAAAACGATTGATTTTTCAAAAAAATGGGAACAAGTATCTTTCCGAGACGTATTATTAAAATATGTAGATATCGATATTCTAGAATTTAATGACAAAGAAAAATTATTAAATGAGATTAAACGTCGTGGTATTACACTAGATACAGATGCGGATTTAGATACGATTGGATATGGTAATTTAATTGATGTTCTTTATAAGAAAGTCGCACGTCCTTATATGATTGAACCTGTTTTCTTAACGGAACATCCAATTGCTTTATCACCACTTGCTCGTGCGAATGATGAGAATAAAGAAATTACCGATCGTTTCCAATTAGTCATTAATGGTGCGGAAATCATTAATGGTTATTCAGAATTAGTGGATCCACAAGAACAAGAACGTCGTTTAGAAGAACAAGCTCGTTTGAAATCAGATGGTGATGAAGAAGCTATGATGATGGATATGGATTATATTGAAGCGATGGAAGTTGGAATGCCACCAATTTCTGGTTGGGGAATTGGTATTGATCGTGTCGTTCAAGTATTAACAGATACCCCAAATATTAAAGATAATGTTCTATTCCCTTTAATGCGTCCAGAGGATAAATAGTGAAACTATTTGTTGTACGCCATGGCGAAACCAAAGAAAATGTTTCTGAAATGTTACAAGGAAACATGGACACCATATTAGATCAAAAAGGGAAAGAACAAGCATTAAATTTAAATTCAACATTGGAACAAAAACAAATCGATATGGTTTTCTGTTCCCCAAAGAAAAGAACGTTGGAAACTGCTATACTCGCATATCCAAAATCAAAAATCATTTTTGATGATCGTTTAAAAAGTCGTAATCATGGTGAGTTTGAAGGAAAGAGTAGAAGTGAGATTAATATAGAAGAGTATTGGAATATTAAGATTAATAAACAATATGATCAAGCAGAATCTGTTGGTTCTTTATTCGGTAGAGTAAAAGATTTTATTCATGATTTAAAACAAAATTATGAAGATAAAAATATTCTGATTGTGACACATAGTGGGATTGTACGTGTTTTGTATTACTATTTTAATGGAATTCCAGAAGATGGAAATCTATTAGGATATCAATCTGTCAATGCATCACTAGAAGAATATGAGATATAGGAGGAAAGTTATGAAAGTATTATCCGTAAATGCCGGAAGTTCATCATTGAAGTTCCAAATGTATGAAATGCCAGAAGAAAAAGTATTAATTTCTGGTGTGTTTGAAAGAATTGGAATTCACGAAAGTTTTTATACCATTAAAATAAATGGAGAAAAAATTCGTAAAGAAGTCGATCTACCAGATCACAAAGTGGCTTTTGAATATTTGGTTCAAGAGTTAGAAAACAACCATGTGGTAGAAAGTTTAGATGAAATTAAAGGAATTGGACATCGTGTGGTTCAAGGGGGAGCTTATTTCGACAAAACAGAGGTTGCGACCGATGATGTGATTGCGAAGATTGAAGAGTTAAATGTACTCGCACCGCTTCACAATCCAGCTGCGATTATTGGAATTAAGGCAGCAAAAGAAGTTATTCCTAATGCCGTACAAACAACGGTTTTCGATACCGCTTTCCATCAAACGATGCCAGAAGAAAATTATATTTATGCGGTTCCTTATGAATGGTATACCGACTATAAAGTTCGTCGTTATGGTGCTCATGGAACGAGTCATAAATATGTCGCAAACCGTATGAATGAACTATTAGGTCGTGATGATACAAAGATTATCACTTGTCATATTGGTAATGGAGCTAGTATTAGTGCGGTAGTCAATGGAAAATGTTTAGATACTTCTATGGGATTAACACCAAATGCTGGACTTATCATGGGAAGTCGTTGTGGAGATATGGACGCAACTATTGTCACTTATATGATGGATCAATTAGGTGTATCTGCCAGTGAAATGGATACCATTCTAAATAAAAAGAGTGGAGTTCTTGGAATCACAGGTGTAAGTAGTGATATGCGTGATATTGATGATGGTGTAAGAAGTGGAAATGAACGTTGTGCTTTAGCTAAAAAGATGTATGTTCGTCGTATTATTGATTACATCGCCAAATATTATGTAGAAATGAATGGTTGTGATGCGATTGTCTTTACTGCAGGTGTTGGTGAAAACTCTGTATCTACTCGTCGTCAAATCATGGAAGGATTAGAAGTTCTAGGTGTACACGTAGATGAGGAAGCAAACAATATTCGTGGAAAAGAAGGAAAAATTACTACAGAAGATTCAAGTATTCCTTGTTATGTAATTCCAACGGATGAAGAATTAATGATTGCTCGTGATACTTATGAACTTTCAAAATAAGACACATCTTAGATGTGTTTTATTTGACACAAAATACAATATTCGTTACAATAATAAGTAGAAAAGGGTGTTTCTATGTTTCAAAATAAATACAAATTTATATACAAAAAAATAAAACAATATGATCGTATTGTCATTGCCCGCCATGTAGGACCAGATCCAGATTGTTTAGGTGCACAGATTGCTTTACGAGATATTATTAAAAATACGTTCCCTAAAAAGGAAGTTTATGCGGTAGGATATCCTGCTTCTCGTTTTTCTTATTTAGGAACTTTAGATAAGATGCAAGAAGAATACTATCAAGATGCGTTGTTGATTGTAGTAGATTTACCAGATAAAAAAAGAATTGATGGAGTGGATCCTGAGCGTTTTTCTTATCGTATCAAGATTGATCATCACCCCTATATTGAAACGTTCTGTGATTATGAATGGATAGATGATACCGCAAGTAGTGCTTCTCAAATGATTATGGAACTCGTGTTTCAAACCAAATTAACCATGACATCATACGCGGCAGAACGACTATATTTAGGTTTGGTTTCGGATACCAATCGTTTCTTATTTCAATATACTACTTCTAAAACATTTGATTTAGTATCTAAATTAATAAAAACAACAGGTATTTCATTTACCAATTTATATGAGAATCTTTATTTACGACCATTAAAAGAAATTCGTTTTCAAGGTTATATTGGAGAACATTTAACGGTTACGGAAGCTGGTTTTGCTTATATTAAGATCACCAATGATATTTTACAAGAGTATCATGTAGATGCGGCAACCGCAGGGAATATGGTAAATAATTTCAATTACATTGATGAGATTTTAGCTTGGGCGGTATTTACAGAAGATAAAAACAGAGGAACCATTCGCGGATCTCTACGTTCTAGAGGCCCTATTGTGAATGAAGTAGCTACTCATTTCGGTGGTGGTGGACATATCTACGCGAGTGGTGTTCGTTTAGAAAACTTTGAACAAGTAGATACTTTAGTAGAAGAAATGAATCAAGAATGTGAAAAATACAAAAAAGGACTGTGAGGTCCTTTTTATTTTAAACTTTCTTTTTCATCATCAAAGAAAATATCATCCGGCATTAAATGAAAGACATTCGCAATACGAATAGCCATTTCATAAGATAGGCGTTTTTTCTTTGTTTCTAATTGACAATAGTAAGCAGTACTAATATCCAATTGATTCGCAATATCAACCATAGATAAGTGATTTTGTTTGCGTAGTTTCGTTAGTGTTATATAACGAGTTTTTTTCATTTTATACATCCTTTCTCCGTGCCTCACACCCTAGTGAATAAGATTAAAAAAATGTATCATTATATTAGCAGGTGGTTAAAATGAGTTTAAAAGATACATTTGGAAAGAATCTCAAATATTATCGACATAAAGCAATTTTATCACAAGAAAAACTTGCAGAAATTGTCAATATCGATAGTAAATATCTCAGTGATTTAGAAAATGGAAAATATAGTCCATCTTTCTCTAAGATTGAGCGTTTAGCTACTGCGCTTCATATTGAACCGTATCAACTCTTCAAAGATGATATTACCCATCACTCTGTACCACCTAGGGTTTATCAATCCAAACGAACAACGAATTATCGTTTGAAAGATTAAGATATCCAATTAAATTATGTCATGATTATGTATTTTTGTCAAACAAAAGAAGGATTTATTCTTTCTTTTTGTTTTAGGATTACTTGTTTGTTTAACCAAGATGTGTTATGATAATAATGATTTGGGGTGAATATATGATACACGGAGAAAGATACGTCAATGAAGACGGAACACCATATGTAAAAAAAGAAATTGATAAAAAGAAAATAATGATGATTGGCGCAATCATTTTAATTGTTATCTTTTTAGTGTTAATTATTACCAATCTTGTAACAAAAGCTAAAAAGAACAATGCGTGTGACAAGATGGAGAATACACTTTTAGATGCGGCTTATAAATATGCGAGTGAGAAGAAGTTACTTCCAAGTGTTGGTGGGGAATCCATTAAAGTTTCATCTAGTGATTTATTAAAGGAAGATTATATCACAAATAGTGATTTAACTTATGAAGAGGAAGTGGGAAGTGCGACAGTAACCATAACAAAATATAAAGAAGAGTATATAAAATCAGTAGAAATTGAAAACTGTGGATATTGTACAAGTCGTTATAAAGATTGGGGAAAAGAAACCGATAAATATGATGAAGACAAACATGTAGTAGATGCCCAAGCAACTTATAATTACTATGATCGTGCGACTTATTATACAAAGTACACAGATTATATTGAAAGTAGTGAAGTAAGTACTAAAAAATCAAAATATGGAACCTACTTACCAAAGAATGAAGATATTTTACCAGAGATACCATCTACAGGAGTAGTAGTTACAATTGAACAGGAACAAAAAACATATTACTCTTATCGAGACAAGAAATGGCGTTATTATCAAAATAATAATTGTGCATATAGTGCTTTTTCGAGCGAACAACCTGCTGGATATAAAGAAAAAGATAAACGTACGGTAAAATATTCAGATTGGTCAAAATGGTCTATCAATTATCCAGATGAAAAAGATTATCGTCATATTGAACGTACAACCGGATATCGTTGGTATTATAAAGAAGGTGGAGAAAAAATATATTACAACAGTGGAGAATATACACCAGAACAACCTTCTCCAAAATATACAGAAAGAGAAAGAAAATCTGTAACAATGTACCGTTATCGTGATGAAATGTGGCGTTGGCGTAATGATTGTGATCGTAAATATACCAGTTTAACAAGTAGACAAACAGAGCGTTATCCATATCGTGATGAAGAAACATTAGAGTATACCAATTGGACTTCATGGCGTGATGAAAGTACAGTAACAAGTGAAAATAGTTATTATCGTGAGCAACGTGAGGATCAACACTCTAGATATCGTATTAAATATGACATCTATTCTTTAATTAAATTAGATGAATCACTTTCTAAAGAAGATTTTGAAAAGAAAATGGGACGTTCTTTAGAAGAAATTGCGAACGATCCAACGATTGCTTTAGAAATAACGTATACATTTAGATATAAATAATGTTCCATCTGCAAACAATTACAATAATTGAGGGATTTATTGGTATTGACAATAACCCCTCTCTTTTTGTATACTGAATAAGTAGGATGGAAAATAACCATAATAGAAGTAGAGGAGAGGATTTTATGCGTACACGCCAAAAACAGCGTATGATCATTGGAACATTATGTGCAGTAATTATAGGTTTATCTATAGGTTACGCTGTACTTAGTAAAACCTTAAATATTCAAGGAATGAGTGGGATTACATCTAACTTCAATATTTTATTTACTAATATTGAAGAAGGAACGATGAATGGGGCGACAACGATTAACAAACAAATCACAGACTCTACTACGGCCAGCTTTACAATCGATTTAAGTAAGCCAAGCTCAAATGGTGAATATTTGATTACAGTGGAAAACAGAGGAAATATTGATGCTTATGTAGAAAGTATTCACGGAATAGAAGAAGCCAATCAAAAAGAACCAACAGATATTAAATTTAGTATTGAAGATATTAAGGTGAATGATAAACTTCGAGCAACTGAATCCAAAGTTTTTAAGGTAAAAGTAAATTGGGATAGTTCATCAACGAGCATTCCAAGTACGAATAAAGATTTAACATTAGATATAGATTTTGCTCAAGATACAGGAACCACATCACCAAGTGAAATTAAACTTGCCCGTGTGACACAAAATTTATTAGACTCTAGTACTGAAGGAACCTATAATTATATGGATGGAATGTATTTAAAAGGTGGTCAAGATTCTAACTATATTTGGTTTGATGGATTCTTATGGCGAATCATGGGAAAGAATGCGGATGGAAGTATAAGAATGATTACGGAAGAAAATGTCACGACGATTCCATGGGGATCTAATGCCCAAGATTACGACAATAGCTATGTGAATGATTGGTTAAATAATGATTTTTATTCAAAGTTAAAAGACAAAAATTTATTAGTAAATCAAATATGGTGTAGTGAAACAACTACAGAAAGTACTTCTTCAAGAACAACTTGTACCAATAATTTATCAAGTGTTCAGAAACGTGTTGGTTTATTATCACTAGATGAATATAATTTAGCCAGCGGAAGTTCAAATTATTTAGTCAATTCACAATTATATTATACATTAACACCTCATAGTATATCGAATATATGGGCATCTAGTACCAGTAATCATTTATACTATGCTGGAATAAATCGTATTTTACATGGTGTGCGCCCAGTAGTAGGGATTTCCTCCGATGTGACCATTACCTCCGGTAATGGTACTCTAACGGATCCATACTTGATCGGAGAAGTAAATGATGTAACAGGAAGTTTAAAAGATAATAGTCATGTAGGAGAATATGTAACGTATGCCGGAAGAAATTATCGAGTCATTGAAACAAGTGGTGCAGGAACAAAATTAATCTTAGATGGATATTATGATAGCAATAATAATGGAGTGATAGAAGGTACAGAACGAATGGTTTATGATGCCAATGATAATAATGGTTGTACTTTATGTACAGTAATAAATGAGGATTCGTTCATTAATTGGATTAGTAATAATAATGAGATAGATAAAAATAAATTAGTAAGGGCAACATGGTATCGCGGGAATGTTTTTGATTATGGAGATAACTATAAAACAAATCTAGAAAGTAAAGGTAACCCGTATGAAGGAAGAGTAGGATTAATAAGAGTAGGAGAAATGTTATCCGCACAAAGTGAAACAATCCTTTCAAAGTATCATACAGTAGATAATAGTTATAACAATGTTCAAACATATTGGACAGCTACTCCTTATGTATATAGTTCTCAAGATTGGTCAATGGATTTTGATGGTATGATGGAAGCTTACTCTGCTTCAACTTCTCTCTGTGTTCGTCCAGTCATTATGATTGGCCCTGATGTTCAAATTACATCTGGAAATGGAACATTTAATTCTCCATATGAAATATAAAATGAAATTAATAAAAAGAGGTTAGTAGAAAGTTTAATTTCTATCTAACCTCTTTTTACAAATAAAACTCATCGATTTCTTGATTTCTTTCTACGATCATTGGTGTATCTTTATAGATTTCTTTTAGTGTTAGAATATAGGGATCTTGACTACGATTTAAATGGAGAAGATCACGATAAGAAAGGACACCAACAACTTTTTGATCTTGATGAACTAATAAGTGTTGAGTTTTTTCTTCTTGCATCACTAAAAGAATCGTACCTAATGAATCCGATACATCTACTGTATGTATTTTTCGATTCATAACGTTTTCCACAGGATTATGAACGTTTTGTTCTTCAGTAATACCATAAATACAAAGATCGTGATCGGTAATGGTACCTATTACTTTTCCATTATTTACAATAGGTAGAAAATGGATCTTATTTTCTTTCATAATCGACGCACATTTTAATAGAGAATCATCTGAATGTACATAATAGATATTAGAATTCATTAACTCTTTTGCTTTCATATTGATCACCTTTATCTATATTCTTTACAAAATATGAAAAAATAAACATAAAATAAAAGTAAGGTGATCGTATGCGTAGAGTTTATCGAAGAAAAAGACGTTTTTATCACAAAAGATGGACAAGAAGAAAAAAGATATTTGTTCTTTTGTTTTCCTTTTTCTTTTTGATAAGCTTTTTATTATATTATTTACACCTTTCCATTACGCCTATTTTAATGAAACATGCGGAAGAAGAAGTAAAAAGTATTTCTTTATATATGATGAATGAAGCCATTACAGATGATATTATCAATCAAACGGAAGTGGATGAACTATATGTAACAACCAAAAGTCAAGATACTATTAAGTCTATTGATTTTAATACGTTTAAAGTGAATCAATTATTAAAGGATATTAATGAGAATGTGTGGAAACAATTACTGGCCTTACAAGAAGGGGAGTGGGAAGTTTTAAATCAAAAGGAATTCTTACTTCGAAATGAAAGTAAAGAACAGTTAAAAAAAGGAATTATATATGAAATTCCTTTTGGTGTGGTGTTTAACAATAGTTTACTTGCCAATATGGGACCTTCTATTCCCGTTCGATTACAATTAAGTGGGAATATAAATAGTTATTTAAAAACAAATGTAAAAAATTATGGTATTAATAACGCACTCATTGAAATATCCATTCAAATGGAAGTGGAAGAACAAGTATTACTACCTTTTGTATCGAAAAAAATTAAAGTTTCTAGTGAAGTACCTTTAGCTGTTAAAATGATTGAAGGTCAAGTACCTAATTATTATTCTACGGGTATTAAAGAAAATTCTCCTGTTATTTCTACTATAAAGTGATATAATGAAAGGGGAGGGAAACCATGATCAAAATAAACAATAAAACATACCGTTTGGTGGAAGAATATAAAAATGCATTTGATTTAGAAGTAGTTAAGGAAAAGTTGACAGATTATTTTGATGATTTTGATTATATTGTCGGAGATTGGGCATATGGAAAACTTCGTTTAAAAGGGTTTTGTAAAAAAGAAAACAAACGTTATCGTCCTATAAATGATTTTACGAAAAAACAAGATTATTTAAAAAATTACTGTGCACCAGAAGCCCCTTATTTTGTTTTAGAATATATGAAAAAATAACAGGATATTGATTCTGTTATTTTTGTTTCCCTTGAATTTCTTGTACCGGATTTTGTTTGATGAGATGACCTAAGTATTCCGCAATTTTATATTTTTCATGAAATAGAGGATTGTGGAATACATTTCCATTTTCATCCACCGCACTAAATTCAATCGAAGAAGAAATAATTTCAAGAAAACTACTGGTTAGAATTTCTCTTTGTTTTGGTGATAAAACACAAGGATGAAACATTAAGTAATTCGGTTGATTCTTACTCAAATTCGTATTATAAATCACAATGTGTCCCTGTTTAGCAAGTTCAATAAAGAATAAAGTGGGGTCCTGAGATGGAAAATCAGAAAAAGCTAAATCTTTACCATCTCTTGTTTTAAAATGGGGTGATTCCCAAGAATTTAAGAAATCATTAAAAATTTCATAATGTGATAGATTTTCTGGATTTCGGTTATCTGCCCAGATATAACCATCATAAATATAAGGAACATTTTCTTTACCTTCAAAAGAACCGTGAATAAAAATTAAGCAAGAATGAAACAAATCTATTTTATTCATTTACCATCACCTATTATCATTATAAAACTTTTTTCTTAAAAAATAAAGTTTCCCTAATGAAGTTCTAGATATCAGAGTAAAAAAATGTTATAATGTTATAAGACTAGAGGGTAGGTAATACTATGGAAATGTATGAATTAATTAATCAGTATCAAAAATACAAACAAGAAATATTAGATTTATGGAGGTCTCTTTGAACCGGAAAAGAAACAAAAGCGAATTCAAGAATTAGAAAAAGAGATGAATACGCCAGGATTTTGGGATGATACAAACCATAGTCAAGAGGTCATTGAAGAATTAAATCGTTTAAAAAATCAATTATCTGAAGTTCAAGAAGTACTAGAAAAACTGGAAACAAATTTACAATTATTAGAAGAAATGAAGTCTTCTGTCGATGAAGAATTAAAAGAATTGATGGAAGAAGAACTTTCAACGATTCAAAAACAAGCAGAGGAATTGGAAATTTCCGTTTTATTAAATCAACCTTATGATCAAGAAGATGCTTTATTAGAAATTCATCCAGGTGCTGGAGGTACAGAGTCTTGTGATTGGGCTAGTATGCTCTATCGTATGTATACACGTTGGTGTACGAATCATTCTTTTACTTGTGAGGTTTTAGATCTTCAAGAAGGAGAAGAAGCAGGAATTAAAAGTGTTACCGTGCGAGTAAAAGGAACATATGCGTATGGATATTTAAAAAATGAAAAGGGTGTTCATCGGTTAGTTCGTATATCGCCTTTTGATTCCAATGCTCGTCGTCATACCTCGTTTGCTTCGGTAGAAGTAACACCTTATTTTAAAAATACAGAGATTGCGATTGACATTGACGAAAAAGATTTAAAAATAGATGTGTATCGTAGTAGTGGTCATGGTGGACAAGGTGTTAATACAACGGATAGTGCGGTGCGTATTACTCATTTACCTACTAAAATAGTTGTAACGTGTCAAAATGAACGAAGTCAAATTCAAAACAAAGCTCGTTGTATGGAAATGTTGAAAAGTAAGTTGTTTCAATTGGAATTAGAAAAAAAAGAACAAGAATTAAAAAATCTTAAAGGAGAATTGAGTGAAAATGGATTTGGATCGCAGATTAGAAGTTATGTGATGCACCCTTATACATTAGTAAAAGATCATCGTACGAAAGAAGAAGTATCAGATGTGTATAAAGTATTGGATGGTTCCATAGACTCCTTTATTTATGCCAATTTAAAGAGAGGAAGAAAGTAGTATGTTGTTTAAAGAAAAGATAGAAGAAAATATTATAAAAAAAATATATAAAAAAGATCGATTAAAACGATACAGTACCTTTATATTGGGATTATTTTTAGTTTCTGTATCTTTTAACTTATTTCTATTACCACAAAATTTAATTTATGGAGTAAGTGGATTTGGTGTTATTTTAAATAAATTATACCAATTAGACCCATCGGTAGTTATTCTAGTAGGTTCTCTTATTTTACTTGTGTTAAGTTTTATTTTATTAGGTAAAGAAAAAACGATGAATTCAGTAGTAGGATCTTTGTTATATCCAATTATCGTAAAATTAACCGTTCCTCTTGTTAATTATATTACATTAAATATTGATGATACATTGGTACTTACGATTTTTGGAGCTGTCATTAGCGGTTTTGGATATGGTCTCATTTTCAAATCAGGATTTACTACTGGGGGAACAGATATTTTGAATCAAATTTTTGCGAAATATTTTAAAATGTCTATTGGAAATGCTATGTTCTTTACCGATGGATTTATCATTCTATTTGGTGCTTTCGCACTAGGTTGGGATGTATTAATGTATTCTATTATTCTACTTTATATCATTAGTATTATGACAGATAAAGTTATTTTAGGTATATCTGAATCAAAAGCCTTTTATATTATTACCGAACATGAAACTGCTGTTAAGAAATTTATTACACAATATTTAAGTCATGGTGTAACTGTATTAGAAGGTCGTGGGGGATTTACAGGAAATAATAAAAAAGTTATTATGTGTATTATTCCAACGAAAGAATATTATATAGCCAAAGAAGGAATTCATAGTATTGACGAAAACGCATTCTTTGTGGTTACGGATGCTTATGAAGTTTATGGTGGAGAATAGGAGGAAAATTATGGATTTAATTCGAATGAAAGGTGTAAAAAAGAGTTATAAAAATGGTGTAACTGCCATTCATAATTTAGATTTAAGAATAAAAAAAGGACAATTTGTCTTCATTATTGGTCCAACTGGTTGTGGGAAGTCCACTTTAATTAAAATGTTATATCGTGAAGAAAAGCCTACAGCTGGACATATTATTGTTGGAGGATTAGATGTTGCAAAATTACGTAATAGTCGTGTATTCAAATTACGTCGTAAATTAGGTGTAGTATTCCAAGACTTCAAACTATTACCAAAATCAACAGTATATGAAAATGTTGCGTTTGCCTTAGAAGTATTAGGCGCACCAAAAGATGAAATACATACTAAGGTTGTAAAAGTACTAGATTTAGTTGGTTTAAAACATAAAGCAAAACAATATCCAAATCAATTATCTGGGGGAGAACAACAACGTGTTGCCATTGCGCGTGCGATTGTAAATGGTCCTAAACTATTAATTTGTGATGAGCCAACCGGAAACTTGGATGAAGGTACTAGTATGGAGATCATGAAAGTATTAGTAGAAATCAATAAAATGGGAACAACCATTATCATGGTAACGCATGATACAGAAATCGTTCAAGCATTAAAAAAACGTACGATTTTATTAGATGCTGGTCGTATAGTAAAAGACTTTGAGGAGGGAACATTTAGTTATGAAGCTATTAAGAATGTTAAGTAGAAACATTAGAGACTCTTTCAAAAGTGTTTTTCGTAACTTTGCTCTTTCACTGGCATCGATTTCATGTATTACTATTACCTTAATTGTTGTTGCGATTTCCATTATTTTATCTCTAAATGTTAATAATTTCGCTAGTTTGGTAGAGAAAGATGTAACCATTGTCGCATTCTTAGAGAATCAAATAACAGAAGAACAAAAAGCAGTGGTGAAAGAAACCATTGAAAGTTTAGATAATGTAGAAAGTTATGAATTTACATCAAAGAAAGATATTACAGAAGAGATGATTGAATCTTCTGAAACTTGGAAGAATATAATGACCAATTGGAGTGAAGAAGAAAATCCAATTCAAGATACTTATCAAGTAAAAGTAAAAGATATTAATAAGATTAGTAAAACAGCTAAAGAAATTGAAGGAATTAAAGGTGTAAGTATTGTTAAATATGGAGAAGGAATGGTGGAACAACTAGTAACCGTATTTGATACGGTACGTAAGATTTGTATTGGAATGGTGATTGCTTTAATCTTAGTAACCGCATTCTTAATTTCTAATACCATCAAAATTACCATTGTTGCCCGTAAACGTGAAATTGATATTATGCGTTTAGTAGGAGCTTCTAACATTAATATTAAAATTCCATTTATTTTTGAAGGATTATTCTTAGGAGCTTTGGGATCTATTATTCCTATTATTGCCACAGTCGTTGGATATGACACCCTTTATGAACATTTTAATGGTCAATTGTTCTCACCATTTATCCAATTAGTAAAACCTAGTCCATTTACTTTCTATGTTTCATTAGTATTATTAGTTATTGGTATTCTAGTTGGTATGTTTGGAAGTTGGAGAGCAGTAAGAAAACATTTAAAAATATAATGAAAAAGCGCACCATACAGTGTGCTTTTCATATTGTAGTATTTGAAATAAGACACTACAACAAATTTCATAGTTGAAAAATTTCCTATCTATTTTAACAAATGTATAAATAAAATGTAGAACAAGTAAAGTCCTACATTAAATTATATATATAAAGCTCATGAGTTTGAGCAGATTCATCACTGGTGCCGCCAGAGAAGTTATCTATAACCTTTACCAAAGGTAATTGATATTTGAATTAACCACTGATTAAATTATAACATTCTTTTCTAAATATACACATATCTTGTATAATTTTTAAGTTTTTACATATAATATAATTGACAAGATATTATTTTTTTGATAATATTTAGTCAGTGAGTGAGTAGTTCGCTGAGTTACTGAAGGGTGCGATAAATTCACACCAGCAAGCTTGCCTTGTGGGTTCCTTCAGTCAGGGGAAAGCTCACTTTTTTGATGCTATTAAATAATTAACTAAATTTTTAAGTTCAATAGAATTACTATCATATGGAACCAATTTCAACCCATAGCTTAACAAATTGTCACCTTTAGAATATAACTTATGTTGTATTCTTTTTATATAATCAAAATGGATATTATTATTATATTTAAGCGCTTGGAATAATGCACTGCAGCAACAATCTGCTAATTGTAAAAGTTTTTTTCTCTCGTTAGGAATTATCTTTATTTGTTTTATACAACTAGTATCAATGTTAAATTTTTTATGATTTTTATTATTTAAGTAATTGCTAAGCTTCTCCTTTGATAAATTTCCTCTGGCGCTTATATTGATATTAGCCACACCATTATTATCGTTCATATACCAACATATTCTTTCATATAAATAACCACTAAAAAAATTATAAATATTATTTGACGGAATAAACTGAATGCATTTAGTATCTATAATGACGTTAATGATTGTTATATCAAGTTCACTTACTATATTCATAATCATTCTTTTATTTGGCATACCTTTTAATAACTTCCAATGTAATTGAGTTTTTCTTGGCATCTCTAAATTTTCTTTTATTAAATCAACTGCTCTAGATATTTCTAAATCTTTTTCCTTCGTTACAATGATGGCAGTCAAAATAAAATATTTCGAACCTTTATTTATTCCTTCATCTCCGGATTCATCTATATACACATTATATTCGTTTTTATTTTTATCATACATATCCTCACCACCAAGTTTATCTGTTTTCTTATAAAAATTTAAGTACTACATAAATTTTATCAAAAATAAAAAGAAATGGGAATACAATTTTCTATACAATTAAATAAAAATTCGCAGACCTAACAAATGAAATGTGAAACAAAAAAATCAATCGTTTCTGATTGATTCCTATATTAAAAGTTCGAATAATTCGAACAGATTCATCACTGGTGCGAATCACATATAAGTTACGAACTATGTCTCTTCCTAAAAATATTACATATGATTTATTATTAAATTTCAACGGGAGTATGGAAAAAATTATATAATTATAGTATAATTTATAAAGATTTAAAAATTAGGAGTAATGTATATGATAGATAATAAATATTTAAGTAGAATAAAAATATTTGAGCATAGAGACAAAAATAAAAATTATAATATGAACATTTTTACATATATTCCCGAAGGCAATATTAACGAAATGGAAATAGTATTTGTTATGAGTGGTTGCTATAGAGATGCTCTAAATTATTTAAAAATTTGGATAGAACCCGCGAATAAAAATAAATATATTATTATAACGCCAGAGTTTGACAAACCTCATTATTCTATAGCTGATCATGAATATGGAAATATAATCAATATAGACTATGATTATTGCTCACAAGATATTTACACTCCGAAGATGTCTTATGATAATAACATAAAAGACGAATCCGATTGGATTTATCACAATATAGATGAAATTTATATTGAATTTATAAAAGAATTTAATATTAAAAATAATGGATATATTATGTTTGGTCATTCCTCAGGGGCACAATTTACTCATAGGTTTTTAATGTTTGGAAATAGTAAGTACTGTAAAAAATATTTATGTGCAAATGCAGGACTATATACTTTTTATGATATTACAAGCAATTATCCTTATGGTATACAAAATTTAAATAAATACAAAGAGAGAATAGATAGATCTTTAACAAAAAATGTATTTATATTAGCTGGGGAGCAAGATGTGAAAAGTAAATATTTAAATGCACTTCCAAATGATTTAAAACAAGGAAAAACACGATATGAAAGAGCAACCAATTATTTTAATTCAGCAATAAATTATGCAAAAGATAATAATATAAAAATGAATTGGAAGTTTGTCTCTATGCCTAACGTACATCATAGCTCTAAAGAAGTAGTTCCTTTTGCGATAAAAATTATTAATAGTTAATTATTGCTTTTTCTTATAAATTAACTTTCTCCTTTCAAAATAAGGGTATGGGATTTTCTCATAATAGAATTTGTGCAAGAGTATGAATTCAGTGCTAGCTAGGACATAGAGTTTAATTTGTCCTCACATTTTTAGAGTTATAATTTTAAGGGACTGCAGCTTTTGCAGTCCGATTTTTACATATAAATAAGTTTGTTAAATATGATTTCTTCAGCAATACTTTTGTAATTATTCATTAGTTTTGCAAATTCTAATTAGTTAGTTTTCTTATCTTTTTTGATTAGTAAATTTTTAAAGAGTAGTATAAAGTGCTTTGCTATTCTTTTTCAGATAATGCAATAATAATCAAAATGATAATATTATATTTTCAAATAAAAACTTACGAACGTTCAATAGTCCGTAAGTTATCTTCAAATGGTGCCGAAAGTAGGACTCGAACCTATGACCTGCTGATTACGAGACAGCTGCTCTACCAACTGAGCTATTTCGGCAATACATATAAATTTTACAATAAAATCAGTAGTTTGTAAATAGAAAATTATGATTTTCCAAGTATTTATGGTATATTATAAAGTAGAAAGATTAATGAAACGAGAAAGTAGGAAGAGTTATGCATACGATTTTAGATTATATGAAGTGGAGAGGGGATTTGACCTTTGAAGAACGTCACTTTAATGCGGTGGATTGTTTGATTTGTTCGATTATTTCATATTTTCCGTTTGAAAAAGCAGTAAAAGATCCCGATGTTGTACTAACACTAGAACAGTTGTATCACAAAATGATCGAAAATAATGTACGTGAGAAAGATTTCTTAATGTTTAACGATGTTGAATTATTAAAGCAATTAGTTAAAAGTAAACGTTATCAAGAATTAAAATTAACACGTTTTGTTTCCGTTACAAATTTGGATAAAGAAAAACAATTTGCGGCCGTAACCATTCTTTTACCGAATCATTATGTGTATGTTTCCTATCGTGGGACAGATGATAGCTTTGTCGGGTGGAAAGAAGATTTTAATATGACGTATTTAGATGTTGTTCCTGCTCAACAAAGTGCGGTTCAGTATTTAAATGAGTTAAAAGCCAAATTTATGACAAAGATATTAGTAGGTGGTCATTCCAAAGGGGGAAACTTGGCTATTTATGCGGCCTTACATTGTCAAAATAAAATAAAATCACGGATTAAACATATTTTTAATTATGATGGTCCTGGTTTTTTAAAAGATATTACAGAAAGTCCGGAGTATCAACGTATTGCTCCTATGATTTCCACTTATGTTCCTCAAACTTCTATTATTGGACGCTTATTAAATTGTAATGAAGAATATAAAGTAGTCAAAAGTAATCAAAAATTAGTTTGGCAACACGATTACTTTTCATGGGAAGTCGATGTAGATGATTTTGTTTATGATGATGAAGTCGATCCAACAAGTAATTTATTAGATAATATTATCTCCGAATGGTTAGGTACCGTAACGTTAGAAGAAAGAGAACAATTTATCGATATTATTTATCGCTCTTTACTAACAACCAATGCATCTAATTTTAAAGAATTAGACTTAAAAGGAATTAAAGGAATTAAACAAGTTTTAAAAATGCTAGAACATCTTAACAAGGAAGATAAAAAAGTTGTAAATAAAGTGGCTTGGATGTTTTTTAAAGCTTTGAAGCAACACATTTTTTAGACAAAAAGTGTCAAGTACCTAAACTAGACACTTTTTTTCGTGATAGATATGTTAAAATGAAATGGGGGAATGTAAAATGAACATAAAAGAAAATATAAATCCATATATCTTTCGTGGATATGATATTAGAGGCGTATATCCTAAAGATATTGATGAAGATACGGCTTATACCATTGGTTTATCTTTTGGTAGTTATATTCAAAATTTAGGAAAGAAACAATGCATTGTCGGCCATGACAATCGTCTTTCTTCTCCTTCCTTAACAAAAAGTTTAATCACTGGTATTTTAAGCTCTGGTGTCGATGTATATGATATTGGCTTAGTTACAACACCAATGTATTATTATGCATGGGAAGTTTTAAATATTCCATCGGGTATTATGGTAACGGCTAGCCATAATCCTAAAGATGATAATGGTTTTAAAATGGCTTTTGATGAGCGAGGAAATGCATGCGGAGATATGATTGTTGATTTTAAAAATTTTACCTTTCACAAACAGTTTAAACAAGGAAAAGGAAATTTATATCAACGAGATATTAAAGAAGAATACTTTGATTTAATGAAAAATTCCATTCACCTTGGTTCCCGTCGTATTAAAGCCGTTATTGATTGTGGAAATGGAGCAACGAGTTTGTTTGCGAAAGATTTGTATTGTCAGTTCCCACTTGATTTCGAAGTATTATTTGGGGAAAGTGATGCGACCTTTCCAAATCATCATCCTGATCCTAGTGTAGAAAGCAATTTGGACGCTTTAAAAAAGAGAGTAGTTGAAACTCATGCGTATGTTGGACTAGCCTTTGATGGAGATGGAGATCGAATTGGAATTGTAGACAATTTAGGAAGAATGGTGCCTATCGATCAATATATGATTTTAATGATGCGTGATATTTTACCAAAAACAGACAAAAAAAGAATTTTATTTGATGTAAAATGTAGTAAAGCGGTTGAAGATGAGGCAAAGCGATTAGGTGCCCAATATGAAATGTATCGAACAGGAAATTCTTATATGAAAGCACGTATGTTTAGTGGGGATTATATTTTTGGAGGAGAATTATCCGGTCATGTTTGGTTTCGTGATCACTTTCCTGGTTTTGATTCTGGTATGTATGGTGGATTACGTATGGTGGAACTCCTATCTCATCACACCGAATCTCTTAGTGAATTACTAGAAGATTTACCAATATATTATTCAACAAATGAATTAAAATTTCCATCTCCCGATGACCAAAAACATCACGTAATTGAAAAAATAAAAGAATATGTCAAAGAACATGGTTATAATATGAGTGAGGTTGATGGGGTTAAAGTATTATTTGATGACGGATGGGCGCTTCTTCGTGTATCGAATACAGGGCCTAATATTACCGCTCGTTTTGAAGCGAAAACCAAAGATCGACTCCAACAATTAGAAAACGAATTCTTAACCATTTTAAAAAAATATAATCAATAGAAAGGAATGCTTATGAGTAGACGATTATTAGAAATTCAAGCCTTAATCAAACAATTAAAAGAAATTAAACAAAAAATTAAAGAATTTGGATTGACCACACTAACAACGAAAGAAGTTGGTATCTTAGAAGATCAAGAAATTATTTCCAAAGAAAAATCTAAAAAAATGGTATTAAAAATGAGTGACAAAGCATAGTCGCTCATTTTATATTTGACAAGTATCTGCTTTCGTGTTAGTATAGCTAGCGTTTGGAGGCCTTATGAAAGAAAGTTATCTTAAATTTGTAAATCAAGAATTGGAATCTTTAAACATCAAAGATTTAGAAAATATTTTGTATTTATTTTTTTCTAATAAATTAAATATAGAATCCTCTCTTTTTTATTCTCGTTATGAAAACTGTTTAAAAATATTTATTAAAAATCATTCCTTAGTTAAAGAAGAAGAAAAGAAAGTAGGATATTACCTTTTCTGTTTGTTTGGTGAAGAAAAACTCAATCAATACTTGCCTCATTTTTCAGAGAAATATCAGTTTCACCTTTCGTATAGTGAAGAAGAAAGAAAATTTTTACCCCTTCATTATCGTAAATTAGAAATTTTTTATCACTATCAATGTTTACGAAATCAATATCGTTCAATTGATAAAGAAAAATGGAAAGAAGCTTTTGACATTCTTTTTAAGGTAGATAATTTTTTAGAACGATATCAAAGTCTTCAACGTAAAAAAGACTTTATTAAAAAAGAACAAATTGATGAACAAACATTTAAAGATTATGTGTTTTTATATGCTTTTGATACACCAATAAAAGAAGAAATTGTTGAATTATATGCGAGTAAAAAGATTTCTTACCAATCCCTTGGGTTAAATACCCATGCTTTTCCATTTTACCAAATAAAGACCAAAGAAGATATTATTCATTTAATATTAAATACCAATGATTTAGAATCTTTAAAAAAAATCATATATGATCTAGGTATTTCTAGTGCGACTATTTATCTTATTTATAAACATTATCCTGATATAAGAAAAAAATACGCATCTCATAAAAAAGAACTCTTAGAAAAAGTAACGCAAGTACAACTGGTTTTAGAAAAAGAATATAAGTATATATCTACGAGTAAAGTTTTATCTTTGATAGAAAAAAGTGAGGATGAAGAATTTATTTATCAAATTTTAAAAAATAATAGGAATCGAAATTATGAAGTCTATAAATTTATTCGTCTGTATCGTCCTTTAAAAAATAGGGAGGAAAGAGAAAAATTAGAAAAAGAAATCAAAGGTAAATTCATGCGCGCCATGGAACGAATCCGACAAGATGAAAAGAAAGAAAAAGACATTCAGTTGGAAGAAGCAAATGAAAGAATTATGGATGCACTTTCTCATTTTCTAGAAAACGACTATTTATCGATTAAAGAATTTGCTAAAGAAAATGGTTTTTCTTATTCAAAAACATTAAAGTGTTTCCAAAAATTAAAGCAAACAAATGAAAAACTTTATTATCAAATAAAAGAAAAACTAAATTCGTTGAAAGAAAAAGAATTTAAGGGATTATTAGTTCAAGTTTATCAAATTTGTCAAGAAATTGTTTATGGTGTTGAACGAGAAAATGGAACAAAAGGTGAATTTGATATTTTAGATTATTATTTAAAGACGAATCTAAACTATTATGATTTTAATAAATTATATCCTCAGTGTGGTTCCTTTACCCTGGATGAAAAAATGAAAATCAAGAAATTTTTAGCAAAGATAAAAGAGAATCAACCAGTATATATTCAAACAGAACTTCAATCGAAAATGATCGTAGTGATTGATGGACAGACACATGAAATAACAGAGGATGAAAAAATATTTGCTTTTGAATATTTAAAACAACACCATTTACCACTATATTATTCGGTTTATTATACAGCTTTAAGACGAATTGTAAAAGAAAATCAAGAAAAGGTGAAAGTAAAGAAAAAATAGTGTATTCACTATTTTTTTGGTTGATCACTATCTAGATTAATATCTAGAATATGTTTAGAAAAACGTTTATTTTCTGGTGGTAAAGTCATATAATCTGGACCAATATCGGCAACGATTTGTGCTTTTTCATGATGTGCGACCGATAACGTTGTATCTTCAAATTTCATTTTTTTTGTTGGAAAGATATCATCCATTCGATATTTCGTCGCACGACTCATTTTACGATAGACCCAAGTAAGTTCATTTCCAATGTAAGGACTATTCATTTTTTTACACAAGTTTCCATAAATGATTCCGTTTTTAATAAACGCTTTTTTTAATAATTTAGGGTTAAAATGTAAATTTTCTAATAAAACAATGATTGGCATGAGGAGATATTTATTAACAAAGCGGAAAGGGTAGTCAATGAACTTACTTTCAGACACATAATTATATAAGAAAACATCGATGAATACACCATCACAATCATCACATTTATTAGGAAGTAAAAGATTTCGTTCTTTTAAATAAGTATTTTTCTTCCTTATTTTCATCGCTGGTAAGGTAACATTATATCGTTGATCGGTTTCAAAGCAATGAAAGGTATAATCTTCAGGTAAATCTTCTTGAAGAGCTTTAATAAAACGTTTGTAATCTTTGCGAAGAATGGCCATATCAAAATCATCATCCCAAGGTATAAATCCTTGATGACGAATGACACCTAATGCGGTACCTCCATTGACAATATAGGGAATATGGTGTTTCTCACAAATTTGATCGACTACTTTCGCAATTTCTAAGATCACTTTTTGAACATCCCGTACGGTTACTTGACTTCCATCTTGATAGGTTTTAATAATATAGGATTCCATAAATCTCACCATTTTAAGTATACATAAAAAGACAAAAAAAGTAAACGTTTGTTTACTAATTTGTATATCGTAAAGTTTCATTGGATATATTAAAGATAATACCTGCCATAATCATGTAACTAAGTAGGGAAGAACCTCCATAACTAATGAATGGTAAGGTAATACCAGTAATAGGCATCAGTCCAATGGTCATTCCAATATTCTGAATTTGTTGATAAATCAACATTCCTACGATTCCCGCAATCACATATTTATTTTTATTCGAACGACTCTTTAAAGCGATTTGAATTAAGCGAATATCAAAGAATAATAATAGTAGAATAAGGAACATAGACCCTATGAATCCAAAGTTAGACGCATATACGGCAAATACAAAGTCTGTTTGAGCTTCTGGAAAATAAAGAGGCGTATTTTTTATTCCTGTTCCAAATATTCCACCAGATCCAATCGATAATAATCCATTTTCTAATTGATATCCTGATTTATTTGACCAATCAAGTAAACGATCGACACGTAAAAAGAAAGAAGTACCAAAGATATCTACAAATAAATCTTGATTAATAAAATAAATACCTAAAACGACACCAACTAAGGCTAGTAGTAAACCAATCGCAATAATAAACCAGCGATATCGAATTCCTGAAATAAATAACATGACAAAGGTAATTAAAAGATAAATTAATACAACACCTGTATCTGGTTGTAAGAAGGTTAAAATACTAGGAAAGAGTACAATAATTCCTACTTTAATTAAAAATTTGAATTCTTCCATTAAACTTGGATTACTGAAATTTTCATTAAAATCATGAATAATCGTTCCTAGTGTAATAATAAGAATAATCTTCATAAATTCGGAAGGCTGTATTGTTCCAACACCAGGAATCGTATACCAACATCGGGCATCATTAATATCGGTTCCAAAAAAGAATAAACCTATTAAAGAAAGAATTCCAATTCCATATAATACCCAAGCATGATCATAAATAAAATCATTTCCAATAAACATCATAAAGTAGGCAAGTCCAAATCCAACTACATACCATATAATTTGTCGTAGAGCTAGATTTTGAAGATAGCTTGGTAATATTGTTTGGGCACTATAAATCGTTATAATACTAATGAGTGCGAAAATAAGTAAGGGTATTAAAACCCATTTATCAATTTTATATTTAGAAATTTTTTTCATTAGGATCACCATTAAATATATTACACTAAAAAAGTTATTTATACAATTAAAACGATAAAAAACTATTTATTTTTTAAAATATCCATAGTATAATGAAAGAGGTGATGTTATGGAATATGTACAATACTTAATCATAATTATTATTTTATTGATTATCGCATTAGCGATTACACGTACAAAGAAAAAAGATTTTCGTTTAGAGGCAAATAAATTAATCAACTATTTAGGAGGGGCATCTAATATTATTGGGTATGAATTTAATAAGTCACGTTTTATTGTAAATGTACACGATGTGACCAAAGTAAATAAAGATGGCATTCAAAAATTAGGGGCCAGAGGAATTGTAGAAATTGAAAATCAATTAAAAATTATCTTAGGAGAAAATGCCAAACAGTTCGAAAAGTATATGAAAGATCTAAAATGACAAAAATTGTCATTTTTTTCTTTTTTCGACAAGTTTCGACACAGCTTTCCTGTACAATAACAATGAGGTGGTATTATGAATTTATTTGAAACGATTATTATGAATATTATTTTCTGTTTGTTTCCACTTCTTTTATATCTTTTTTATCTAATTTTTCAACGAAATGTGGAACGAAGAGAAAACGACCTAATGTTAGATGTAGCGATTTTATCTTCTTTATATTTACTTGCTCGATTTGTAAGTAAAGAAACGCTTCCATTTGCCATCGTAATTGTAAATGTACCCTTAATTATTTCATACTTAAAACGTCGTAGAATAACTTCTATAATTATATCTGTAGTTATTGTCATATATTTAAGAAATTATTTTGACATACCGTGGTACTATTTTGGACTTGAATATTTCATTTATTATGGGATTTATGAAGTGATGCATAAACGTAAGTATCACAATGATCAATTTGCATTAGTGTTTATTGGTTTAAAATGGATTTGTTATCTTTTACCGCTTATTTACCTTCATAAATTAAATTGGGGAACTTTCGCTCATGCGATGATTTTATATTTATTCTTTGCGATTGCCTTATTATTAACGATAAAATTATTTGGAAAGTGTGAAGAAGTTACAAAGTATTACATTAGTAAAACGGAGTTAGAACAAGAACAAAAATTAAAAGCGAGTCTTTTTCGCATTACTCATGAAATTAAAAATCCAATCGCAGTGTGCAAAGGATATTTAGATATGTTTGATGTTCACAATCCTACGCATAGTGAAAAATATGTACCCATTTTAAAAGAAGAAATTAATCGAACTTTATTATTACTACAAGATTATTTATCGATTTCAAAAGTACGTATTGAAAAAGATTATATGGATATGAATATGTTAGTAGAAGAAGTCATGAATCATTTCAATTTAATGTTAAAAGAAAAAAATATCGAAAGCTCTATCGATTTAATCGACGATGATATTTATATTATGGGCGATTATAATCGTTTAACACAAGTACTTATTAATTTATTAAAAAATAGTATTGAAGCTATCCCTAAGGAACGACATGGTAAGATTACCATTACTACTAAAACGATCAATCGTCAATTTTATTTGGAGGTTAAAGATAATGGAGAAGGTATTACCAAAGAAGTGATGGATAAAATACAAGAGCCATTTTTTACAACTAAACCCAATGGAACGGGATTGGGCGTAAGTCTTTCTAGAGAGATTATTAAAGCTCACCAAGGAAAAATAACTTATGAATCAGAACCATTTCAAGGAACAACGGTAAAGATATGGATACCGATAGAAGAGAGTATTTAAACGTAAGAGTGATGCCTCATCTTCAATCTAATTTGTAAAATAATGTAAAATTAAAAAAAAGTTGAAATATGTCAGATTTAAGAAATTGGTAAAGATTTTTTTACCAATTTTTTAAATTGTCTAAACAGATTTTAAATATCTGTAAAAATAATTGTTCAGAAACCTTAAAAGTGCCATTTGACCCTTGATTTTGAATGTGTTATAGTGTCTCCAGAAAGGAGGCATGTTATGGTTCAAACAAAGATATTAAATAAAAAATCTAAAGAAATGTTAGATCAAGGAATGGTTGTTTCGCCCCTTTATGATATCGTCTTTAAAAGTGTTTTACAAGCTCCTCGTTGCCGTGATTATTTAATTGACCTCATCCATATTATTACTCATATTTCAAAAGAAGAAATGAAAAGAAATCTTCATATTGAAAATAGTGAACATTTAGTAAGTCATACAAAGGAAAAAAGAAAAGTATCAGATATGATTGTATCCATTGAAAATAATATTATTAATTTAGAAATGAATCAAGAATACTATGAAGGTTTATTAAAA
>DVKJ01000010.1 GCA_018716065.1 Candidatus Pelethosoma merdigallinarum
ATTTTTTGAATAAATAACATTGTTATAAATCAAATTGAATGTAGAATAGACTTCAATATTGGAATGACTTTTCTTATTTATATAAGCATCTTCGAACTCAAAAATGTTCCTGTGTAACCACCAAGATTACATGAATTTTCAACTACTTGTAAGAAAGTTTGCGTTCCATGTCCACCATGTTTCCAACATTTAATACGGGCATTTTCTACTTGAATCGATCCAGAGTCAGTAAATTGATCTTTATTAAGATCTACTTTATTTTCATTTAAAGCGGCAGCTAAGGTAATAATTTTAAAAGTAGAACCAGGTTCATAAGTAGCCCAAATCGGTAAATTACGACTCGTTATTTCCGTAGAATAATCTTGATAATTACTTGGGTCAAAATTAGGTCGTGAAGAAATTGCCAGAATCTCACCCGTATTAGGATCCATCGCAATTCCTAATGCTTGATCCGGATTATATTTCATGACCGCATTATCTAATTCACGTTCTAAAGACTTTTGAATTTCATTATTAATGGTTAAAGTCATATTAATTCCATCTTGAGGTTGTTCATACACCTCATTTAATTCTAGACGATTCCCCTTCGCATCACTAAAATATTTAATTGCACCATACTCCCCTGTCAAATAAGAATCATACATGAGTTCTAAACCACTTAATCCTTGGTTATCAATTCCCACAAACCCTAAGGTATGTGATAAACTTTTCCCGCCTGGATAATTACGTTTTGATTCTTTCACTAAGTATACCCCAGGTAATTTTAAATCATTAATTTTATCTGCTGTCTCATAATCTAATCTACGACCTTCTGGATGAACACGTTCCATAGAAGATTTTTTATTTACATGTTCTAACATGGCTTCTTTAGTAACGCCTAATATCTGAGAAAGTTTTTCTGCCGTTTCCTCTTTATCTTCAATTTGATTAGGAATCAAGACTAAAGACGTTGTCGTAAGATTATTCGCTAGTACTTCTCCATTTCGATCATAAATAATACCACGATTTCCTTCGATTGGTAAATTACGACTCCACAAATTAGCCGCATAACCATTTAATTTTTTATAATCAAATACTTGCGTATAGAATACTTTCGCAATAATCACTAAAAATAGAATAGCAACGATAACAAGTACAATTTGTATACGATTATGTATGTGCTTATAAAACATGTAATCACCCTATTTATATATATGAAAAAAGACACAAAAAAAGTACAAGCAGTGCTTATACATTTTTTAAATGATATACAATCCATTATCTCCTTTTTGTAACATTTCAGGTTTAATCATATTTTTCACTTCTTTTTGTTATCTATTTTTTAAAATAATCTTTTCTTTCTCCAAGAGCATCTAAATCCTCTAAGTCAGTTCTTTTCATTCCTAAATCATAATAATATTTTGATTTTTCTAAATTTCCTATCATTTCATAATCATCAACAAGTTCAATATAAGCATATATAGAATTACGATTCTCTTTAATCCAATCTAATATTATCTGTTCTCCCAATTCGTAATTTCCTAATTTAAATAAACTATGCACTTTACACCTTAAACTATTTTCATATGTATTATCATCCAATTCTAATATACTAACTAGTTTATCTAAGTAATTGTTTGTAATGTTTAAATCATAATCTTCTATTTTTAAATTTAATATTTCTTCTTCAAAATCTCCAATAACATTTATCATAAAATCACTAATAAGATTAGTATCATCTATTTTTTCAATGGTATGAAGATCATTTTTATCAGCATAATCTAGTATATAGTTCATAATCTCTAAGTAATCATCAATTATATTTTTAATACTTAAATTCTTTTTATTATCATAAATATTTAATAATTTTTTATTAATTTTAGTAGCTCTTACTTTTTTAGTATGAATATAATTATCATGATATGTAAATGGATCAATAAAATTATGTTTTTCCATATATTTAACATCATCAGAATTAAGGATTTTGTTTTCTTCTTTTGTTTTATTTAAACAACATTTTTTATATTTAAGTCCAGAACCACATGGACAGGGTTGATTTCTACCAATTTTCATATTACCACTCAATCTCCTCTGTATAATCTTCATAATGTAAATCAGAGATTGAACAATTCTTTTCTTTACATAGTTTTTCAATATCTATTTTCATTTTTAAGTAATCTTCATAATCACCATAATTATATATTGCATCCATAGTATGCATAAATTCTTTTTCTCTTTGTTTTTTGTTCATTTTAGCATAATCAATAGATATCATTTCAAACCATTGTGGAATAAATATACTATCACTTACTACTGATTCAAGTAATCCTTTTTTTATTTTATTAAATTTTATTTCTGTAAGCATATTTTCTAAAGAATGTAATACTAATGAATAGAAGTAGTTAACCATATTAATATATGGATTATATACATCATTAACTTTTTTATCAACTTTTCTTATAAAATGCTTAATTAAAACCATATCTAAAAATAAATCAGGTAATAGATAATTAAAACAAAAACATAGATTATTATCAGTGATATCTTTCTTTTTAAACTTAAACCATTCTCTAGTATAATCATTTAACTCATTATCAATAAGTATTGCTCCTCTTTGTCCTTGATATGCATGCCTTACATCATATAAAAAGCCATATAAATGATTTTGCATAGTGTATTCTCCATCGCTAGAAGGATCACCATGTATTAAATAATTTATTGAATCATACAAAAAATCTAAATCATTGTAATCACCATAAATTGTAACACCTGCATAATTTTCAGTTAATTCTACTTTTAACATACTATCTTACTCCTTAACTTATTTTATTAATTTCATCTAAACTTATTGGCGCATGTGTTAAAACAATAAAACCTATTTCTTCATAAAATTTAACTGGTTTTCTGTCATGATTACCACGGATTAATGTTTTTTTACCATTTAATCTATTAAATATATTTTTAATTACTTCATCACCAGATAAACAAAAATCTCCTAAATGATATATTGGTTCTTCAAGATTTATCTTTATTATTTGACTTTCATCCACACCATTATCTAACAAATAGCCTTCAAATAAGTCAAACAATGTTGATTTGCCACATCTTCTTATTCCAGTTACAACTTTAATTAATTCCTTATCTTTAAAATTTTTTAATATTTTAAATATTCTTCTCTTTACATCATATTTCATCACCAATTTAATTCTATATCAATTTTGCATAAATGTCATTTTTTTGCAACCATAATGCAAAAAGTTATTATTTTTAGACATTTTTTGCAACCATATTTTTTGCGTATGTGTAACAATTATATTCATAATCAACATCATATTTTTGGGAGTAACACTAACACCCTATTCAAAAAATGGTTTCGTAAAATAACTCGCCAATACTTCCATATTATTTTAATAGATTACTAATATCCATTTTCTGATATAAAACTCTAACAATAGTAATTATTTTTTCATCTTCGTTTATATGATAAAACATAAGAAAATTTTTTACTCTATAACTTCTATATTCATTTTTTAATGTACCTGTTGTCTGATAAACGGGGTTCCCATACGGAAACTGTAAAATGTAATCAAGACTATTCATAAATAAACTTCGAAGTTTCTTTGATGCACTGATATTTTTTAAATGATGAGAAATATAGTAAATAATATGATCGATATCTTCTTTCGCAATAGGTAAAAATTCTATTTTATACATAAATACTACCCTATCATATCATTCATACTCTCTAAAATTTCTTCTTTAGAATATCTTTTAGAAGTATTACTCATCTCGGCTTCTGCTTCTTTTAGTTTTTCATAAACTGTGTCTTCAAAAGTATTGGAACGGACTTCAAATGGTAATCTTTGTTCTCTTAATACTGCTTTAATAAACATATTGATGGCAGTAGAAACATTCATACCAACACTGTTGCAAAATTGTTCAAAGCTTTTTTTGTCATTAGCATCAACACGAACACTTAAATTTAAAGTTTCCATCATATTCCTCCATTTCTAATTTTATTATATGTTGTTTCAGTATATAAGTCAACACAATGTACTACAAAAAGCATATATGGTGTTATATTATACAGTTCTATAATAAATAGTGTTGGTGAGCAAAAATTCACTGACACTATTTATTATAAAACCAATTTAAACATTTAAAAGCTAGAGTTATGCTTATTAAAGGCTTACTTAATCCAATTGTTGCATAATAAAAGAAGGCCATTTTTTGACCCTCTTAACCAGTTCATTTATCATTAGTTTTTGGTTCCACCAACACTACTTGACAAAGAACCCCCAATCATTTCTGTTAATGGATTTACCAAACACTTTTCCCGATTGGAAAATTCAATTGGAACTCCCATAGCATCTCCAATCGCAAACCCTATCACTCCATCAAGAACCTTCGACATAAAAACACCTTATTTAATTGTTAAAATCATATCTTCTAAATAAACATCGTTAAAGAAATCTTGAATGGTTAACTCATTGATCCACTCATCAATTTTTTCTTGTTCTGGCTTTTCAATCTTCCTATAAATAATTCTTGCATACATGCCCAATTTCGCGATGATTCCATCTTCAATTTGTTCTAAACTAATATTTTTTTCTACTTTATAAAATGCATTAATCAATGATTTAATAATAACAAACGCCTGTTTATAATTTTTATAATTAATATAATCTTTTATTTTTAGCATATAATCGACAATTAAATTGTCAACACTCATATTCATAATCAAAAGATTATACAAATGATTATAATAATAACCTTCTTTTTGTACTGGAATATACTTATTAAACTTTTTATTAAATGTTTCTATATCATTGAAAATTAGTCTTGTTTTTGATATTCTTTCAAGGATATATTCTTTTAATTCATCAGATGGTATTTTTACAATAATATCATGTAAATCATAATCAACATATTCGATTTCTGGTAATAATTCGATTTCTTTAATATCGTTGTTGTCAATGGCAAGTAAAGTGGCATATTCATGCTTACATGGGTAAGAACAAGGGCAATCACATTCCATTTCAACACCATCTTTTTTTTCAATTATTTTAACCTGATACTCATCTATACCATTATCACTTGAAACTTGAGAATAATATGTATTATTATTTTTATAAACAGCAATGACATTTTTATTTTTATAGTAATTAATACCTCGTTTGAGTATTTGATATTCAAATTCATTCTTCATTTGATCTGCTAGTTTTATTCGTTTTTGTTCAACTTCTTCATAATATTTATTTGTATCAATTTCTAACTTCATTTTATAAACCACCTTTCTAACAAAAGTATTCTTTATAAAATATTATAATACACTTTTTTTTAAAAATTTATAAATGATAATGTACAATCGCCGATTTCATTTCCTTTAGAACGGCTTTTTTAATGTCATTTCCAACTGATAAATCAAAACTATGATAATAGCTTTTAAAGACGATATATCCTTTAAACATTAATAAAGTAGTACTAATATTTAATGGTAAGTTTCGAGGATCCATAATCTCATCTAAATTGGCACGAATTCCTTTTACCATATATAATTTTCCATCGTCTGATAATATCTTTGTATATTCACGGTCAAATCCTACGACAAAGAAATTTGTACTAGTGACTGCATTTTTAAATTCTTTGACTTCCTCTAGTTCTTCTGGGGTGAAATGATCAGGATTTTCTTTTATGAAATCATCAATGATTTCTTTGTGTTCCCATAAATATTGGTCAATCGCATCTAACTCGTCAACATCTAATCCTTCTTGTTTGTATATTCTTTTCATTTCTGGACGTATCTTATATTTTTGATTAATATAATCTAGCACCGCAAAATAAAGTTTATAATAATGGTCCGCAGCCCTTTTACATAAATGAGCATTGTTTTGAGGAATATGATAGAATTCTTTATCTAAATCGATTGTTTCCTCTTGTTGTTGTTCGTACTCATTTGGAGTAAAACCATTCATTGCCGCACAAGGAATTTCATCAAGTGCCTCATTTATGATATTAGATAATTTTTCATCCAATAATATAGAAAGATCATATCTCTTATTTAACACTCTCTCTTCATCAATGATGCGGAATAAAACTTCTTTGTCTAATCTTTTGTTTATTTCATCACACATCTTTTTAACTTTACTTCTTCTAATCGGAAACCCATAATAAAAGATATCAAAATCATCACGGAAATCATTTGCTAAAGTTCCAGCAATACCATATTGTTTTCGCGCTTCTTCTAATTCATCTAATATACCATAATAATCTCTGTAATAAACAAGTTCTTCTTCATTTCCTGAAAAATCAAAATATTGGTCATAGAAACCACAATAAAAATGAAATAAGGGTGAACCCATAAGATCATTTACTCCATGATCATCAATCTTATAAAGACTTGTAATCAGAGAGATTAAAGCTTTCGATAATAAAACCGCATTAGTTCTCACTTTACTAATCATAAAGATAATAACATCTTCAAATCCACTTTTATTATTCTTTTTATAACTCTTTAAAGCATTTTCGACATTTTGCCTTTGTTCTTCAAACACTTCAAAGGTAACTCTACTAAAGATACACTTATCATTTAAGCTATTGATCTCCCATTCATATTTTTCAATATCTTCTATACTCAATTCTCTATTACGTGCATACTTTAAAAAATCAAGTTCTTTTCTTGTACAAATATGATATAAGTAATCTTCTTGGTTGTATTCTTTTATAATTTCTTCTAACATTTTCTTTCGTGAAATACGATCATAATCTTTTGGATCATATACAATTCTTAAATACGTTTCATATAATAATAATTTTGGTAATTTAATAAATTCATCTTTTAATTTCATCATTTTTACTCCTTACTTCATTTTATAAATCGTTTATTACAGTTCTATTCAAAGAATATCACTTATTCCTTCTAACTTAACCCTTTTAATTCTTCATATCTCTCTACTAAAGAATCACGATAATCTATTTTATTCATGTATTGTTCATACTCTTTTATCCATTCTTTTTTTAAATCCAATTCGTCTAATTTATTCAATAAAATATATTCTTTAATTTCTTTATCACTTTCTATATAGTTTTTATGAAAATAGTTTATCCCCATTTCAAATTCGTTTAAAAGAAGATTGATTTCTAAAATACATTCTACATAATTATTGATGTTTACCTCTATTTCATACGCTATAGAATTGTTTTTTGTTTTCAACAAGCGATTTTTTAATTGAATGACCTCTTCTTTTAATATTTCTAGTGCATCTTCTTTCATATCTACTGTTTTTAGATTGGATATAAACTTCGAACACATATCATATGATAACTGATATGGATCTTTATCAACAGATAACAAGTTAACACATTTTTTTAAGTTTTCTTTTGTATACCCACAGTACAAAATTCTTTTCATTAACGTATCATAATAGTCACTTTGTGAAACTCCTAATGCTCTAAAAGTTTCCCAATTAACAAATAATAATCGAGCCGAACCAATACTTAAGCGTTTAAAGATTTCTATTAATAATACAGTAGCTATCCCACCATTTGGTGAATTCGGTGAAATATGATTTAACTCTTTATAATATCTTTTAACTTTAAATCTCCAAGCACTTCTTTCTTTTTTAGAAATTATTTTGTTTGGAATTATATAATACCCTTTATCAACACATTCTAAAAAATAAGTAATTTTCTTTTGTAAATCTATGAAAGAAACTTCTTTTTTTGCTTTCTTTTTTTTAGTTTGTGCATCTCGAATGAAATCATCAATGTTATATTCTTCTTTTTTACTCTTTGGAATTCTTTTATATCATTCAACAATAATTTCTGTTAATTCTAATTTATTATATTTTTCAATTTCTTTTCTTACATTTTTTACTAACATAAACATCCACCCATCTTAATAATAATACAAAAGAGAGAAATGTGCAACAGAATGCAAACTTTTGACAAAAATCACATTTTTTTGCACTCGTTAAAATTATACTAATTCTTTCTTGTTATATCGAATATAAGTTCCAATCCCAAATAATAAGGTAATCACTAAACTTATCACAACGAAAGAAACTTGAAGTTCTACATTCGTAATAACATGTCTGATATCCGCAAGTGTATATACCGTAAAGTATTTCAAGAATTCTGTTACTTCATTTATTTCTGATAAAATTTGTAAAAAATAACTAATAAATACAATTCCTAAACTTATTCCTAGCATCTTTTTCGTCTTATGAGTAAAAGTAGATAAGAATAAATTGAGTACGAAAAGAGGAAGACTTGAAAATAATGGTGTTATACTTAGTAACAAATATTGTTTCTCATTAAAATCTCCACTTAATCTTAAAAGAATGTAATTAAATATTCCAACCATGACAACCATCAATACAATATAAATTGTACCACATACAATCTTACTAGATAGAATATGGTTTCTTGTGATTGGTAAACTGTTTAAATATTCAATGGTTTTATCATCTTCTTCTTTTACCAATAAATTAGAACCTAGTATGGATGCATACACTCCAGTTATGAGTAAAACAAAGACAAAACCTTCTGTTTTTAACCATCCATAAAAAGAATCAATAGAACTAATATCCATATTAAAAGCTTTTAAAATTTCCTCAGGAAACAACTTCATAAATTCATCCATCATTTGAATATTATCATGATTCATAATCGATGGATATATAAGAGCGACAATCAAAAACAATAAAACTAATATACTTGTCCATATCATAAAACTTTTTCCATTTATTTTTAATTCTCTTTTTAACATAATATCCCCTACTTATAATATTCCAAGAACAAATCTTCTATCGTTACTTCTTCTACTAATAATTTATTGATTTTAAATAGTGAAAGAAGATTCATCATTTCATTAGGTTTTAAATGATTCACAAATTTAATGGTTGTTCCTTGTTCCATAATCACTTTTAAATTTAATGTTTTCTTTATTTTTTCTATTTCTTCAGAATCAATAGTAAGATAAGTCAAACTATTTTTTTCCATATCTTCTATTCTTTCTTCTTTTATAATTCTTCCCTCTTTAATCATTCCAATACGATCACAAATTTTCGATACTTCACTTAAAATATGAGTAGAATATAAAATGGTTGTTCCTTTCTTTTTTTCTTCTAAAAGCAATTGATAAAATACTTGTTGCATAATAGGATCTAGTCCACTCGTTGGTTCATCTAAAATCAGAATTTTAGGTTCATGCATAAAAGCTAAAATAATGCCTAACTTTTTTGCATTTCCTAATGATAAATCTTCTATTTTTTTCGCCTCATCTAATTTTAATAATTGAACCAGTTCTTTCCTTCTTGCATGAATATCTCTTTTATAAAAAGATTCATGAAAATCTAACATTTCTTTTACCGTTAAGTCTTCATACAAAAAGATTTCACTAGGTAAATAGCCAATTTCTTCTTTTAAAACAATATCATCTTTATCAAATTCTTTACCATCAATTTTAATCGTTCCACTTGTCTTATTAATCAAATGCATAATCGTTCTTATTGTTGTTGATTTGCCACTACCATTAGGACCGATAAACCCGAAAATCTCACCTTTATTTAATTGAATAGAAACATCTTCAATTCCTCTTATTTTTCCATAGTATTTTTTTAAGTGTTTTACTTCTAATACTGGATTTTCTCTTTTCATTTTGCACTCCTTACTCTACGTTTTCATCGTATCATAAAACGTTTACTTTATCAATCTATTTTTAATTACTCAGACTATTTAAATGGGTTCAATCATAAGTGTTTAAAAAAATTATGTCTTTCAACTTTTTTCTTTTATAAAAGAATCACATAAAAAAGTACATCTCTGTACTTTTTACAAACCAAGTTTTTGAATAATATGATTTCTAACTTCTATCGATGGTTTTTCGTTATTTTCGTCGTTTGTAATCATAATTCCATCTTCTGTATAAGCATGTTCACCATGAAGTAAAATGTCGAGTGCCATTTTATTTAAGTCTATATTAATAAAATCTTTTAAATCATCTTTAGAAATCCATTTTACAACGTGTTTAGCATTCTCTTCTTCTGTGATTGTTTCTCGGTTTTCACTGGTTAAATGTCCATACACAAAATTGAGATATGCATAACGGTTAACACCTTTATAACCAGCATAGAAATGATTTACAACAACAAAGTTACTTACGAAATCGATTTCTACATCTTGATATCCCGTTTCTTCATAAACTTCACGAATACAAGCTTCTTCTGGTGCTTCGTTTTCTTCAATACCACCCATGACAAAACTTTTACAATTTCTGCCCTTTGCATCTTCGCATAAATATTGATCGTCTTGATGATGTTTTATGACACCAACAACACTATATCTTCTTTGTGTTTCTTTATCTTCTCTTGGTGTTTCTTCTCCTTTTCCATAGAAATATGGTGCGACGACTTGCTTGATTGGTAAATGATGTTCTTTTGCATAAATATAGTCTTTTTCAATATGTGCCGGTATAAAAAATCTTGTGTTTTCTCCTTCTTGTACCATGATTTCTAGTTTTTCATGAGTTACAGGATTTAATGCATAACCATCTACTTGTTTACCAACTATCAATGCGGTAGCTCCATATACTAATTCTGGTCTTTCCATTTCTACTTCTACCAATTCGCCATTACTTAATGTGACATTCATTTTGTATTTCATATTATCCCTCCTTAATATGTCGCAATTTTAAAGATATGACTCTTATCAAACTGGATATGATTACTATCCTCATGTTTTATTATATTAATAGGTTGTTATAAAGTCAAGTTATTTTTATTTGTATTTGATATAACATAAAGTTATATACGAAAGCCAATTCGAATTTACTATATGCATACTTTTTAATTCATATTATCTCTTTAAAAATAAAGTATATTTTTATAATCTACCGTCATCATATATAAAAACTGTTTGGATCTCAAACAGTTTTTATCTTATCTTCTTATGATTTAATTTCTTTAGAACGTTTTATTGTTTATCTTTTTTACAACAAACTAACACACCATCTTGATTTTTTCCAAATTTTTTCCAAGTATCTTTTTGAACAATTTCGAATCCGCATGATTGAAACAAAGATAAAGTATGACCGCGATTTGTTTCAAAACCATCATATAAAGCCTCTATTCCATGAGAGAAAGCATATTCTTTTAACAATTCCAATCCCTTTTTTGCATATCCTTTCCCTCTATGGCAAGCCTCAATTACAATTCCACATTCATATCTTTGATCTTCTACATTATAGTTATAATCCACATATCCAACATATTGATTAAGATCAAGATCTTTAAGATAAGCAAAAAAACAATTTTTCTGTTCTCTTTTCTTCTTTTTTGCTTCCCAGTTTTCTTCAGGAAAGTCAATACAGCCTGTATTGTAATGATATCCTTGATAGGTCACTTCATAACCAGCATTATAATTCATCGTTTCTGGATCACTTAATAATTTTTGTTCATAATTATATTCTTCTATTGTTGGTTCTACTAATAATAAATTCATGATTTGTATTCTCCTTGAATCGTTTCCACTTCGATTCCTACTACCCCATACTTTTTTATTTTAGCTTTAGGGTAATATTGTTCCATATCCTCAGGATGAGCCTCTTCACCATCTTCATAACCTAATACTTTAGGATCAAAGTTTTGATATAGTTCTTGAAAACTGGGATAAATATAGAGATTCTTTACTTTTGTTAATAAAGTTTCTCCGGATTCCATATTTGTAAAAGAAATCTCATCTCCCACTTGAACTAATTTTCTTTTTTCATCATATAAACGCATTTCAATCGTTTTTTGTCCTTTCTTAATCATTTGAAACGGATCATTCTGTAATTTCATTTGATGAATCATCTATAACACTTCCTTTCTTAACTAGTTCATAAGCTTTTTTTACATCTATTTCATTCGTAATCGGAATACCTAAAGATTTGATTTCCTCAAGCATTTCTTTTTTTGCCTTTAAGATCTCACCTTTCTCTTTACCTTGAAAATCGTGCACATTTTCATATTCCAATAATAACCCTAATCCTTCTACTTCTTGAAAAGCAAACTCTCTTTTATCATCAGAAACAACCCACACATCATAAGCTACTGTTACAAGAGAATGAAACCCTAAAGCCAAAAATAATTGTTTAGCTTTTTCTAAATCGTCACAATTTACATTTATCTTTTCTTCCGAAAGAACGGTTTCATGATCATAAGTTTTCTTTTTATACGTAATCTTTTTAAATTCTTCCTTTTCATTGACATTCAAATATCTAAGCAAAACACAAGTAGATAAAAGTTCTGTAATAGAATACTTATCAAGTGTATGTTGAGTTAAATATTCATCCTCAACACGACTTTTTCGAATCAATTTAAATCCTTGTTTTTGTAATAAAGATATCGCTTCCTTTAAAGGACATTGAACTCTAGTCGTAATTTCAATTTGTTTCATAGAATCACCTACTTCAATAATTTCATTATACCAAAAAAAGAAGATTTTGTTCTTCTTTCTTACTTCTTTAGTCTCTTTTTACGATTTTGTTCTCGTAATTGACAAACATGTTCTTGATGTAGTCTTTGTTTAAAAGGAAAATAAACTATATCATATAAATTAATTAAATCATATACATCGTCATATTTTCTATTTAATTCATTAAGATTATTTTTTATCTTTTCTAAATTAATTAATGTAATCTGCGATGGAAGTTGTTCCAATAATAATATTGTATCTTGAATCAAATTTTTATCTTCTAAATACTTTTGATTGTTTAAAATGTTTTTTTATGAATTCAATATTTGTTCAAGAATCTCTCTTTCTTTCATAAAACGACTCCTTTATGTTTATCAAACATCGAAAATATAGAATTTCTTTTTATCTACTTGTTGCGTAAATCACTTATCAAGTTTCAACGCTTTATAATCAGTAGAATATTTCTTCATTAAGTTTATAAAGTCAGAATAGGCTATCGAAATCGTTGCCGTATTATCCATGGGATGCATAAGTAATCGTTTACCGACTAAATCAGAATCGACAAGAATGATAATCGAATGAGATGGATTCATTAAAAATGCTAGTGGTGTGACCATTCCACGTTCTAACTTTGTTTGATTAAAAAGTTCTTTCTCACTCGCAAATTTTATCTTTGCTACATTTAATTTTTTAGCAAGCTCTTTAAAATCCGCTTTTTCTTCTTCCGGCAATACATAGATATAATAACGATGGAGAGAATCCTTTAAAAATAAATTCTTGCATCCTACACCATTCATTGGAGGAACTTTTTGTTTCGCTTCTAGTACTGTTCGTACGGGTGGATGGTCTTTTCTTTCATAGGCAATATGATTTTCTTCTAATATCTTATAAACTTGTTCTTTCATGTTTCTTTACTTCTCTTTCTATCCATCGCATAATTAATTGCGCAATAAATTCTTGTTCGTGAGGAGTTAATTTCCTTCCTTGGGGGATGTGGTGCCACTTATAAATACATCCTCGACAACACGTTGCGGTCGCATGTTGAGCAATAAACACAGGATGTCCTCGCATCGGTGTTTGTTTACCATCGTTTTTTGGAAAACTATCTGCTAAACGAGTGCGAATAAAATCTTGGGCATGTCTATAAATCGTATCCATTCCCTTTTCTTTCACGTATACTAAATCTTTTTCTTTTAATCCAAAACGACTACGAAAATTTGATTTTGATAATGCTTCTAATTTACGATCAATCGTGTCCATCTTATCCCTCTTTTATAATATCAGAATCGCTATCTTCTTTTTTATGAGAACTTGAATAATTATGTGTTTGTAAATCAATGTAATAAGCATTTTCTTTCATTAACTCATCATGGGTTCCTTCTCCAACAATTTTTCCTTTATTCAACACAACAATGTGATCCGCTTTTTGCATCACATCCTTTTTATGGGTGATGATAATAATCGTGTGATCTTGTTTTAAATCTTCAAAAATTTCTTTTATCTTTTCTACTAATAATGGGTCTAAAGAACTTGTAACTTCATCAAAAATAAGAATTTCTGCCTTAGACAATAAAGTTCTCGCAATCGCAAGTAATTGTCGTTGCCCACCGGAGAAATTACTCGCATTATCTAATAAAAGTGTATTATAACCTTTCGGTAGACTCATAATATAATCATGGATTCCTACTCTTTTACATGCTTCTATTTGATGCATCGGATTCGCATCAATTAAAGATAAATTTTTTCTAATACTCATATCAAATATAAAAGGTGATTGATTAACTGAAACCACATTCGTTGAATATATCTTTTTAGAATAATCATAGATGTTTTCTCCATCAATAGAAATTTGCCCAGCATCAACTTTATATTTTCTTAATAATAAACTAGTAATGGTTGTTTTTCCACTACCACTGTGCCCGACTAATGCCGTAATCTGATTGGGTTTAGCACAAAAAGAGATATCAGAAATGTTTCCTTTGTTTTTTGTTTTATAAGAGAATGTTACATGATCAAATTGAACCAATCCCTGAATATAGTCATTATCATTCATTCCAAATTCTAACATTTGATTACTTGAATAATTTAAAACCGTCTCAATACGTTTAATGGAAACAGACCACTCTCTAATCTGTCTAGAGTAAGTCATTAAATTTTGAGTATTGGTCATCGTTGTTTCAAAATAAGAAATTAGTAATATTAACGTATCAACCTCATAAGTTCCATTTAATACTAAAGTAACTAACACCAAATATAAAATAATTTTTCCGAAATGAATAATAAAAGGAATTAAACTACCACGAATATTTACATAATAACGTTTCTTCATATATTGATTCGACCAACGATTCGCAATCACATTAAAATTATGTTTCATCTTATCATAAATGTGAAACGTTTTAATCTCACTTAATCCATTTAAAATTTGTGATAGATTATCCGTTAGTTTATCACGATATTTATATTGTCCCATTAAATACTTAGTACTTCGAACATTACAATAATCATAAGCTTCTAAATACAAATATTCAAATAATAAAACAATCAAACCAATAATAATATTCGTTTTAAGAAAAATAAAAATTAAAGCAATTACTTTGACAAAAACAACAATAATTTCACAAATCTGATCAATCATTTCCGAAAGATGGGCTACATCTGTATTAACCGTGTTCAGAATAACACCTTTTGATAATTTATCCTCAAAGTCCTGGTCATAAGTAAGTACTTTATCCACTATTTTTTCACGAAGATTACGATAACTATATTTAAAATTATAAGAATAAGAAACATAGTTTAAAAACCAAAATAAATTATATGCGACATAAGTAATACCTAAAAAAAGAATAGATAAATAGGCTGCTTGAACATGATGTTTTGTTACATGATAAACAATGTCCGATGTGAATACAGGAATTAGTAAACTACATAAATGAGCTAGAATAGAGCCTAAAAATAAAAAAGTAATCCAAAGTTTGCTTCCTTTTACTAAACGAAAAAAATCACGAATGATATTAATATTATCACGAACCATACGAACACATCCTTATATCTTTATTTATTGTACAACAAAAGAAGAAAAATTGACAACTATTTTCGGCAATTCTTGACACTTATTCATTACTTCATGTATGATAACTATGGTGATGTTATGCGTATCATAGAAGTTAAAAATTTGTGTAAAGAATATAAAATTGCCGAACACAATAGTAATTTAAAAGGATATATTAAACATCTTTTCTCTCCTAAATATCGTACTTTAAAGGCCGTAAATGAAATCTCTTTTTCGATTGAAGAAGGAGAAATCGTTGGATATCTAGGAGAAAACGGAGCTGGTAAGAGTACAACCATTAAAATGTTAACCGGTCTACTCACACCAACCAGTGGTGAAGTTCGTGTGAATGGAATAATTCCATATAAACAAAGAGTAGAAAATAATTACCAAATTGGTGCGGTTTTCGGGCAGAAAACACAGTTATGGTGGGATTTGCCGGTTATTGAATCCTTTCGTTTAATTGGTGATTTATATAAAATACCAAAAGAAAAATTTAAAGAAAATCTAGAATGGATGATTCAAGAATTAGAACTTCAAGATTTATTGCAAAAACAAGTTCGTAATCTAAGTCTAGGGCAAAAGATGAAATGTGAAATTGCCGCAACTTTTCTTCATCAACCAAAAGTAGTTTATTTAGATGAGCCAACGATTGGATTAGATGTTTTAGTAAAAGAAAATATTCGAAGATTTATTAAAAACGTCAATCAAAAATTTCATACAACCGTTATATTAACAACACATGATATTAAAGATGTAGAAGAATTATGTGACCGTATCTTATTGATCGATCAAGGAAAATTAATTTATGATGGTAATATTACCTCATTTCGTCTAAAATATTCTAGTCATGATTATGTGACCATTTATAAAAAAGAAAATCATTCTTTCTTACAAGAAATAGAGATTCCAAAAGAGATCGAAATTTTAGAAGAAAATAAAAACTATATTAAAGTAAAATATCGTCCCGATGAAATTCAAATTATTGAAATCATTGAATTTTTTAATCAATTTTATACCATTGAAAATATTGAGACCAACGAAGAAAAATTCGAAGAATTACTAAAAGAAGTATATCGAGGTCATATCCATGTTTCGTAATTATTTAGCAATCATACGTGCGGAATTTTATCGTGGTCTTAATTACAAAATAGATAATCTTCTATCCATTGTAAATCGTATCATTGAAGTTTCTGTACTCATCTTTATATGGAAAGCCATATATGAAAATCAAACTACGATTCAGGGAATGGATTTAACGACTTTAATTTTATATTATGCACTAGCATATTCTTTAGGCCACATTGTTCAATGGGGAATTGATGAAAATATGGGATTTAATATTACAACTGGAAGAGTAAACATGGAACTACTTTATCCCATCAGTTATATGAAATATTACTTTTGTTATAAGATTGGACATGTACTAAGACAGTTATTCGTAATTGTTCTTCCTACCCTACTTGTCTTAATTCTACTTTTTCAAATTCCCCTTTCTTTTGAAATTTCCCGTATCTTTTTATTTCTTATTATTATGCTTTTTACCATTATCATTAGTTTCTTTATTGAATTTATCTTTGGTTTAATTGTTTTTTATACCACTTCTAGTTGGGGACTTCAAATTTTAAAAAGTGCATTAATTACGATTTTATCAGGTGCACTCGCACCTTTAGAATTTTTCCCTATTTGGGCACAAAAAATTATGAATCTTCTTCCCTTTCAGGATCTCGTCTATAGTCCTATTATGACTTTACTAGGTATGAATTCTAGTCATGAAATTATTACCATTCTCTTAAGACAAAGCGTTTGGATGATCCTACTTTTCGTCATCACTAAACTCCTTTTTAATAAAGCAATTAAAAAGGTAACCATTTATGGAGGTTAATTATGAAAAAAATCCGACATCAATTTAAAATGTATCTAAAAATGTTTCAAGCATCCATCAAATCACTTGCGGAATACCGCGTTGATTTTTTCGTAGGTTTGGTTTCACAAATATTCTATGAACTCATTCAAATTATCTTTGTAATTATTGTTTTTCAGAATACCGAAACGATTCACGGCTGGAACTTTTATGAAGTATTATTGTTATGTGGCTTATTAAATGTGGCTATGGGTTATGTCGATTTCTTTTTTGAAGAAATGTATGAAGTAGGTCCCCATTATATGAAAGATGGAACGTTTGATATTCTTCTTTTACGTCCCATTCACCCCTTAATTAGTATTATGGCTAATTCTCGTTCTTTAACTTCTCTTGGAAATATATTATTAGGCTTGTTTCTCTGTGGTTATTCTTTATTTCATTTACACATCTCTATTACGTTATCAACCATTCTATTTCTCCTTTTCATTACTTTTATTGGTGGGATGATTATGGGTGCGATTATTACCCTACTCTGTGTATCTTCCTTTTGGGTATGGGATTCAAATGAGATTATGTGGAGTTCCTTTCAACTTCACCGTTTTGCTCAATATCCATTAACCATTTATAATTCCATCATCAAATTTATATTAATTGTCGTTACACCGTTTGCTTTTGTTTCTTTCTTTCCAGCTAGCTTTTTACTAGGAAGAGATTATGGAACATTATCATTCATCGCACCCATCGTCGCACTTCTCTTTTGGGTAATTACCATTAAAATGTGGAACTGGGGAATGAAGTTTTATAAAAGTAGTGGTAGTTAAAACTAGGTTTTCCTAGTTTTTTTGTATAAACAAAAAGAATTCTCGCAAACTACAAAGGGAATGGTGATCTTCTATGCGTAAAACTTATTTTTATCACGCACTCATATTTTTCAGTATTTTCTTTTTTGCTTTGGTATCTATTCACATTTTAGAATGGAAAAAAGATCAAGATAAAAGTATTCAAATGGAACAAGTGTTACAAAAAGAAAGAAAGCAAAAAACAAGCACAAAAGAAACAACATCTATAGTAAACCCACCTCGTGATAAACAGGATTCAACATGGAATTATGAAGACACACCCTTTATTGAAGTCGACTTCTCTTCTCTACAAAATAGAAATAAAGATATCATTGGATGGTTAGAAGTTACTGATACCAAAGTAGATTATCCAGTCGTTCAAACAAACGACAATGATTATTATCTTACCCATTCATTTGATCATACATCCAATTCTTCAGGATGGATTTATGGTGATTATCGTAATGACTTTAATCTCTTAAATCAAAATAATATTATTTATGGTCATGGAAGATTAGATGGAACGATGTTTGGAAGTTTACGTGCATTATTAAACGAAGATTGGTTTAAAGAACCATCACATCACATCATTCAATTATCAACACTTACTTATAATAGTATTTGGCAAATCGTTAGTGTCTATACCATTCCAAAAGAGAGTTATTATTTAACGACACACTTTAATTCGAAAACCTTTGAATCTTTTCTAGATACAATTCAAACTCGTAGTAAAATTATTTTCCCAACCAGTCTAAATACGAAAGATAAAATACTTACTTTATCGACTTGTCAAAATGATTATGGAGAACGTCTTGTTGTGCATGCAAAACTGATAAAAAAAGAAACCAGAGATTAACCAGTTTCTTTATTTTTCACGAATCACTTTTTTAGAAGCAAATAAGAATGTACAAATACTAATGATTCCTAAAATGATATAACTTATAATAGAATCACTAGTTTCTGGGTTTTCAGCTGGTGTGAATAACGTTTCCATTTCTTGAATCGTTAATTCTTCTAATGGTTGTAACTCTTGTTTTACACCGTTCACTTCTAGAATCGATCCTGTAGAGTCTTTTGGTACCCATAATGTTGGTTTATCTGGTGTTTCCGTTGTATTCACTAACTTTGTATCATCTGTCAAAATAATATGAGCGACACTATCGACACCGCTACCTTGACCAAGCTCAATTCCACCAAAACCATTACCAGATACATCAATGGTTCCTTCTAGTTTTACTTTAGCACCATTAATTAAAAGTCCACCATTTCCTCCTGTTAATTTAATATTACGAATGGTAGCTTCGGTTTTATATACTTGTAATACATAAATTCCACCCCAAACAGTATTTTCAGAACTTTGTGATGAACCAAATTTTCCTACATATTTCATGGTATGTCCTCTTCCATCAATCGTAACCGGACGCATAATATTTATTTTTTCTGTAGTCTCAATATCTTTTCCTAGTACAATGGTTGTAATCGTGTCATCAGCTAGAGCTTCTTTAAATTCAGCTTGACTATTTACCGTTTTACTCTTTTCTTGGGCAGACACTTGTAACATAGGAATCATGGCCATCATACATAAAGATAAGGTTAAAATTTGTGTTACTTTTTTAAACATTTTGGTTTTCCTCCTTTCTATTTATATTTTGGTTTCTATAGCGCAAATTATACGAAAATATTGTTCTGTTTTGTCGATTTTTTTGATCATTTGGCAAATTTTAGGTATAGAAAAGGAATTTTTTGACATACTAAATATTGGTATTTTATAAACAAAAAATAAATGTCTCCATTTACTTTTTTGTTTACATATAATTTTTAGATATTTATTCCAAACTTTTCCCCTAAATTAATCATTTTGAAGTAATACTTACACACTTATAAATTTTCTTTTACTTCAGGAAATAAATCGTATAAAGAATGACCTAGTTTGTCTTCAAAATACTTTTTTAATTTCATAGTTTCTAAAATGTGATAGTGAGTGGTCTTATAAACACCATGTCGAATCAACAAATCAATCATTCTCTTCTCTACCGTTAATATTCTATCGGTACACATTAGATCACAAAGATTAATTATTTTTTTAATAAAAACACTAACGCTTCAACAGACGAAGTATTAGTGTGCAAATTCAAATATAAGGAATGTATCTAACTATACTAAATTTGAGTAAATTCTTTTTTCAAGTTTTCTTGACATATTCATAATTTTATTAGTCTCATTGCCTTTATTTCAACTATAAAATAAATTTATAATTTTTAAAACAAAACATTGTTAATGCCTAATACAAAGTACTTACAAATTCACAAAAGTTGCACTTGACATTTTAATTAAAAAGTTCTAAAATTTGGTTATTTTTTTAACAACGTATATACTTTTTGATTATAATATTGATTTTCTATTTTATAACTTTCTTGTTTTGTAGACTCGAGGTGCATTCCCAAACTTTCTGCTAGTTTTATAGAATCTACATTTTCTTCTACAATTTCTGCATCTATCCTGTGATACCCTATAACATTAAAAGCAAAATGAATCATTTCTTTTACAGCTTCTCTTGCATATTCTTTTTTATTATATTGATAACTAATAATGTATCCAATTTTGCAATTATTATTTAGTTCGTCTTTACTGTGAATTTGGATCAAACCAATCATTTCACCACTTGATTTTTCGACAATTCCCCATCTAAAATGATTTCCATTCGCATACCAATTCTTGTAGTTGAACACTAATTGTTGATACTCTTCAAAACTATGAAATGGTAATTGGTAATAAAATTTATACCAATCAAAATTATTATAAATATTATCAAATAACATTCTAGCATCTTTATCATTTATTTTTCTAAGAAGTAATCGTTCGGTCTCTAATTCTTTAAACTTATCTTCTTTCATGTAAACCTCTCACAACTATACAATTTATTAAGAAAGTACAAGCTCTTCATATTCTATAGAATCACATACAACATAGAAAGATGGATCTTCTTCTTCACTTGCAAAACAAATAAATTCTTTATCTTTTATCGTTATATACTTTATAAAAACATCATTAATAGAATCCCATGAAAATAGTTCTTTAATATTACATTGCTCTACTCCATTTAAATTCATTTTCACTTTTACTTTATTCGTTTCATAAGTTCCATCCTCTTTTAACGTAGGTTCTCCCGACCAAAAAACATCCACTAAAACTTCTATTTTGGCTTCTTTAATATTATAATTGATATTTGAGAACCAACTATCATGAAACCCTTGATAATGCTGAATAAAAGATTCTAAATTATCTTTCGTTATTAAAATCATATCTACTTCTCCTCTCAAACATATATCTATTCATGTATAAAATATTTTTTCAATTAAACATTATTAATTTTAAACTATATAAATTATAACATAATTAAATATAATATTAAAACTCGAAACATAAAGCTCGAGTTTTATTCAATCTGATTACCATTAAGAAAATTATCTCTACAGTTTTTACCGAAAGGTTTGATGTAAGAATCAATCATTACTATTATTTTATCGCCAAATTAATCACATTCAATATAATTTCAACATTTTATTCAAATATATTCTAAATTAATGATATAATATTTTTAGATTTTGGAGGTTTAAATATGACTTTAGAAGAAAAAACGAAATTTATAGAAGAAAGTAAAGAAAAAAATTATTTACTCATTTCACCAAGAATGATTCGAGGTGGGGCAACATTAGTGAAAGATTATGAAACATTAGAATTATATGAAAGTATGGATGATAATACTTCGAAATTTGCAGAAAAAGAAATTGTTAATTTAATTTCAAATGCTAATTATAAGAATGAAGAGGCAAAAAGTTATTTAAGTTTTAACTTAATCTTCTGTGGTGGTTTTAACGATTTGCCAAATGATATGGGAAATACTACTGATTTTATAATAAATAATAAAGAAAGAATAGTTGCGGTGTATAGATATGTTAAAGGTACCGAGGAAAGAGATTTTTTTGTTGGATTTGCTCAAACAGAAACAATTTATAAATATGGTTATCTTTATTTAAGTTTAGCAAAATTATTAGAAGAATTTGATAAATATAACATTAAATATGAAATAGATACTACAGTAGATAGATACACCCCTTCCCTTTATGGAGATAACACCTCAACTAAATTCGTAATTAGCTATAGTCCGAAAAAAGAATTAGAAAGCACAAAAGGACAACTGTTAAAAAAAGTAAAGAAAATGTAATAAATGACTAAAAAATATGCTCAAAAAGAGTTAAATCAACTTCTTTCAAAACACATATAAAGCTAATTGAAATTAATCTTATATTTATTTGAGAGTATAGAAAAAGATATCAAGGTTCAACTTTTGATATCCTTTTTTTCACAATCTCTTAATACTAACCCTCTGAGTAATAATGAACCGTTAATTTTTTGATTTTTCCTTTATCAATTTTTGTTTTATAACCTGCACCATTTCTATATAATGGAGTATTCACATTTTCTGGTCCATGAACGATAACTTCTTTCTTTTTAGGTGCAGTAACTTGTCTAATTAGTTCTTCTCTTACTGCTTTTGCACTTACCTTCCCTTTTACGTCAATTTCAAATATTTCTAAATAATCACTCTTTTTACATAATAAACTTAAACAAGGATCCAAAACATATTCTGTACCTTCAAATTTAAAACATATCCATGAATGATAATATTCTGGTGTTCTTTCATCAAATCTTAAATCCCCTCTCTCAATATAATCATCATCATTTAAAAATACGATCGCAGATTCTGTTGTTTGCCAACACCATCCTTCAAGTTCTCCTACTGACATTAATTCAAACAAAGAGCCTTCATATTCACCTAGCACTTCAATATGTAAATGATTTAATTTACTCATTAAATATTCTACAACTTTTGTATCAATTCTTTTAGAGCGTAATATTTTAAATTTTTCTTGTTCCGTTAATTCTTTTTTTAAAATAAATTTACTTAATATTTCATTAATTCCTAACATTTTATTTTCCCCCTTTTTAATGCGAAAATCCTTTTACCTTCATATCATCATGTATTTCTTCACATACCTCATCATAACCAACTTCTTGCTTAAATATTTTAAACTCTTGTTTTAGTTGATTTAAATAAATAGGTTGTGTTGGTACTAAGCAATTTTCTATGCTAGGTAAAATCAAAGGTAGAACATATTTATCTCTTTCTATATCTGAATCTTGTTGAAAATCATAATATAAAAATCTTAGAATTGCTTTTTTATCTTTGATCTTTGTAATTTTAGGATTTTCAAGTTTATAATATAAACTTTTTTCAAATACTAACCCGACAGAAGTATCATAGACTAACGTTGTACCATCTTTTAATTTTCTTTCTGCAAAACAATGATTCGCAAAATGTTCGTTTACATTTCCAGTTCTATATTCATCAATATATTGCGGATTTAAACCTAAACTATCAATATCTGCATTAATAACTTGAAAATCATCATCACCAAATCCTAGTGTTACTAGTGCTCCTCTATCATAACAATGACCGTTACTTAATTTACCATGTAATAATAATATGGATGCTGGAAGTCCACCACAATAAATATGTCTTAAATTTTTTATTAGTTCCTTGTCATAAGCGGCGATTAGACCATGTTTTACCCCATAGTCAAACAATTCATCATATTTTTTCTTATGTAATTCCCATTTCATTTCTTCTAATTTAGTTGCCATATTCAAATATTCTCCTTTTTGAATTGGTGTATATACTACCATAAAAAGTAATTTTAGACAACTGTGCGAACAATCTATTACTTATTCTTTTCTGATTCTCATCTTTCTACTAATATCGTAATTATTTATGAATTTACTAAAAAATACACAATATAATCAAAAAAATTGTGACCAGCTCAATTTTCCAGACACTGTCTGGAATTTTGGATAAGTAACATAAAGCTTACGCATATTAAATAAGTTACTGACCGAGAAACCAGAACCTAAAACTTTTCTTAATTCTTTAGATAATTCTTTCATCACTTGCTTACCATATTCAGCTTTAATGTTTCCGTTTTGCTCATTTTCTACAATAATTCTACCAACATTCCAATATGCTAATAACATTGTGTTATTTATTTCATAAGCAATTTTATTTCTACTACTAATAATTATATCTTTAATCTCTTCAATCATTTGTATATTATTTTTTTCTAGCATAAATTGTTCCTTCCCAAATTCTTCAGACGTATCTGAAAAATCTCATAACTTTAATATTATTTTACCATATAATTTGTTAGTTAATAATTTTTATTTTTGTTTATATTTCTAAATATACATTATCAATCTATTCGCCATAAAATTAAAAAACGAACTATTACTAGTTCGAATCATTATCAACCTGGTTCCATTGGGGGAAGTTATCTACAACTTTATTAAAGGTAATCGATATATGAACCAACCACTAACAATATTTTAACACATCAATATAGGGAATGTCTTGTAAAAATAAATAAATAATTTTTTGATAACACATTTATTTTTGATATCATTTATAGTATAATCTTATTTGATAAGAAAAATTTAAAAAAGGCAAAAAAAGTATATAACCCTTATAAATAAAGGAAATTCTTATTTGATGGTTATTTGATAGGATGTGGTTTTATGTATGCAGTAGAAGAATATAAAGTTTCAGAAGAAGAATTAACTAATTTATTAAAATCTCTATTAAAATTAAATACAGAAAATGAATGGATTGAATTTAAAGTTAATAATGATAATCCTTCAATGATTGGTGAATAC
>DVKJ01000011.1 GCA_018716065.1 Candidatus Pelethosoma merdigallinarum
ACAACAATTTCCCTATGCAACCGCTTAAATGGAAATCTCCAATTAAAATGCTTCGTGATTATTTTAACAAGTTAAAATAATCTATAGTTGGTTTGTCGTGACTCTGTCACTTATGTTTGACAAACCTACATTTGCACCTCCAAAGAAAAAAAGGCTTTTCTTTTGTTCTAATATGTGTTATACTTAACAAGTAATTTGATTTGTCTCCTTAGCTCAGTTGGTAGAGCAACTGACTCTTAATCAGTGGGTCTAGAGTTCGAATCTCTAAGGGGACACCATTAAGTATGTAAAATCCCGTATTTACGGGCTTTTTTATTGTCTAAATTTTCCATATTTTCCATATTTTCCATATTTTTTATATATGTCAGAGTAAAACGAGAGTAAAAATTACTCTCATTTTTACTCTCGTTAAAAGTAGTTATCGGTTATATTAATAGCCTTATTTTTTATTACTTGAGATAAATGTCCATATTTATTAACAGTAGTGCTATAAACTTTATGTCTTACAAATTTTTGAATATGATATAACTCAATTCCTTCAGTCATCATTGTTGTTACAAAAGTATGTCTAAGGTCGTACATTCTTATTTTTTTAACATTTGCTAATTGGCAATATTTATGAAACTTTCTTCGTAAAATAGTATCTGAATAGGGTTTGTTATAACTATAGTTCCAAAATATTATTGGATTAAGATCTAATTTTAATTCAGTAGATAAGAAATCTTTATATTCCTTTATTTCTTCACAATGCTTTTTTGATATGTCAATGTATTCAGTGGACCATTCATTTTTTGTGGATTTTAAGTAAGATGCTGGAATTAATATTTTTTGTCTTTCTTTAATAATGTAATCTTTGCTAAATTTATTTTTAGAAATCAATTCATCAAAGGTTATTCCAAATTTATTAGCAATGGAGTACAAAGTATCTCCTTTATTTACTATATAATCATGGTCTTTGAATTTACTAGGATCATATTCAATAGAATGATTAATCAGAAGTTTATTATTTTCAAAATCTATACTGTTCCAAGTTAATGCTCTAATTTCACCAGGGCGAGTACCTAAAGCAAAACCAAATAAAACAAACGTTTTGATTAAATAAGCATCTTTTTTAATATTTATGTTTTCAGACATTACAAGTTCATCAATTTTTTTGAAGAATCTTTTTACTTCATCTTGGGTCCAATATTGCATTTCTTTATTTTCAATTTTGTATTTAGCAATGTCTACAAATGGATTATTAGCTATAAGATGATTATCTTTCATCCAATTATAAAAAGTTCTTAGTTGTTTCATAATGTGATTTTTCTGTTTATTTGTAGTATTTAATTCATCGATAAATTTACTCCAAAAATCAATATCGCAATGATGGATATTTCTTTTAATTTTGCCTCTTATATGACAATTATAATCTTTTTCTTTTCTTTTAATTGTATTGTATCCTAATTTTTTTACATATTTACATGCATAAATATATTTATCCCATAATTCATCAAGATCTGATTTATTTTCTTTTTCAATCTTTTTCTTTGCTTTTATTGTCGGATTATCTCTTATTTTGAGGGCTTTATTAATATCATAAATTTTATTCCCATCTTCATCCTTGCTAATACTCGTTTTATATGGTTTGCTTATATCAATAATGTAATTTTTGTTTATCTTATGTCTTTTAATAGATTGATATCTAGTTTTTTCATATATATTTTTATTCATTAATTATCACATCCTTATTTGAATTTTCCTTAAAATGTGATATAATGATATAGAAAAATCCTATAGCATTATATCGATAGATATTTTGTTAAAAGTCGTAGCAGACTATTTTAGTGATTTTTCGGCCTCGTGTTAGCGCACGAGGTATTTTTTTATTGTGTAATATCAGATTGGTTAATAATAAATTTTATTTGATCATCAACTAGACTATCTAAGTAATAAAAATTATATGAATCTGATTCTTTTACATCAAATGCAATTTGACCTTTTAATGTATCCCCAGCCATAAGAGTTCCATCTAATTGGCTAGTTATAGATTCAGTCAGTAATGCATAAGAGCCTCTTTCTCCGTTAGAATCTCTTAAATCAAAACTCATCATTGAAGAAATAGTTAATTCATCAGTACCAGTATTTTCTATTGTCAAATCAATCAATAAAAAGTAATCATTATCTGGTTCAGTATAACTTTGGCATTCACCTTCCCATTCCCAGGAACATTCATTGTCAATTCTAGTAACTGAATTAATTGTAACTTTTGTATCGTTTACAGTAGCGGTTTCAGATATTGAAAATTCTGTTTTTGCATTTCCATCTTCATCTGTTGATACTGTATCAGTACAGCCAGTTAGTCCAAGCATAATCACAAAAATAATAACTATGCCAGTAATTTTTTTCATACTATTTACACCTCCTTTACAAACTCTTTATTAAAACGCCAAATGGCGATTTAACCACTTTTATTTTTCGCAAATTCCTCTCTCAAGTCCTTTAATAAGAAATCATCAATTGATATATTAAAAAAATTTGCTAAACGAGCCAAATCAATACTATTAGGCTCTCTAGTTCCGCTCTCCCAATTGCTTATTGCAGTGTTTTTTTTATTACATATTTTTGCTAAATCAGATTGTGTTTTTTTATAATATGTTCTTAAAAATTTTATGTTTGAGGATAGAAAAATCTTTGGTGTTTCCAATACTTATTCCTCCTTCCTATTTATTAGTATAACACTGCAATTTTGTTTTATCAATTAAAAATTACACAAAATGTGAAAAAAATATTGACATTCACAAAACGTGGATATATAATGGGTATAGGTTAGGAGGAAAAAAATGAATTATCTAATTGATGGAAAAGAGATTGCAAATAATATTAGAGCCGAAAGAAATAGATATGGTAAGACTCAAGAAGAAATTGCTAATCAGTCTGGTATTTCACTAAAAACATATATAGAGTATGAAAAAGATGCCTCAAAAGTTAAGGCAATAGTATTATATAATATAGCAATGGCTATTGGATGTACTATTGAAAGTTTTTATTTGCAAAAACCATCCACAAAACGTGAAGTTTAATTTTATTAAAACAGTCTGCTACGACTTTAAAGAAAGGATTTGATGAAAATGATTAAAAAAAGAAGACTAAAAAGATGGGTTAGAGTTGCAATTAAAGTAATAATTACTTTGATTATATTAGGCATTCTAACTATTTTTATTGGAAAAATTATAAGCAATTACAATGATTTGGCTACTCAATGCGATCAAGATAAAGGATATACTTGCTCACATTATGAAATAAGCCAATTTCGGAGGTAATTATGACTGAGAAAGAATATTATTCAGTTAATGATATTGCAATAGCTTTAGGAGTTTGTAAAGCGACTGCATATAAAGAAGTCGCCAATATGAATCAAGAGTTAAAAAAAGAATATCCAAATATCAGGATATTTGAACATAGAATCCCAATTTGGTATTGGAATTTAAAAACTAAGAAAATCGAAAAATATACAAATGATGAAACGGAGGGAGAATATGTAAAATAAAAAAAAGACAGAAAATTAGTATTTTTCTGTCAATAGTTCAAAGTAATATGTTTTTTCGCCACATTCTGGACAATATTTAAAATTATTGAAGTTTTTGTTCATGTATTCATCTTCGAATTGGTCGTTTTCAGGGTTAAAGCGACATTCGGGATTTGTACAATAATTTTGTAATATGAAAGTACAGTTTGGGCACGATTTGGGATTTTCCCATTCAATGACAAAATTACAATTTGGACATTTCATTATTTTATTCACCTCCAGTTCTGTGTTTATTATAGAGTTTAAAGGTGATAAAAACAATAATATTTAAAAAAAACTATTTGGTGGAAATGGTGATGTAGATATATAGGTGAATAGTATTTTTTCTTATAAAAAACAATCACCTCCTTTCAAATATCCATGTTCATATATCTGCATCATCATTTCCACCAAGAATATTGTTCCCAGTAGTTTAGAGTCTTAGATTATTTGTCACACAACCTTTTATTCTTTATTTTATTTAGATATTGTTAACATCTAAGACTCTAAATTGCTGGGAACACAGGGGGAAGACAAAATTTATAGGAGGAAAAATGGGAAAAAATAAATATTGGTTAAAATTTTATAAAGATTTTTTAAAGTCTCCTCAAATGAAAGTGATACGAAAAATGTCAAACGGTACAGACTATTTACTTCTTTATATTTCTTTAATGTTAGAAAGCATTGAATCTGCAGGACATCTACGTTTTACTGATACTATTCCATATAACGACGAAATGCTTGCCAGCATTACTGATACGAATATTGATATTGTTCGTTCGGCGATGCAGATATTTCAACAATTAGGAATGGTCCAAATACTTGAAGATGATACTATTTTTTTACCAGAAGTGCCGAAACTTACTGGTAAAGAAGCTGAATCTACATCAAGAGTTAGGGAATGGAGATTAAAACATAAAGAAAATCTAAAGTTGTTACAATGTAACGCAGATGTAACAGAATGTAACAATGATGTAACAAAATGTAACGACAATATAGAGAAAGAAAAAGAAATAGATAATAGAGAAGATATAGATATAGAGAAAGATATAGATAATAGTTTATTGTTGTTGTTAGAAAAGAATTACGCGCGCACGATTACTAGTTTGGAAACAGATGAAGTGATGAGATTGCAAAATAAATATCCTAAAGAATTAATAATTAGGGCTATTGAAATTTCAGTTATAAATAATGCTAAAAAACTTTCCTATGTTAATGGTATTTTAAAAAACTGGGAAAGTGAAGGAATAAAATCTTTGAAAGATATTCGAGAGCGAAATAAAGATGATCCTAGCATAGATATACCTGAAGATGTGTTTAATTACGATTGGTTGAATAATAGAGAAGGAGTTGATTGATGTGTTTTTTATAAGCATTAAAAAGCATAACAGAATTGTAAATGATTTACATGCTAGTTACGTTCAAAAAATAGAGGATTTGGAAAAGGAAAATGAAACTAAAAGATGGAACTGGCTAAAAGAAAAGTCTAGTTATACTAGCAATCTAGAAAGAGAAAATAAAAGTCTTAAAGATAGTCAAAAAGTTCTTTCTGAAGATAATATTGCATTGCGTTTAGAAATTGGCTTATTAAAAGAAAATGTTGGTGATTACAAGGCACTCAAAGATGAATTGAAATTAGCAAAAAATTCAATCGGAGGTTTAAAATCTAGCATTACTCAAAAAAACAAAAAGATTATGAAGTTACAAAAAGAACTAAACATTGCTACAAATGGTGGATACAAGATTCGTAAAATAAGGGGTACTAAAATTCCTAAAATGGAAACTTCAAAAGTGAGTAATGGTCCTAAGAATGCTCAAGTAAATAAGATACTGAAGGAATTAGGTGATCATAATGATTGAAAAATTATCTGAAGAAGTTTTTAATTCCTTGCCTTCAGATGTAAAGAAATATATTCTTCAGTTGGAAAGCGCTAATTTAGCTATGAGTCAACAAAACAATTTGCTTAATGAAAATTTTAAAGGACTTAAAAATAAAACTGAAATTATCAAAGAAATAAATTTTACTTATAAAACACGAGAAGATAAGCATAATAACGTTCATTTTTACGAAGAAGGAAAAATAGAGTCTCTTTTATGGGTGTTGGGATTACCTGAAAATATATCTGATGCTGATATGAAGGAGTTGATAAAAAATGTTTAAATGTGATAGGTGCCATAAAATAACACAGCCTGGTGAAAAACTTACTAAGCATCCAGTTAAATATCGTGATAAAGTTTATCAGATTATGGATACAAAATTTAAAGGCAGTATTGTTACTTCTTATGGTAAAGAAATCGTAAAGGAAATTAATTTGTGTGAATCTTGCACCAATAAAATTGCGGATGAAACGGAGGGAAGATAATGATGCAATATATCGTTGATTTATTACAAAATTTAGGGATTTTAATACTCTCCATTTGCGTTTTATCAATTTCTAGAAAAGAAAGGAAAAAGTAGATATGAAGAATAAAATTACTTTTTTAGAAATTTTATCAACAGTAATTATTATAGTTGTATTTATTATTATTTTGATTAGTTTTTTAGGAGGTATAAAATGAAAAGAAAATTATTAATAGTAGGATTAATTAGTTGTAGTTTATTACTAACTGGATGTGAATTAGATGAGACTTCGACATCTTCAGATGTTGATAATACATTAAGTGTCGGAGATAAATTGGTTGAAAATCAACCAACACCAACCGATATTGATTACAGTTTGGAAAGATATAATCTAATTAAAAGAGCATATTGGGTAAATGGTATGAGAGATAAAGCAAGATCATTGCCATCACCAATATCAGATATGCCTCTTGGTTACATCGTTTTATTAACTGATAATGGTTCAGTAGTTGGAAGATTTGTAGTTGATGGCAAAGTAACAAGTTTAAATAGTTATTTAACTCCAGATAGCGAATTTTATGAACAAGAATATTACGGTGGTGGTAGTTCTGTTGGTGATGGCAATCATTGGTTACCAGATGTTGATGGAAGTTATGGAAGCAACGATGATGGAATATTCTTCTTTACAACCGATGGAAAATATATTGAATGGACCGGAACATATTTGTATAGTGATATACCTTTTGAAGTGGATGATCCTATTGTAAAGGTTGGTGAATAAAATGCAAAAATTCTTGTATATAATGCTAGGAATAGTGTTAGTTATAGTTTTAATTTTTATAGTCTATGTAACATTTTTCCCAACTGGAAGAGCATTGATAAATTCTTATTCAAATACAATGCAAAAAGTTGATGATGCAACCCTCTATGAGACTAGAAAACAAGTAGAAGATACTGCAAGAGCTAGCATTGCATCATATAAAACTGATAAGGCTACCTATGAACAATATAAGGATAGTGATGATCCAGAGAAACAAAGTTGGGCTGAACAAGCAAAAATGCGTGCCAATAAAACTGCCAATATTTTTAACGAATACATGTTAAAAAATAGTTATGTTTTTGAAGGAAATATTCCTGCAGATATAAATTATCAATTAGAAATTTTGGAATAGGAAGAATAATTATGGCAACGTACCATAGAAGAATAAAAAGTAGTGCTGGTAAAGATAAAACTTTGCCTATCAAAGATAAAAAGCTCTTAAATCGTGTGATGGACTTTTTGAGATTGCAAATTGATTTAGCAAAAAGTGATATAAAAAAATACCAAGCATGGAGGAATTATATTTTATTTCTTCTCGGATTCAACTCTGCATTTCGTGCTGAAGATTTGCTACAGCTGAAAGTTAAGGATATCGAAAAAGGATACTTCTCAATCAAAGAAAACAAAACTGGTAAATGGCAACATTTTAGAATGAATAAGTTATTGCTGGATGAGATAATGGAATATGTTAACTATTACAATTTAAAAAGCAATCAATACTTATTCATGGGGCAAAAAAAGAAAGAAACTCACAACGGAAAAACTTTTGATGTAATTTATCCTATAACCAGGCAAAATTGTCAAAATGTAATTATTCCTAAAGTTATCAAAGGATGTGGTATAGATTTTCCATTCGGTATGCACAGTTTAAGAAAGACTTTTGGCTATCAATGGTACAAAAATGGCGGTAGCCTTATAACTCTTATGAAGATGTATAACCACGAAGAACCATCCGTTACATTGCTATATGTTATGTGGGATAACGAAGACATAGAAAAGGCTAGAGAGTCAATTTATATAGGTGGAATAAATGACAGATCAAGAAAAAAATGAAATGTTTTTAAGAAATGAAAAATTGATCTATTGGTATCTAGAAAAACATAAATTGTTATTTATGATAGATGAACTATATGATATTGCTTGTATTGCTCTTGCTAGTGGTATAAATAATTTTGATAAATCTATGGGAATTAGAGAAACAACATTTTTTGTAAAATGTATATCAAATAGCATTGCTAAATATTTTCAACTTCAAAATATTCCTAAGAGAAAATTAAAAGGCAAACTGCTGAGTTTGGATGAACCTATGCCTGGTTTTGATGGTTTAACTTTCAAAGAAACCGTTCCCGATTTAAGTGAAAACGTAGAAAGAAAAGTGGAATTAAATGAATTAAAGGACGTTTTAAATAAAGCTATAAATACATTGCCAGAATCCGAAAAAGATGTAATTCTTAGATATTATGGGATAAATAGAAAAAATCAAAATACTGTGGAAATTGCAAAAGATTTGAATTTAAGCAGAGCTGCAATATCTGCTAGAAAAAAAAGAGCTGTTAATAAATTAAAAAACGAATTAATTAAAATGAATTATATTGATATTAAATTTTAACGGAAAGGAAAAATATGCAAGATAAAAAATTATTAGAACTATTAGAAAATTTTGTTATAAAACTTGATAACGGAGAATTAAACGAATATATTTGGAACAATTATATTTGTCAAGGAGATTTAAGAAGAACTGCTTTGGTTTTATCAAAAGGTGATTTCTGGGATTGTATTGATACTACTAAAACGATTGATATTATTGAAAATATTGATAATGTCGATTTCTTAAATGATGAAAACAATTTATATTGAAAGGGTGATCGTAATGAACGTAAAAATAAATAAAGAGGAATTAATTAGCTTTTTAGAATATTTAGAAGATAAAGTAGAAGAGTGTTACAAGAAAGAAATTAAACAGTCTATTGAAAGGTTTTTAAAGAGGATAGAAAAAGAAAGTTCTAGGCGAGATTTAATGCATACAGATAATTTAAAACCTATGAGGCTCCTTGTTGTTGATGACAAGGGAAATGAAATGGAATTACAAGGAACTGTGGAACTTGAACAATCATATCCTTATGAAGATATAGATCCTTATAAAGATTTATCAATTTCTCAATGGACTATGTCTGTTAATATCGAAAAATCAGAAACAATTAGCCGAAAAAAATTTATAAAATTATTGATGTCTAAAGGCATCCAAAGAAATGGTGCCAACGAAATAGCCAAATATATTTTAAATAAGAATGGTAAATATTCTTTGATGGATTTATTGAAGTGGTAGGTGAATAGAGTATGAATTTATGGATAAGAAGTCAAGATAAAGAAAAATTAATAAGTTGTAATGATATAGTAATTAACAACCATAGATACGACACTATGAACGAACATGGAAATAGAATAATGCATTTTAAAGGCTATGAAATAATAGGATACGTTGATAAAAATACAGAATATGAAATATTAGGAATTTATGAAACTAAAGAAAGAGCATTAGAAATATTAGATGAAATACAAGAATTATTAGAATCGGTTCATATTACAGATATTTCTAAAAAAGAAGGAATAGTGGGAGCTAATATTTTTTATGAAATGCCGAAGGAGTAGATATGAAGAGAATAGAAGAAATAAAACAAAATAAATATATTCAAATAGTCCAAGAAGGCAGAGATGGTTTTGGCGGTATTATTTATGATAAAAAAACTAGAACAAAGCTAAACTTCATACTGTCTTGGGGTGCCGGCTGGGAACATTGCTCAGTTAGTATTACCGATAGATACAAAAGGTGTCCTAGCTGGGAACAAATGTGTTTTATTAAAGATTCATTTTGGAATGATGATGAATGTTGTGTAGAATACCATCCAGCTAAAAAAGATTATGTGAATAATCATGAATACTGTTTACATATTTGGAAACCAATAGATCAAGAAATACCAACTCCTCCAAGTCTTATGGTAGGCCTAAAAAAGGATTATTCTCCTGAAGAAATGACAAACCTAATCTCTATGATTAGAAATGGCGAATTACCAAGGTGGTGAATGTTAATGAAATTAGAAGATTATAATGAATATTATATTCAAGGTTCAGACCATTATTTAATTCCTAAAGCAGTGTTTATAGAATTATATGAAAAGATGGCTAATTTTAGAGAAGAAGCCAAAGAGTTAGAAAGCCAGTTAAAAGGAACTACGCATTGCTTTGATGAAGCAGAACATGAACGATTAGAGCAAGAAAATCAATCACTAAGAAAGCAATTAGATTATCTAAGAAGTGGAGAATATTTTAATCAATTAAAATTTGAAGTATCTATGTTAGAACATATTATAGAAAATGGCGAAGTTTCAGAAGAAGATAAAAAATTTATTGACATGACACATAGAAATACAGAACTATTAGAACAAAATCAAAAATACAAAGAAGTAATAAATAAAGCTATTAAAGAATTAGAAAAAGGTATTAATTTTTGCAAAAACGATAGTCAAGAAGCTTTTGGTGTATGTAATATGGCTATTTTAAGAGAACAATCTATTTTAGAAATATTAAACGAGGAGGAATAAATGATAAATATATTAGTTGGCTTACCGATTTTATTTTTAATAGTTTGTTTATTTTGGTATATGTTTTATTTCTTAAATAATGGATATTTTAATGAACCGCCATCAATAATAAAGATTATCGGTATTATAGGATGGTTAGTAATTGCGATAGGAATTATATTGTTTTTTTCTTGGTTTATAGGTAAATTAATTTTAGAGTGATTAGGAGGTAAATATGAATAGAGAAATTGTTAGTTTTGATAATAAAAAATATATAAGAGAAGTTACATTATATTTCAATGATGAAAATAAGAATGAATTTCTAAATGATGTAGATGATTGTTTAAAAAGAAATGAAATAGATGCTGATGTATTATTTATAGCATTAATAGAAAGTGCAAGGGATGTATGCAGAATTATCAATGAAGATTTTGATGATTATTTAAATAGATGTATTAGATTCGGTAGTATAGATGACTATTATATAAGCGAGGTAACTGATGACTAAGGAAGAATTGAATAAAGCATTTAATTTTTTGGAAAAGGAAATGAATAAGCATAAAAGATTTTATTTTAAATTAACTGATACAAATGAAATAACTGCATATTGGATACACGATTGTAAATCATTTGCTCGGTTTGATATAAGTAAAATATCTGAAATAGTAGGATATGAGGTAAAAGATGAACAAGAATGGCTATGGCGAAATAATTAATGGTAAAAGCACATATAAAATGATTGCTGATTTGCTTAGTATTGGAGAAACTATTGGCATTGGTTGGACTGATGAGTTAGACACACATTTAGATATAATGTTTAAACTGGGTTTGGATGCTAAAAGTGGTAACTTTCAGAGAGGAATAAAATCTAATTATTTATTTGTTAGTATTATAGATCATACATGTTATGGATTTATGCCAGATACTATAAAAGATGGGACTTATATTCAAGAAAAATTAAATATGAATAATAAATGTGGTGATAAATTAGCCGAACTGATTAACGGAATTATAGGTGAGTTAAATGCTGACAATTAAAGATACTGATGTAAGAGATTTAAAAGACATGATAATTAGTGCATTAAGGTATGCGCTAGGAAGAAGAACATATATAACAAGTGAAACAGCGGAATTTATTAAAAGATATCCTGAATTAATTGATGAAAGAGTTAAGAGTGTTATGCTAAGAGATTTAGAGGAATACTTTCAAAAGAGGGAATCTTTTAAGTTTGATGATGAGTGTGATTTTAATACTTGGAAGAATTTATATAGTTGGTTAGAAAGGGTAAATACTAATGAAAACAAAGATAATAGAGTTATTAAATAAAATATATAATCACGAAGATATGCCAAGAAAAATTATTTTTGATAATCGTAATTGGCTTTATAATGATAAATTTCAAGATTATTTTGCTGGAGAATATAACTCTTTAATTGATTTTTTGATTAATGATTCAACGTATGATACAAGAGATTTTTTGAATACTGAAATATAAATAAAAGAAGAAGATAATATTTTTAATAAAGATATAAAACTTGGTAATTATTTATTTTCAGATGATGGATGTTTTTATCTTGATTCAGATACTGCAAATGCTGGAAAAACGAGATGTGAAATAATTCCTGGATGTACTGTTGGAGCAAAGGATTTAGATATACCAGAAAATAAAAAAATAAAAAAGTTATCCTGGCAACAAGTAGGATTTCAAGGATGCTATGGGGATGAAAGAACTTTAAAAGATGTAGTATTGGATTTTAATGAACAAAATAATAAAATCGGAAAAAAGATAAATGAATTAGTCGAAGAAATAAATAAATTGAAGGAGATAACTAATGAGAATAATTGATTTATTAAATAAAATAGCGAGAGATGAAGAAGTGCCTAAAAAGATAAAGTGGCATGGAGAAATATATAATTATTATGGTAAAGATAATTTTTATTATAATAATGGATTTTCAATATATAGAGATCTTTCTTTTGAAGGCAATTGTTTAAATGATGAAATAGAAATTATTAATCCAGAGAAAAAGATAATGCTTAAAAATCCCAATTTGTCTGAACCGGAAAAGAAAAAGTATGGATTAGTAGAAATAGATATTTATGATGCTCATGCTGATGCTATTATTTCAAAAACTTTATGTTTATTTAAAGGAAATGCTAAAAAATGTAAAAAGTCCGAGATTGATTCTAGTCATATTAATTGTTTTTTTGATCATAATGGAAAATTACATTTTTGTTGCAAGCCCGAAAGTATTAATTGGAATGATGTAATATATTTAATTTATAATTTAGCAAAAGATGGATTAATAACTGAATATTAGAAGGGGAAATAATATGAATAGCCAAAAACCTATGACTGAAGAAGAAATAAAAAAAATAGCTAATGATATTTTTAATGAAAGTATAATGAATAATTTAGATAGTTCTATTATTTTTAAGTATATTAAAGGATTAGAAAAAGAAAATCAAAAATACAAGGAAGTAATAGATAACGCAATCGTTAAACTCGAACGATATTCAAACATCGTATCTGAGGCAAGCGCTTATGGGATATGTGTTGACCTATTACATTTATTAAAAGAGGTGGAATAAATAATGGCTAGAGAACTTCATAAAAAGAAAGGTAAAGAACTATATGCAATATATTCTACAGTAGTTGAGGATTATATAACAGATTTCATACCATTGGAAGATATAAGAAAAATTTGGCTAGAGGATTTAGTTGAAGACGCTAAAAGAAAATTAGATGTATGGCTAAACAATATTGACAAAGAGGTGGAATAAATGAGTAATAAATATAATACTAGATTAATGAATCAATTATCAGAAGATATAGAGCCAGATTACGAAGACTTTTATCTTGCTGAAATAGAAGGAAAAGCTAACGACTATGATAAATTAGTATCTAAACAAAAAGAATTTATAGAATGGCTAGAAAAAGAAAGTAAAGAACTAATTAGAGACGCAGGTTATCATCAAAGAATTTGTTTAGATATTTTAGAAAAATATAAAGAAATAATAGGAGGTAAAGAATGAAAGAATATGAAATTATATTTTATTTTGACAAATACGATTTTATTGTTATGAGAGGTTTTTACGATAAAATGGAAGATTTGATAAAAATAGTAGCTCAAAGTGCTAACGGAGTTTATCCATATTTTATAGATAAAAATTCAACTAATGGAATAGGTGTTAATATTAATAAAGTTCGTTATTTTAGAATAAGAGAGTTGGGAGGTGATTCAAATGGATTGTATTAGCAAAGAAAATTTAAAAAGATGGCGTGAAAAAAATAAAAAGCCAGAACGTAAGTGTGTTGTTTGCGGAAATAACTTTGAAATAGAAATGGATAAAAAATATGTAGTGAAAAGTATTGAAGCAGTAATGATTGTTTATTATGATGCCATTGATTGCCCAAAATGTGGTTGCCAAAACATAATTTGGAAAAGACTAGAAAAAGTAAATAAATTTGTCGAAAAAACGAAAAAATAAATTATTGCAAGTTTTTTATAAAAATTAAATAATAAAAAATATGATTTTTACAAGAAAATATCTAACTAAAATAAATATAAAATATTACAATATGAAAACTTGTCAGAATTAGGTATTTTGTCAAGTTTTTTTAAAAGGTAGAAAAGGGGATGTTCGACAATGGATTTGAGAAAGTTTGGATCCTTAAAAAATACTAAAACTATCTCTGAAAGAGGAAAAATTATTAAAGAAGAGTTTAAAGAATTTTATCGTAAAGGAAATGTCGTTTATGAATGTTCTAATTTTGGTCGAATAAGAAGAATTTGTAGAACAACTATATATTATTTAAAGCCATATTTAAGAAATTGTTATGAATATAATCAAAATCGTAGACATTCAGTTGTAGTAAAAATAGATAGAAAAGAATTTAATTGTAGGAAATTAATAGCGGGAAAATTTATTCGTCCATTAAGATCAAACGAAGTGGTTATATCAAGAAACGGTAATATTTTCGATTTAAATGTAAAAAATTTATTTATTATTACAAGGTCTAATCTCGGAAAAAATACTGGAGGCAAAACTAGTAAAGCTAAAAAAATCTATTATTATGATAATCTAAATTATAGGTATACATATCCATCGGCAAGGAATTTGGCTAAATATCTTGGTGTTAGTTATCAAACAGTCTTAAATATTGCAAATGGAAAAACGAAGAATCCAAAATTTAATGTAAAATGGTGTGAAAATGAAGAAACAATTATACAAAATCCTTGATTTATTAAATAATATAACTAGGAGGATTTATGCAAGATAAAAATTTACTTTTTTCTAATACATGTAGAATCGCTATGTTTATAATACTCGCAGTATGCTTTGAAAAATGGTGGATATCAATGTTTAGTCTATTTTTTCTTACTTATCCATCAAAACAATGAAAATAATTTATACTGGAAATTACACATTAAGCGATTATGCAATTTTGATACTAATTATAGTTTTAATTTATATTTATTGGAGGAATAAAAAGGATGATTAACGAATTAGAAGAATTAAAGAAAGAAAATGAAAATTTAAAAAATAAAATTGATAATGAATATGTAAATAGGAAAGATATAACTAAAACTGTTATATCTGAACTTATAAGACTTAAAATTTTGAAACCAAATGCTGATCCATTTGGAAGCACAAAAAATTTGTTAGAAAATTTCAATAAATTGGATAGTTCTATAAATCATCTAAATTCGGAAATAAAAAAACTTGAAAAGAGCAAAAATAAAATGGATGGTCCAAGATTTAAGGCAACAAGCATAACTCAAAACGTATCAACTCCATTAAATACGTTAGATATTATTGATAGCAGAATTTTAGATCTAAAACAAATTATTGAAAAAATATCTTGCTATCAATCGCAAATAAGAGCCATTATAAACACTCTTCCAACAACTGATAGAAAATTAATAGAAGATTTTTACTTCAAAAAGCTTGATGTTGTTGACATTTCAATTGAACTTGGATGCGATCAATCAACTACTTATAGAAAAGTAAATAAGGTTTTAGATAAGATTAAAATTGAATTATTCCCAAGTAAATTTATTGATTCGTTGTTATAAAATGCGAAAACCGTGCAAAAAAGCCGCCTTTACAACGCGAAAATAATAAATTATAATTAGTAAAATAGGATTTTTCCTATTGAGGCATAATGCCAAAGGTTTTCTGATTAATACCTAGCCAGGAGCAGGCTTAATAAAATTTAATCGGGGTTTTAATTACTCTAGGACCGACATTAGAGGTGCGTGCATTTCAAGCGTAAAAATGAAGTATTTGCTACTAATAGTAAAAGCTCCAAACTAGATTAGTCATCTAGTCTTTATTATCGCTATTGCGATATTCACCCGAAGAGCTGGAAACAGTTCTTTTTTTATTGGGAAATAGTTCAATTGGTTAGAGCATTCGGCTTATATCCGAAAAGTTGTGGGTTCGAGTCCTACTTTCCCAACCATTTATTAGGAGGATCTATGAGAGAGATTACTAAGGAAATGATTGATCACTACAAGATAATGAAACTAGGTTTTGACTTTATGGGTTATCCTGTAACTAAAAAATCTTTATTATCTTTTCACCATTTAATAGTAGCTCATAGATACTGCAAAGAAAGAGGATTAGGAGAAGGGTATCTCTGGTGGAATGGAGCGATTTTAAATCAAAATACTTCTCACGAATATTTGCATCTCATTGAATCAAAGGACTTAGATATTTTTATGGCTATCACCAGCGAAATGATAGATGAGAACATTAAGGGCTATCTTGATATGAATAATCTTAAAAGAATATTAGATATATTGCATTCGTTTGAAAGAGAACATTGTTCTGACAAAAGTAAGAAAGGTAATTATTTAATTAAAGAAGAATATCTATATCGACCAGTAATGGAAGAACCAATGCGATTAAGTAGGCGAAAAAAATGATTTATAGATTATGTAGAAGATGTAAAAAAGTGATAGGTTATAGTGAATCGTACTGTTCAAAATGTCTTCCTATAATTGAAGAACAAAGAAATGAATATAAGAAGAAACGTGAAAATAGATATAACAAGAATCGTGATCCTAAGTATAAAGAGTTTTATAATTCCAAAGAATGGAAAATGTTAAGTTATAAGAAAATGCAAGATAGTAATTATATGTGTGAATATAAAGATTGTAAGAATCTCGCAACAGAAGTTCACCATAAAATTCCTATCCGAGAAGATTGGAATAAGAGATTAGATTATGATAATTTAATGTGTTTATGTGTTGAACATCATAATCAAATTCATAATAGATTTCAAAAGAAAAAGAGACTACCTTAATTAATAGTGTATTGATGATAGTAGTTTTAAAGCGTGGGTTTCGCGGGGACAATGACAATCGAAACATCTAGCCCTAGTGCACGCCTGATGAGATTGCTGACAACAATCGAAACATACTAGGAGACAAGAGTAATTAACTTGTTAATTTTTATGAATGTCAACTAGCGTGTAGCGTGGAGTCTTCCAACTAGGGGAATAACTGAAGACCTAGATGTCCCACTCTTTAAGATTATTATCGTTAATACAGTATCAATTATGGTACAAAAAAAGAAAGGCGGTGAATATAGATGACTTTTGAAGTAATAGCGAGAAATGCTAAAGGTAAAGAATCTAATTTAACTTTAAAGAAAGAAAAAATTACAGTTAAATTTGGTGATATCTTTGTTATTGAAGATGAAACAAGAGCAAAAGAAATTTTAAATACAAATTTCTGTGGCAAACCTGTTGTTAAAGTTGTTGAAGATAATTCTGATTTAGATGAAGAATCATTAAGAACATTAACTGTTGCTGAGTTAAAGAAGATTGCTGATGCTGAAAATATTACTTTAACTGCTACAAAGAAAGATGAAATAATTGCTGAAATAGAAGCAGCTCGTGCCGCAACAAATGATGATCCATCTTCAAATAATGATAATGATAATGCTGATGAAAATAATTAATCTAGCCTTGCTAATAAAATGCAAAAATTACCTATGAAAAACATAGGTATTCTCTTGTACAAAGAAAATAGCAGGGGTGGGTTAAAAAATATCGATAGTATGTGGGAGAACGGTGCAAGGGACTGTTCCGTGAAAAAAACTCCCCAAATGAAAATTTGAATTTTAGAAAGTGTGAGGTATGGGAAGGAATAGACAGCCAGTTGCTTTAATTGAAGCAAAAGGTAAAAAACATTTATCAAAAAAAGAGAAAGAAGAAAGAGAAAAAACTGAAGTTAAAGTTGATTTGAAAAATGTTGAAATACCTAGTTATCTTCCTAAAAAATTGAAAAAAGAATTTGAAGAGATTGCAGCTAAACTTCTTAAAGTCGGAATAATGACTGAACTTGATGAGGATTGTTTAGCGAGATATCTTCTTGCCAGGAAACAATATTTGTTATACACGAAACTTCTTAATAAAGCAGTACGAGAAGGTGATATTTCTAAGATGGAAAAATTAACTTCGATGCGAGACAAAGAAGCAAAACAATGTAGATCGTGTGGAAATGATTTGGGATTAACTGTTACTTCGAGATGTAAATTAATTATGCCACCAGCTCCAGAACCGACACCTAAAAAAAATAAATTTTTAGAAAAGTTTGGAAATGATGGCTAAGACTGATAGAGTAACAGAATATGCTAAATTAGTTGTAAGTGGAGTTTTTGATCATAGTAAAATTCCATTTGGGAGATACCATTACCTGGCATGTAAGAGGCATCTTAACGATTTGGAGAGACAAAACACTGATGACTTTCCATATTATTGGGATATAGATGCTAGCGAGAAAGTTATTAATTATGCTGAAACGTTAACTATTGCTGAGGGCGAATCTGCAAAAAATATTAAACTTCTTGGATTTCAAATGTTTGATATTGGTTCTGTATTCGGTTGGAAAAAGACTAATGGTTATAGAAGATTTAGAAGAAGTTATAAAAGCATGGCTAGGCAACAAGGTAAATCTTTAGTTAATGGGATTATAGGAACTTATATTGCATTATTTGGTAACTATAACTATGGTAAGTTATTTACTGCATCAACTAAAAGAAATTTAGCGAGAATTGCCTGGGAAGAAATGGTAAAGTTCATTAAAATAGATCCAGAATTAGATGAGTTGTTCGATATTAAAGATTATAAGTCTTTAATAACTTGCAATTTGACTAATTGTACTATTGAGGCTTTATCAAAAGAAGGCGGTCTTGAAGATGGACATAGATCCATTTATTCGAGTTTGGATGAAATCCATCAGATGAAAAATAACTTTGTTTATAAAGCAATCTATAATGGTACAAGAACTTTAAAAGAAACTTTACTAAGTATGATCACTACGCGGGGTTTTGATATGAATCCAAATAACTTTTGCTATTCTATGGATTCTTACGCAATCAATATTTTAGAAGGAATTGCAACAGCTGAAGACTTCTTTGTAGATATATTTTGTCTTGATAAAGATGATGACATCTTTGATGAAAGAAATTTTATAAAGGCAAATCCTTATTTGGCTACGACCGAAGAAGGAATGGAAATATTGAGGCAAGAAGCCCAAACTGCAAAAGATATGGGAAGTGCCGAGTTAAAAGACTTTAAAACAAAATGTTTGAATTTATGGTCCTATGATGAAAAAGATCAATATATCGATTTGGAAAAATGGAAAAATTGTGGAACAACAAAAACTCTAGAAAAATTTAGAGGAAAAAGTTGTTATTGTGGATTGGACTTATCGAGCGGTGGAGATTTAACGAGCTTAGCATTAGAATTTCCTAGTGAAGATAAGTTTTATTTATATTCACATTCATTTATGCCTAAAGGAAGGCTGCAAGAACATATTGAATCTGATGATGCTCCGTATGATATGTGGTTTGAAAAAGGATTAATTACTTTATCTGGTGGAAAAAATGAATTTAAAAATGATTATAAATTCATAATTAAACATTTAAAAGATTTAATTCAAAATTACGAGTTAAATATTAAAGTTATTGGATACGATCCACATAATGCAGATGCGTTTTTAGAGGACCTGGAAGAACTTGGTATTCCATTATTAGAGGTAACTCAAAGTGCTAAGTTTTTAAATGATGCAACAGAAGATATGCGATTAAATATAAAATCCGAAAATATCGAATACGATAAATCTAATGAGATATTGAGTTGGTCTTTTGCAAATGCAAAGATAACATCAAATTCTTTTGGAGAAATTAAGATTGATAAAGAGGCTAAGGAGCGAACTAAACGTGTCGATCCAGTTGATGCCTGCATTGATGCTCATGTAGCATATATGAAATATTCTGAAGATATAGATATTGATAAAGAAATGAATAACTATTTAGAAGTTATGGGATGGAATTAGGAGGTGATTTATGGGAATATTTAAAAAGTTTTTTTCACCTAAGAATCAATATGATATGGTGGAATGGACTAATTTAGCGGATTTTTTAGGACTTGATAAAAATTTGGATGATGATGTTAGGAGTGAAGCAACGTATTTCGCTTGTTTGAAAATATTATCTGAATCTCTTGGAAAATTACCATTGAAATTATTAAGAAAAACTAAAAAACATGGTGTAATGGAAGCAAAGGAACATCCGTTATATAATGTTGTCCGTTATAGACCAAATAGGTTTATGACTGCCACAAACTTCTGGAGTACAACTGAATATTCTAGAGATCATTACGGAAATGCCTATGATTTAATAAGTGGTTATGGTTCTAAAACTGAATTAATTCCTCTTGATAGTTCTAAAATGCAAATTTGGTATGACGATGCGAAGATTTTAAGTAAGGTTCCCAATGTATTTTATTTATATAATTACAACGGTAAACTTTATAAATTCTCTAATGAAGAAATCCTTCATTTTAAAACATCGATTACTGATAAAGATGGTTTAGAAGGATTAGCTGTAAAAGATATTTTAAGAACTACCATAGATGGTAATCGAAAAGCTCAAAATATGCAAAATGCATTATATGATAATGGCTTTACTGCCAAAGCAGTTGTTCAATATACAGGCAATTTGGATGATAAAAATGTTCAAGCCTTTTTAAAAAATATTGAGAACTATGCTAAAGGGAAAGTTAAAACTACTAAAGGACTAATTCCAATTCCAGTCGGATCACAATTAACTCCTTTAAATACTTCACTAGGAGATAATGAATTTCTAGAGTTGAAAAAATATAGTGCTTTGCAAATTGCAAGTGCATTTGGAATAAAGCCTGTTCAAATAAATGATTATTCAAAGTCAAGTTACAGTTCAAGCGAATCGCAAAACTTGGCTTTTTTAGTTGATACTTTATTGTTTATTTTAAAACAATATGAAGAAGAACTAAATTATAAACTACTTTCTGAAAAAGAAATTAGGGCCGGTTATTATTTCAAATTTAATACAGGAGTTTTACTTAGAGCTGATTTAAAAAGTCAAGTTGAATCTCTTACCCAGGGAATTTCTAATTTCCTTTATACTCCAAATGAAGCAAGAGCATTTTTGGATTTAGAAGCTCAGCCAGGAGGAGATGTCTTGATAGGTAATGGTTCAACAATTGCAATAAATCAAATAGGAAGTCAATATTCGGTAGATCCAGTTGCAAATTCAATAAATACTAATGGACCAATTGAAGGAGGTGATGGAGAATGAAATTTTACGAATTTAAAAATATAACTTCGCTTGAGGCAGATTTATATATTTATGGAGAAATAGTTCAAGAAAAGTCAGTTGATTTTTGGACAGGTGAAGAAAGTCAAACAGAAGTCTGCTTAATGGATTTTAAAAAAGAACTTGAAGATTTAGGAAATATTCAAAAATTAAATCTTTATATCAATTCTCCAGGAGGAGAAGTATTTACAGCATCAACGATGATTAGTCTTTTAGAAAGACAAAAATCAAAAGGAACTGTTATTAATGCCTATGTTGATGGTTTATCCGCAAGTGCAGCTTCGTTTCTTATGATGGTTGCAGATAATATTTATATTTATAAAAATTCTGTTGTAATGATTCATAAACCAATGTCAGTAGCATGGGGAAACGTTAATGAAATGCAAAAAACTATTGATGCATTAAATAAAATTGAAGATAGTGTAATGATTCCAATGTATATGAGTAAAGCAAAAGTTGATGAAGCTGAATTAAGAGAATTAATCGACGCAGAAACTTGGCTAAGTGCTTCAGATATGGATAAATATTTTAATATTAATCTCATAAATGAAGAAAAACTAGCGGTGGCAAGCATTGATAATTCTCTTTTAAAAATGTATAAAAATGTACCTGATTTTATTAAAAATTCTTTAGATTTTAGCAAAAATAGTAAAAAAAGTTCTTTAAATGAGCAAAATTCAGCAATTAATCTCGAAAATGAAGAAAAAACAAGAGAAATTCAAATGAAAATTAAATTAAATGAAAATTTAATAATTTCAAAGAACGTAGAAGGGAAGGAATGATAAATATGAATAAAAGAATGCGTGAAATTATGGCTGACATAGATGCAGCAAATGAAGAAGCTAAAAGTTTATTTGAAGCAAAAAAACTTGATGAGGCTGAAAATAAATTAAATGAAATTGAAGATTTAAAGAGAGAACTATCTATTGCTGAAAAATTATTTAAAGGAGAAAAAGAAACTGTAGATGATTCTGCTGTTGCTAAAATCGGAGAAAATGATAAAATAAAGAATTTCGTTAAAGGTATTAAGAAAGTTCTTAATTCAATGAATGAAGGTACAGGTACTGATGGTGGATATACAGTTACTCCTGATGTTCAATCAGATATTGAACACTTAAGAGAATCTAAGGCTTCATTAATTGACTTAGTTACTGTAGAAAATGTAACTAAAAATTCTGGTAGAAGAACATATAAAAAACGTTCATCACAAACAGGATTTACTAAGGTTGGCGAAGGTGGCCAAATTGGTGTAAAAAATACTCCTAAATATGATGTAATGGAATATAATATTGGGAAATATGCAGGTATATTCCCTGTAACAAATGAATTGTTTGAAGATAGTGATGCCAATATTTATAATGAAATGGTAACATGGATTGCAGATGAAAGCCGTGTAACTAGAAATCAATTAATTATTGAAGCAGTGAATAAAAAAGCAAAAGTTGAATTAAATGATTTAGACGATATCAAGAAAGCTGTTAATGTAACTCTTGGACAAGCATTTAAACCAACATCATACGTAATTACCAACGATGATGGTTTGCAATACTTAGATACATTAAAAGATTCAGATGGAAATTATTTACTTCAACCATCTCCAATTGATCCAATGCAAATGTTCTTAGCAGTTGGTGCAACAAAGATTCCTTTAAAAGTATATCCAAATGCTGATGTAACAAGTGAACCAGTATATACTGCATCGGTTGATACGAGTGTTCAAGCTGGTAAAACTTATTATACTAGAAGTGGAAGTGAAGGATCTTATGTATATACTGTAGTAGCTGAACCAACTGGTAATCCATCAACTTCAAGTTATTATGAAATAACTTCTGCAAAAGTTCCAGTAATAATTGGAGACTTAAAAGAAGGTATAAGATTCTTTGATCGCCAAAAAACAAATATATTAGCATCTACTGTTGCAGCTGCTGGCGATTTAAATGCATTTGAAGAAGATTTAACTCTTTATAGAGCGATTGAACGTGAAGATGTTGTCGTTCGTGATGATGCAGCATTTGTTAATGGCTATATTAAAATTTCTGAAAATGCAACTGCCTAATGCTTGGTTTAAAATTAGAAGATATTAAAACCGAATTGGGAATTGACTATTCTGATGAATCAGTTGATGCGAGATTAAATAGATATTTGCTAATTGCTGATGCCTGGTTAAAAGGAGCAATCGGAGAAAACTATCCAACAAGTGATGAGAGAGCCAAACAATTGGCTCTTCTTATCATTGAGGGTTTATTTGATCGTAATTCAAATAGTGTTAAAGAAAATGCTACTATAAATAAATTAAAACAAGATTTTATAATGCAACTTCAGTGTGAAAGTTTGGTTTTTGAAGATGGCAGTATATAATAAAATTATTGTTATTCAAAAATTAAATGAAGATTTAGAAACTTGGGAAGACTTCTATTTGACTGAAGAAGCAAAAGAAAAGAAAAAGCCAGGAATTCATGCTAGGATAAATAAAGCGAGTGGTAAAGAATATTTTAACGCAAGAGTTGATATTACAAATAATACTTTTAACTTTTATATCCGGTGGTGTAAGGAATTAGAGGATATTGTATTTAATACAGCATCTTATAGAATTGTTTATTTAAATAGGATATTTGATGTTAAAAACGTTGATAATTATATGCTAAACAATAATGAACTTACAATAGTAGGTGAATGCATTGGCTAGCGTAAAAATTGATGGTTTAAGCAATGCTATTCAAGATATTCTAGAAGAGTATAGCAATGATGTTACGAGTAATGTTAAAGAGATTACTCATGATGTGTCAGAAAAGTTTAAAGAAAATACCAAAAGAGATGCTCCTAGAGGGACTAGAAAGAAATTTTACAAAAAAATAAATGTAAAAACTACTAGTGAAACTCTTACGGGAGTAACCGATACTTGGTACGTTGAAGATCCTGAATATAGATTGACCCATCTAATAAAAAATGGTCATCAGACTATTAATGGTGGAAGAACAAAATCAAATGACTTTTTGGATAAGAATTATAAAGTAGCCGAAAAAGAATTTGAAGAAAGGGTAACAGAGGTAATTTCTAATGGACATTAATAAAATGCTAAATGATGGTACTGGTTTGGAATGGAAAGAGTTAAGATATTTGAAAACTCCACAATTTCCGTACTTTATTTATATTGATGATACTTATATCAGAGGAGCTGATAAGTACAATAATATTAAAGAACATAATTTAACTTTAGAATATTACAATGATAAAGAAGATTCGAGTTATGAAAAGAAAATCGAATCTTTTTTAAATTCTGAAGATTATAATTACGAAAAACAAAAAGAATGGTTATCCGAAGAAAAAATGTGGATGACAATTTATGAAATAGATACTTTTTTAGAAAAAGTAAAGAGGGAGGAAAATTAATTTATGGCAAAAAGAGATAAAGATGTTATCACTTTAGGTAGTGGTAAATTATATGTTATGTTATATGATGCTGAAGATGGTATTCCAGAAGATACTTCAATTGAAACGGAAGAAAATAGAATTGGTTGGATAAAAGGTGGAGCAACACTTACTTATACTCCAGAATTTTATACTGCTGAAGATGATCTTGGAAAAGTTAAAAAGAGAACTATTCAAACTGAAGAAGTAACTTTAACAAGTGGTATTATGACTTGGAACGGTTCTACTTTAACTAAATTAAGTTCAACTGGAACATCTTCTGAATCTAATGGTAAAAGAACTACAAAAATTGGTGGTGTAGGCAATTACAATGGTAAATCTTATGTTATCAGATTCTTGCACGAAGATGCAGTTGATGGAGATGTAAGAGTAACTATAGTTGGCCAAAATACATCTGGATTTAGCTTAGCGTACGCAAAAGATGCTGAAACTGTTATTGATGCTGAATTTAGTGCTTTACCATGTGATACTAACGGAACATTAGTTATCATTGATGAAGAAATTCCAGCAACTGCATAAAGGAGATAAAATATGTTTGATCTATCAGTATATAAGCAAAGATATTTTGAAGTAAAGTTAAATAATTCATTAACTATTCATATTGAGATGCCTACAAAAAAGCAACTCAAAAATATCCTTTCTTTAACTGAAAATATGAAAGATGGCAAGATTTCTGGAGAAGAACTTGATAAATTTTATTCAGCAATTGTCATCGCATTAAATAAAAATAAAGAAAAGAAAAAAATAGAAGCAAACTATATTGAAGAAAATTTCAATATAACTGCTTTATATGGATTTTTTGATGAATATTATACTTGGGTTAGTGATAATTTAAACCAAAAAAACTAGAAATTCCTTACTATCCGAGTAAGGATGGTAAGGAAAATCCTTATATTATTGAGACAGTACAAGAAAAATTAATTTCTGATTACCTAAAGATTCCTTTTTCCGAAGTTATAAAATTAGATGCAGTTGAGCATGCTTTTTTCTTGCGTGAAGCATTTATTTATAATTATTCTAAAACTGATGATGGTATAGAATATTTAAGGAATGCAAAAAGATTAGAAGAAACCGACATTGATCGTGTCGGTTTAAAAAAAGTTTTTGGTAAAAAGGAGCAACTTTAAGTTTTTAAGAACTAAAGTTGCTCTTTTTTTTGTACTAGAAAGGAGGGAAAAATGGCACAAAGAAAAACATTAAAAGGTATTACAATAGAAATTGGCGGAGATACAACAAAACTCGGCCAAGCTCTTGAAGGTGTTGAAAAACAATCGAAGAATTTACAATCAGAATTAAAAGGAGTAAATTCTCTTTTAAAATTAGATCCAAAAAATGTAGAGTTATTAAGCCAAAAACAAGAATTGTTAACTAAGGCTATTGAAGAAACAAAAGAAAAGCAAAATTTGTTGAATCAAACATTAAAACAAATTGATTCTGGTGAAATAACTGCAGCACCAGAAGCATATCGTGATCTACAAAGAGAAATCGTTTCTACAGAACAAAAGTTAAAATCCTTAAATGATCAAATGAAAGACTTTGGTAGTGTTACTAAACAGCAATTGACTCAAATTGGAAATGACATCAAAGATGTTGGATCTAAAATTGAAGATGCTGGTAAAAAAGTCGGAGCAATCTCAACTGTTGCAGCTGCTGGATTAACGTTGTCAGCAAAAGCAGCTGTCGATAATGAATCTGCTATTAATAGATTTATAACCTCTACAGGGCTTGCAGTTGAAAAAACTGATGAATATAAGCAAGTGATGGAAGAGTTATATAGTTCAGGCTATGGTGAAAGTATAGCAGATATTGCTGATAAGATGGCTCTAGTTCGCCAAAATCTAGGAGATATATCATCTGCTGACTTAAAAAGTGTTACAGAAAGTGCATATCTACTTGAAGATGCATTTGGTATGGACTTTAGTGAAACTTTACGTGGCGTAAACGGACTCATAAACAATATGGGGCTTACAGCAACTGAAGCATTTGATTATTTAGTAACTGGTGCTCAAAATGGTTTGGATAAATCCCACGAACTTGCCGATAACATTGCAGAGTATAGTCAAATATGGGCTCAAGCAGGCTTTTCTGCTGAAGAAATGTTTACAATATTGCAAAATGGTCTTGATAGTGGTGCTTATAATCTAGATAAAGTTAATGATTTTGTAAAAGAATTTACTATTTCCTTATCAGATGGTCGAATTGAAGAATCGTTAGGATCATTTTCAGAAAATACACAAAAATTATTTGAATCTTGGCAAAATGGCGGAGCTACAGCAAGTCAAGTTTTTTATTCAGTAATTAATGATCTAAAAAATATGACTAATGAGCAAGAAGCATTGACTTTAGCATCTAATACTTGGAGTGCTCTTGGTGAAGATAACGCCATGTCTGTTATTACATCACTTGGAAATGTTAGCGATACTTATACAAATGTTTCAAATTCAGTTGCTGATGCCACTGAAACCATGTACGGAGGAGCTGGTGCCAAAACTGAAGAAGCAATGAGATCTATAAGTAATGCTTTTGCAAAAGTTTCAGAAGTGTTGCTACCAATAATATCAAATATAGCAAGTAAAATTGCAGAACTTGCTGAAAAATTTAGCAATTTAAATCCTACTGTTCAAAAAATAGTATTAGCTGTTACAGGTTTTGCAATAGTTTTAGCGCCACTTTTAATTACTATAGGAAAAATTGTTACCGCGGTAGGACAAATAACTCCAGCACTATCGAAATTAACTCCGATAATAACTGGGATAAAAACTCTTGTAAGCGGTCTTTTTTCGATGATTGCAGCGCATCCTGTAATAGCAATTATTACTGCTATTATTGCGGCGATTACTTTATTATGGAATAAATGTGAGTGGTTTAGAGATGGAGTAAAAGCAGTTATTGATTTCATTTCAGGATTATTTACAGGAATTGTCGATTTCTTTAAAAATAATTGGCAAACAATCCTTACATTTATTTTAAATCCGTTTGCTGGAGCCTTTAAATTGCTATATGAAAAGTGTGATGGCTTTAGAGAATTTATAGATAATTTAGTAAACAATATAAAAGAATTTTTCACAGGATTAGGTGAATGGTTCGCTGGAGTTGGGCAATGGCTTTACGATAATGTAATTGTTCCTATAATGAACTTTTTTGAACCATTGGTTGAATGGTTTATGGAATTATTCCAAAGTATTAGAGATTTTATTGCAAGTGTATTTACAGTTATTGGTCAATTAGCTCAAGGATGTGTCCAAATAATTATGGCAATATGGGGAGTGATTTCAACCTGGTTTAATACCTATGTAATAACTCCAATTAAGAACTTCTTTACTGAGTTATGGAATACTATATCTGGTGCTGCTCAAACAGCTTGGAATTTCATTGTAAGTATTTGGACAACAGTATCAACCTGGTTTAGCGATACAGTAATCACTCCAGTAAAAAATGTATTCTCAAGTTTATGGGATGGACTAAAAAATGGAGCATCAAGTGCCTGGGAAGGTATAAAATCAGTATTTTCGACTGTTGCTGATTTTTTTAAAAATATTTTTACAAATGCCTGGACAGCTGTTAAAAATGTCTTTTCAACTGGAGGGAAAATTTTTGATGGTATTAAAGATGGAATTGTAAGTGCATTTAAAACTGTAGTTAATGCAATTATAAATGGTATTAATAAAGTAGTAGCAATACCGTTTAATGCTATTAATGCTGCATTGAGGAAAATTAGGGATATTGAATTCCTTGGTATTTCTCCATTCAAAAAATTAATTGGTCAAATATCAGTTCCGCAAATTCCAACTCTTGCGGTTGGTACAGATAGGATTCCTGAAGAAGGGTTATATCATTTGCACGAAGGCGAAAGAGTAGTTCCTAAGAAGTATAATCCAGTTTTAAATGAGGAATTAACTAAAAATTCTTTAATGGATGCATTGACAGAGTTTGCTGGAACCAAAACGATTACTAATACAACTAAAGTTGATAATAAAGTAGCTGGTTTATTAGAAACGTATTTCCCAGCGATTCTTAAAAATATGGGATATAAAATTGTCTTAGATGATGATACGTTGGTTGGCAAAATCGCTCCCAAGATGAATAAGGAACTTGGTGCAATAATGACAAGTAAGAAAAGAGGTAGATAATCTTGAATAATGGTGTTAAATTTGATGATAAACATTCAATAACTGATTGGGATTTGTTGATGGTTTCTAAAAATATAGAAGAAGCTGAACCTAGAATAAATACAATCGAAATAGAAGGTAGAGATGGAAGTATTGATTTAACTGAAGCCTTAGGTGCAGTTAAATATAATGATAGAACTTTATCATTTGATTTTGAAATAATAAATCCGATTGATTATTGGGCAACAAGAAAATCTATCTCTAATTATTTAAATGGGAGAAAAGCAAAAATAATATTAGATCAAGATCCTAATTACTATTATTATGGTAGATGCCAAGTATCAGATGCTGAAAATGAAAAGAATGTTGGAAGATTCACTATTGAATGTATTTGTGAACCTTATAAAATGAAAATATCTGAAACTATAGTTTCGGATGATGTAGTTGCTGAAGATATAATTACTCTATCAAATGAGAAAAAACTGGTAATGCCTAAAATTGAAACAACTGGGAATATAGTTTTTAAATTCGAAGATAAGCAATTTTCTATTGCTGCAAATGAAACGTTTCAAAGTCCTGATTTTATATTGAAAGAGGGAAATAACCAAGTTGAAATCATTAGTGGAAGTGGTACTTTAAAATTTACTTATAGGGAAGGATCTTTGTAATGTATCAAGTATTATATGGAAGTTATTTATTATATGATTCCAGAACTGATGATTATATTTTAGAAAATCCTAATTTAATTGAAGAATTAAATAAAGTATCAGAATTTACTTTTTCAATATATCCAAATCATCCTTATTTTGATGAATTGGAATTTTTGAAACCAGGTATTGAAATTAGAAAAGATGGAGCAACAATTTTTAAGGGAAGAATTATTAGTGATAAATCTGATATGAACAATGTTAAGCAAGTGTCCTGTGAAAGTGCACTTGCTTATTTATTGGATAGTATTGTTCGGCCATTTGAATTCCAAGGAAATCCAAATGATCTATTTATATTATTTATAAATAATCACAATAATCAGGTTGGAACATTCTCTAAAACAACTGATACTGCTTTAAATGTGAATAAAGTGTATTTTAAGTTGAATTCTGATAGTTCAATGTATGAACAAGTTCTTGAGCCAAACATTGCTGAAATCGCCAATTATTATGAAATTAGTGGAGATAAAGTATTGCTTATTGGTAAGGTAACCGGTTCTAATCTTGACAATAACGATTATATCAACCGAAGTGATACAGAATATATCAATACTTTTGACACGATCACGGAAAAATTAATTGACACTATTGGAGGATATTTTTATGAAACATATTCTAAAGATAAGATCTATGTAAATTGGGTTGATGATTTTACCGATACCGTTGGTGGAGTAAGTGGTCAAATAGTTTCTAGCCAAGTTATTGAATTTGGTGAAAATTTAATTGATTTAATTACGGAAAATGATGCTAATGAAACATGTTCAGTTGTTATTCCGTTAGGAGCTGAATCCGAAGATGAAAATGGTGTAAAGAGAAGATTGACTGTTGAATCAGTTAATGATGGTAAAGATTATTTAGTCAATGAGGAAGCTTTAGCAAAGTATGGCTGGGTATGTGCCCCAACTGAGAATACTACTTGGGATGATGTAACTGAAGCCAGCAATTTAAAGTCTAAAGGATTGGAATATCTAAATAACGTTGGAATTACTTTAAAAAGTGTTCTAGAGTTAAATGCTTTAGATCTAAATGTTTTAGATAAAGATATATCTGCTTTTAAAAAAGGCGAATATATTAAGGTTCAAAGCACTCCACATGGCTTGTCAAAAATATATCTTTTAACTAAAAAGGAAACTCCATTAAGTTATCCTGAAAATATGGAAATTACTTTGGGAGAAACGCAAAATACATTAACGGGAATTCAGTTAGATTCTCAAAAAGATTTAAATAATAGAGTTCAAATAATCCATTCCGATTATGTAACTAATGAAAAAATACCAGCAATTGTAGAAGAAAAGGTTCAAGAAAGCACGTACATTGGACAATTATCTGATAGGATAAATGCAAATGCTACTTTAATTGAAAACAATACAACTCAAATAGCAGATTTAGAGTTAGATAGCGAAGGTTTTTCTAGTAGTGTTACTGAAATAAATAAACAAATAAATGAATTAAATGAAACCATCGAAAATGTTCAATCGACAGTATTAGAACAAACAAATGAAGCATTCACAATGTGGTTCGAACAAACCGGGCTTGCCCAAGATTTAGAAAATATGAAAAATGAATTAAATTCTAATACAACTGATTCTAATATTTTAAAAGAATATATTCATTTTGAAGGTGCTGAAATAACTCTTGGTCGAAGTGATAGTCAAACTAAACTTGTTATTAAGAATGATCGTATTTCATTTATGACTGGTGAAACTGAATCGGCTTACATTAGTGAAAATACATTATATATAACTGATTCAACTATCTTAAATAAAATGCAAATCGGAAGATGGGAAACCAAAGAAGATGAAGTTGGTAATTTAAATACTAAATGGATTGGAGATGATTAATCGTGGCAACATTTATTCAAACAAGATCTACTAAATATTTGCAAAGTAATACATCTAGTCCGTATTTTGATGGAGATTATTATTTTGATGCTCGTGGACAATTATCGTTATATTATGAATTAAATTCAGCAAAAACTGCCTATATAATTACAATTGAACATAAGGTGCAATCTTATCAGGATATAAGTGGAACTCAAAATCCATTTGGAAATGTAAGCGTTTCAGCTTATATTAATAATAATTTAGTTGCAACTAAATCAGGAACTCCATATATTGGATATCAATCTTATTCCACAAAGAATTTAGGCACTTCATCTTATACTGTTCCTTTAAATTCTGATGGATCGTGTTCGATACAAGTGCGTTGCTCAACAACTGGTTTAAATAAAACTAGAACTTGGACATATACATATACACTTCCAACAGTTAATGTTTCTAGCACAATATATAATAACTCTGGTTCAGGAGTAGATTTTGGAACTAATATTACATTTACTATTAGCAGACCTAATACAATCGTAACTCATACTTTAACGTATTCCGTTGGAGGAGTTACTTATACAATTGGGAGCGGTGTAGGTGATTCCATTACTTATGCATTTCCAACTTCTTTAATAAACAATTATCCAAATAACGCTAATGTTAGCATTTGGGTAAATTGTGCAAGTTCAAATGGTACTAGCTGTGGAACAACGGTTTATTTAAATGTGCCAACATCTTATAAACCGACCATAAGTTTGGCCATAAGTGATGTTGGTAGTGTTCCTGTAGATTGGGGAATATGGCTTAAAGCAAAATCGAAAATAAAGGGGATAATTACTGCGAGCGGTATTGCTGGCAGTTCCATTTCTAGTTATAGTTCTTCAGCAAATGGAGCTAGTTACAATACTCAAGAATTTACTACAGATGTTCTAAAAAATTCTGGTAGCGTTACAATATCCTCAACTGTTACCGATAGTCGTGGTAGGCCAGCATCAATTAGTCAAACAATAAGTGTTGTTGACTATTTTACTCCTACAATAACATCTTTTTCAGTTGTTAGGTGTACTTCGGATGGAACTGAAGATGAAGATGGAACTTATGGAAAAATCAAATGCGCTTATAACATTGCTCCAATTCAAAACGGTACAACTTCTGAAAAAAATATTGATGTTGGAGATGATCTATCTGGCAAAACTATAAAAATATTGTTTTCTAGTGAATTTATTAGCTATTTTAATGAATATATACAAGGAGGTGGATCCTTAAATGAAACTCCATTATTTTCTAGTTCTAAGTATGATTTTTATGTTGCAAATGAATCGGGCAATCCTTGTTTTCAAGTAAAAAACAAATCAAGTGTTGTAATTCAAACTATTTCATATACAGCTGCTACAGTTGAAGCGGTTTTGCCAGCTGATTTTGGAGAAGTTACTTTTGTTGCAAGTGGAGATACTTTCTTTTCTGAAATTAAAAGAGAATATATAAAATTAATAGGGCTTGCTGGTTTAAATCAAAAGAAATTAAAAGTTGTATATGGAACTATTACAAAAGAATTTATTCTTGATGATTATGAAGGAACGTTTGAGGCTAGTGCAAGTGATTTATTTTCTAATCTTGCTACAAGTAGCAAATATAACTTTGAGTTTTATTTAATTGATTATTTTGAACAATCAGGAATTAAATATTCCTATACAATGCCACCTTCATTTACAACGATATCTTATTTTCATGGTGGTAAAGGTGTTACAATTGGTAGAGTCGCAATTGAAGAGGGGTTTAATATTTATATGGAAACAAAATATAAAGATATGCCGCTTCTTGAATATGAAGTGGTTGATGAATGGGAGGAAACTACATGAAAAAAAATAAAAATATTTTCAATAAGATGTTGACAAGCATTCGTAAGAATGCGATAATCCTACGAACGAACGAACGAACGAACGAACGAACGA
>DVKJ01000002.1 GCA_018716065.1 Candidatus Pelethosoma merdigallinarum
TTTTCTAAATTTACTGTATTATTTTTCATAGACATGTGAATCTCCTTTCATTTGTGACGAAAGATATTTTACAGATTCACATGTCTTTTTGCAAATTGAAAAGTGTTGCACTTCAAATTTAAATTAACAACTTAGGAGTCTCTTTTCTTTTCTAAATAAAAGTGATATAATATTTTTTAATCAAAGGAGAATGATTATGAAACAAAAAGAAATATCATGGCAAGAACAATACCGTTATCTCATTCAATTTTTTAATGAACAGATTCAAACAACAAATGAGTCTTTAAATTTAAAACTTTTATTTGAACATGATTCTTATCAGATTATTGCCAATCAAAAAATCAATAAACAATATTTGTCACCTCTTTATCAATTTGAAAACACGGTGAATTGTTTTCTTGACTTTTTAAAATCTGAAACAGAGATTCAACAAATTAAATATATTACAAAAGAACAACAAACACAAGGAACGATCATGATTAAAGGTATGGCAAAACAAAATCATTATCAAGTCTCTTTAATCTCTAATCCTAAAATGTTAAAAAAGATTTTTGAATTATACCAATTACTTCAACTTCAAGAAATTCCTAAAGTGAAATATAAAAAACATGTTTGTGATACTACATTCATTATGAAGTAGTCACAACATGTTTTTTTGTTAATGTAATGGATCGGTTGCTTTCGCACTTAAAGTTAAGTCTCCACGACGGCCACGTTTGTAAGCAAAATAACCAGCCGCACCAATCATAGCCGCATTGTCTGTACAATATTTAATTGGTGGAACACATAAGTGAACGTGGTTTTCTTCACACATCGTTTCTAAAGCACTTCGTAATCCTTTATTCGCTGCCACGCCACCTGCCACAATCAAATTTTTTACATGATAGGCCTTTAGTGCATGAAGAGTTTTTTTAGTTAAAATTTCTACTACACGGTTTTGAAAAGAAGTTGCTAGGTCTGCTTGACGAATCTCATGACCACGTTGTTTTTCATTATGAGCAAGGTTAATAACCGCACTTTTTAAACCACTAAAACTAAAATTATAAGAATCATCATCTAATGGAAGTGGTAATGAATAAGTATCCTCACCTTCTGTAGCTAACTTATCTACTCTTGGTCCCCCTGGATAAGGAAGTCCCATCACACGAGCCGCTTTATCATAAGCTTCTCCTACCGCATCATCCAAAGTACCACCAATACGTTCAAATGAATAATCTTCTTTCATATAAATTAAATCGGTATGACCACCACTAACAACAAGTGCGATTAAGGGAAATTGTAATGGTTCTACTAGATTATTCGCATAAATATGCCCTGCAATATGATGAACCGGTACTAATGGTTTATCGTAAATATACGCAAGTGTTTTAGCTGCTTGAACACCCACTAATAAAGAACCAATTAAACCTGGACCATAAGTAATCGCAATGGCTGTAATTTCTTCCATTGTCATATGAGCTTCCGTTAAAACTTGTTCTAAAACCATCGTTACATTTTCAATGTGATGACGACTCGCAACTTCTGGAACCACTCCACCAAATGTCGCATGAATGTCCATTTGTGACAACACCACTGTTGCGATTTCTTCACTTCCATTTTTAATAATCGACATACTTGTTTCATCACAACTAGATTCAATCGCTAAAATATATACATCTTTCATACTATCACTTCCTTATCATTAAAATACCATCTTCACTTCCATAGTATTTTTTTCTGATTGCGCCTTTTTTAAATCCATATTTAGAATAAAGTTTTTGTGCGATTTGATTATGTTCATTGACTTCCAAAGACATAGAAGTAACTCCATCATTTGAGGCTTCCTGAATCATGAATTCTAACAATTGAGAAGCAATTTTCTTACGACGATAGGCAGGATCTACATAAAGATACTCAATTTCTAATTGTTCATACATCTTGTCGTAACACAAAAATCCACAGATTTGTTCTTGATCTTTATAAACAAGAACTTGAAAAAAAGGGTTATCCTGTGGAAAAGAAACAGAAAATACTTCCTTTAATAAGTTTTCCACAGGAATTTGATCTTCTTTACTCATTTTTTGAATCATGTTTTATATTTTCCTCGGCTTCTGTTAATTTTAAATAAATAGGATTCACTTCATGAGGATTTTTAGAAAAATCATGTTCATGGTTTTCCACAACTTTAGATAGATTGACTTCTGGTTTCATTTGTGAAATTCCTAAATCACAAGCATCATAACTAACTGCCACCATAGATCCGCTTGGATACCTCTCCTTTAGCGATTTAATCGGCATATAAGCGTCATTTACTACTACACCCTCATGATTATAGATACCTGCGTAAACCGCTTCACGACGGGCATCTATATAGGGAATAATGTAGTCTGTTGTATATGAGGTAGATGCTAGAAGTTCTAACTCCGAAATTGGAACAATCTCTAACTTCTTTGCCCAAGCATACGTTTTGGCAATTGTCACACCAATTCGAATACCAGTAAAAGAACCTGGACCAATCACTACATAAATTCGTTTAATATCATCTACATTCCAATTTGCTTGGTGAAATAAGCGATCAATTAAAGGGAAAATACGCGAAGATAAGGAATGATCATTCTCTTCATCAATCGAAGTAACCACTTCATGTCCCTCTAAAAGAGCAAGCAAAATACGACTAGATGCCGTATCTATAAATAAAGATCTCATAATACCGCCTCACATAAATCCTCATATTTTTTACCATGTGGTTTTAAAATTAAAACACGAGTATTCTCTTTTCCATTAACTAATTTAAATTTAATATCTAAACGTTCTTCAGGAAGAACATCCTCAATGGTATCTGCCCATTCAATAATAACGACACCATCTTTGTGAAAATACTCTTCAATCCCTAAACCATCTACATGTCCATCTAAACGATAAACATCCATGTGATACAGAGGCATTTCACCATCTGGATATTCCTTAATAATGTTAAAAGTTGGCGAAGTCACATTTTCTTTAATCGCAAGTGCTTCAGCAAAACCTTTTGTAAAAACAGTTTTTCCACTTCCCATTTCTCCATCTAAACAAATAATCATATTGGGAAACTTTTCTGATTCTAAATTCTGTGCAAGTTCAATTGTATCCATTACATCATTTGAAGTAACTTTAAATTCCATAATAATCACCAGTTATATTATAACAAAAAATAAACATAACATGAATAATAATTGAAACAAATTATACAATTCCAATCTCTTTTCCACAATATAACAAATGTCATTTGACAATATACGACATTTTACACATATCTTCTGTTAAAAAAATGTCATATTTACAAGTTTTCCACAGTTTTGTGGAAAACTAATGTCTTTACTTTACATATTACTGTGGAAAACTCCTTAGCATCTATCCTTTAAATTATTTATAAGCATGAAAAAAATCAATCTTATCGATTGATTTTAAAGCAAAAAAAAATTGGCAACTTGCTATTTTCGCTTACACTATCTTCGCCGTTAAAGTGCTTAACTTCTGTGTTCGGGATGGGAACAGGTGTATCCACTTTGCTATCGTCACCAATAAAATATATCGAGAAATAATTCTCTGAAAACATGATAATGTGTATATCTCAAAGTAATAAATAACTTGGATTAAATCCTCGATCTATTAGTACTAGTCAGCTCAACATGTCGCCATGCTTCCACCTCTAGCCTATCAACCTCATAGTCTTTAAGGGATCTTACTTTATAAAAAATGGGAAAACTCATCTTGAAGTTGGCTTCCCGCTTAGATGCTTTCAGCGGTTATCCATTCCCTACATAGCTACTCTGCACTGCCACTGGCGTGACAACAGATACACCAGAGGTAGGTCCATTCCGGTCCTCTCGTACTAGGAACAGCTCTCCTCAATTTTCCTACGCCCACGACGGATAGAGACCGAACTGTCTCACGACGTTCTGAA
>DVKJ01000012.1 GCA_018716065.1 Candidatus Pelethosoma merdigallinarum
GATGAGATTCCTGTTACATTAGCAACGTTAATGGAAAGAACTATTACAGATAAAGATATAAATGCTTTTGAATCTGTATTACATCATAATGAAGGATTGGATTTAGTTCCATCTAATCTTGACTTATCATCCTTGGAAGTTAGTTTGGTTAATGCAATGAGTCGAGAATATACTATGAAAAATGCAATTGGATCATTAACAAATAAATATGATTATGTTTTGATTGATTGTATGCCATCATTGGGTATGATTACCATAAATGCATTAGCTTGTTCAGATAAAGTTATTATTCCTGTTCAATCACAGTTCCTAGCAACTAAAGGTATGGGACATTTGTTACAAACTGTTCTTAAAGTTAGAAAACAAATCAATCCTAATCTTAAAGTAGGTGGAATCTTGCTTACACTAGTAGATGAAAGAACGAATTTAGCGAAGAACATTAGAAAAGAATTAAGTGAGACTTATGGCAACGTTTTTAAATTGTTTGACACTCAAATTCCTAGAGCTATAAAAGTGGCTGAGTCAACATCACAAGGAGAGAGTATTTTTTCTTATGATAAAAATAGTAAAGTATCATCAGCTTATAATAATTTTGCAATGGAGGTATTAAGAGATGGAGAAAAAGAGTTACATCGATCATCAAACATTCAAACTAGATGATTTTTTTACTACTCAAGAACAACGAGATGAAAACAAAAAAGAAAAAATTGAAATAATCGATTTAGATTTAATTGATGATTTTCCAGAGCATCCGTTTAAAGTTAGAGAAAATGAAGATTTAATTAAGCTACAGGAAAGTATAAAATTAAACGGTGTTTTAGAACCTATCATTGTAAGAAAAAAAGACAATAGATATGAAATTGTATCTGGACATAGAAGAAAAAAAGCTTCAGAACTTATTGGTAAATCTGAAATACCATGTATTGTAAGAAATATGTCGGATGACGAGGCAACAATTTATATGGTTGACTCTAATATGCATAGAGAGTTTATTTTGCCTAGTGAAAAAGCGAAAGCTTATAAAATGAAACTTGATGCAATGAAACATCAAGGAATTAGGAACGATTTAACTTCGTTCCCAGTGGGGAATAAGTTAACTTCTGCTGAAACAGTTGGGAAAGAAATGGGAGAAAGTAAAAATCAGGTATATAGATTTATTAGACTTAATTACTTAATTCCTGAATTATTAGATATGGTTGATAACTCGGTATTAGAACAAACTCCATCAATAGCTCTAAGACCAGCAGTAGAACTTTCTTATTTGAAAGAATCTGAACAAAAATTAGTTTTGGATTCAATCAATTATACAGATTCAACTCCTAGTCATGCTCAAGCAATTCAACTTAGAAAATTAAGTGAAAATAATCAATTAACAGAGCAAAAGATTGATGAAATAATGAGTCAAGAAAAGCCAAATCAAATTCCTAGAATAAGTCTCAGTGAGGATAAAATACGAAAAGTTATTCCCAAAAGTCTGAAAATTAATGATATGGAAGATTTTGTAATTAAAGCATGTGAATATTATGGGCGTCATTTGAGAGAAAAAAATATAGAAAGTCGATAGCATGATTTATCTAGTAGAGGTGAAATATGGATGATAAAGAATTTCAAATAAAGAGAAGCGATAATTTTACAATAGTAAATAATTTTATATTACGAGATAAGAACTTATCACTTAAATCTATTGGTTTACTTTGTAAAATGATAAGTTTACCACCAAATTGGGACTATTCGTTTAATGGACTAGTATCTATATGTAAAGAAAGTAAGTCTGCTATTAGAACAACTATTAATGAACTGAAAGAATCAGGATATATAGAAATATTGAAAAAACGAGATGATAAAGGCTTGTTTGTATATAAATATATTGTATATGATATGCCAAAAACCTTATATTTAAATAAAAATAATCCAGGGACCGATTTTCCATCTATGGATAATCCAACATCGGAAAATCATCACCAATTAAATAGTCATTCATTAATAGATAAAATAGATAAAACATCTAAAGATGAGGAAATATCAAATTTCACTAAAGAATTAATTAAATTAAATTATATAAGTAAAGATGAGTATAATCTTACATATTATGATAACTTATTTAAAGAATATAAAGATAATGGTTATTCAAATCATGAATTGTTTATGTCTATACATTATATTACTAAAAGAATTAAAGAAAATAAATTTCTAGATGAAGATGGTAATATAATAAGAAATAAGTTTGGGTACTTCAAATCAGCATTAGAATCTAATTTTAAAAAATTACAAGGTTATTCGGATTATGAAGACGAATATGATTGGCTAGCTGATAATGAAGATTTAATAAATAATTATAACTTATCTAAATTATCTAATAAGAATAAAGATAGAGAAAGATGAATCGCAGAATTTTATTTTTTTCAAAACTATGTTATAACCAGATAAATTAAGCAAAGGAGTGTTTTTAATGAAACGTAAGAAAATTTTGATTATAACAGGCATCTTTATTGTTACTGGTGTCATTTGTACTTTTTGTTTATTTCGCAATTTTACAAATCCAGCAAATACCGAAATAAAAAAAGGTCAAACCGATACCAAGATAACAGAAGCTAAAAAGGAAGAATCGGAATTGATAGAGGAAAACACAGAGCAAGTTACACCAGATATTTCAAATGATTCTGAAGAAATTAAAGATAATAATACTTCCAATAATGGTGGTACAAATAATTATGATGGTTCAGAACAAGATATTCCTTCAATAAATAACTCAACACCAATTGTAGAAGAAAATAATGAAAGGCAATGTACTGTAAAAAAATTTTATTCTGTTTTTAGAGCAGATTTTGATAATTTTGAGGAATGTAATGAAAAAGGGAATATCTTAAAAGAAAAAAATAAATATTATGGATTTACATGTGATTATCAAACTGATGATTGTGGAGATATTTATTATATGCTAACATTTTTTGACGGAAATGGAAATTTTATTGATTATCCGTCTGTGCCTAAGTCTTAAATAATTAAGGCTTTTTTTTATGAAAAAATAAAGGAGGAAAAAAATGAGATTAATAAAAAATAAAATAAGTATGGTTTTATTATTTTTGGTTGGTTTATCTTTTATTCCAACTATAACAGTAAATGCAGCTAATTATAATGAATCATTTAATGACAAGTCTCAATGGATAAAAGGAGACTATATTTTAAAAGTAAAGGGTTCTACTCGTAAATACCAACAAATGACAGTAATTACTCGTAATAGTGATGGACAATTTGTTTATTGTATTGAACCAGGAACTCCAGTTGCTCAAGGAGCAATTTATCCTGGACAAGATTTTGATCAATCTTATGTTGCAAATATGACAACTGAACAATGGAGAAGAATATCTTTGTTAGCATATTACGGTTATGGTTATGGTGATCATACTGATATAAAATGGTATACTGTTACACAATTTTTAATTTGGCAAACTGTTCCACATGGATATGATATTTATTTTACTGATACATTAAATGGAAATCGAATTACAAAATATACAGATGAAATGAATGAATTAAACAGATTGGTTGAAGAACATTATAAAGCCCCTAGTTTTACTTCATCTAATATAGAAATGAATATTGGAGATGATTTAGAATTAAATGATACAAATGGGGTTTTACATAATTTTGAAGTAGCAAATGAAACAGGAGTGAATGCTACAATTGAAAACAATACTTTAAAAATTACCGCTACAAAAGTAGGCGATGGAAGTGTAACTATTACTAAAAGGGATAAAAATTATTCTCATCCAGCAATTGTTTATTTCCATCCTTCAGGTCAAGACTTAATGATGAGAGGATCTTATGATCCAGTTGATGTTAATATTAAAATAACTGTAGTAGGAGGAAAAGTATCTGTTAAAAAAATTGACATGGATACTCAACTAGGTATAGCTCAAGGTGATGCTACTCTTGATGGTGCAGTTTATGGTATTTATAACATGGAAGGAGAAAGAGTTGGTGAAGTAGTTTCAAAAGGTGGCGAATATGTTATGAGTGATTATTTACCATCACTAGGTACTTTTTATCTACAAGAAGAAAAAGCTTCAGTTGGTTATGAATTGAATGAAACTAAATATTATTTTGAAATAACAAAAGATAATTTATATCCTGAAGTTGATGTAAGTGAAAAAGTAATAGAAAGAGATTTAAAAATATTTAAAGTTTATGCATCAGACGAAACAGGTTTTTTAACTGGTGAACCTAATGTTACTTTTGATATCTACTTAAAATCAAGTGGAGAAAAAGTAACAAGTATTACAACTGATGAAAGTGGTTATGCTACTGCTACTTTACCTTATGGAATATATACAATAAAACAAGTAACTAGCACACAAGATCATGAATTTGTTGAAGATTTTGAGATTACAGTAAATGAAAATGCTGACGATCCTATCTACAAATTATTGGCTAATGCCGAGATTAAAGCTAAACTTAAAGTAATTAAAGTGGATGCAGAAACTGGCAATGTGATTCCTGCTGCTGGAATTAAATTCAAGATTTTTGATATTGAAAATAATGAATACGTATGCCAAGTTACTGATAAAGAACAATGTGTTTTTGAAACTAATGAAGAAGGAATTTTGCTTACACCATTACCTTTAAATAGTGGTACATATCGATTAGAAGAACAAGATCAAGAACTTGATGGATATTTATGGAATAAAGAGCCATTAGAATTTACCATTGGCGAAGATTCAGAGCTTATTGATGATGAAACTTTTGGTGCTATTTTAGAGGTTAAATTTGAAAATAGTCAAGTAAAGGGTAAAGTTGAAATTAACAAAAATGGAGAAAAGCTAATCATTGAAAATGGTTCTTATTATTATGAGAAAATCAAGTTAGAGGGTGCAGAATTTGAATTAAGAGCTTCAGAAGATATTGTTGTAGGTGGAAAAACTTATTACAAAAAGGGTGATTTAGTTACTATTCTAGTTACTGATGAAAATGGTTATGCAAGTATTGACAATTTACCTTTAGGAAAATATGAATTAAAAGAAACTAAATCTAGCCATGGCAATGTAGTAGATTCTAACATATATGAGTTTGAATTAAAATATAAGGATCAATACACTAACATTGTTTATCAAACTTTTGATTTAGATAATCAATATGAAAAAGGAACTTTAGAGTTTACCAAGACTGATTTAGTTACAGGTGAACCTTTACCTAATACTAAAATAGAGATTTATACAGAAGATGATATAAAAGTTTTTGAAGGATATACTGATGAAAATGGAAAAATCGTGATTGAAGATATGCCTATTGGAAAATTTTATTTAATCGAAACTGAAGCTCCTGAAGGGTATATTTTAAATCCTGAAAAAATGTGGTTTGAGATTAAAGAAAATGGTGAAATAGTAAAAGCAAATATGACAAATGAACAAATAGTTGAAGTACCAAATACAGAAGCTGTTGATTCACATTTACCATTAATCTTAGGTTTGTGTTTTGCAGGAGTTGGAGTAGGAATCTTTGTGTATGAAAAGGTTAAGAAAAATAAAAAATAGTAGAAAGAACCGATTATTAATTGTCGGTTTTCTACTTTTTATTATTGGTATTTCTATTGTCTCTTTTAATTTTATTACAAAATTTAATATTAAAAATGAAAAAAAAAAGGCTATAGAGGAATTTTATATTCAAGAAGAAAAAGTAGAAAATAATGAAACTACAATAGAAAGTGAAAATAAAACTCAAGGTAAAACAGATTATATAGGTATTTTGAAAATTCCAAAAATAAATCTGATTAGAGGCTTGGTATCTCCAGATAGTAAATATAATAATGTAGATTATAATATTCAAATTATTGATGGATCTGATATGCCAAACGTGACCAATGGGTGCTTTATTTTAGCTGCACATTCTGGGAATGCTAGTATTTCTTACTTTAAAAATTTAGATAAACTATCAGTCGGAGATAGTATTTCCTTAGATTATGCCAATAATACATACAATTATAAAATAGTAAATATATATGAAGTTGAAAAAACAGGTAAGGTTAAAATTGAAAGAGAATATGATAAGACCACACTTGTTTTAATTACTTGTAAGCATAATACAAATAAACAAATTGTACTTGTTGCTAACTTAATGGAGGAAAGCGAATGAAAAATACATTATTAAGTTCTAAGTTTAAAACGATTGAAAAATTGATAAAATCTGGAATTGATTCAGATGAAAAAATAAAAAAAATAACTATTGATGATATGTGGAATATTAAAGGTTTAACTGGAAATGACATATCTAATATAAAAGAATTAAGAGAAGCAATTAAGAAAAGAGACTTAATTGCTTTTTTTAATGAATCAGAATTTAAAGGGGGTGATTGATGAAATCAATTAATTAAATTAAAAAAATAAAAAAAGAAAGGAGAAATAAAAATGTTGAATCAAGTAATCTTAGTAGGTAGATTAGCACGAAATCCTGAGGTTCAAGAATTAGAAAATGGAAAAAAAGTTGCCAATATTACATTGGCAGTTCCTAGAAGTTTTAAAAATCACGAGGGAGAATATGAAACGGATTTTATTGATTGTACTCTTTGGAATGGTGTTGCAGAAAATGCATCATTATATTGTGAGCAAGGAGATATAATTGGTGTTAAAGGACGCTTACAAAAAGATTCTTACGAAAAAGATGGAGAAAATCGAACAAGAATGAATGTTGTAGCTGAGAAAGTAACTTTCTTATCTAGTAAGAGCCATGAAAAAAATAACGTAGAACGAGATGATAGATAATGTCATCTCGTTTAATTTATTGGAGGATTGCATGAGAGAAAAACTGTATGAAAAAATTACGAAAGAGTTTGAGAATTATATAAAAGATTTAAAGACTAAGGATGTTGATTATATTATTGATAGATCATATGAAACAGCTATTAAGGAGGAAATGATTTATTGTTTTGATCCAAATAGTAGATATTTTTCTGATGAACAAATAAAAATATTAAATAAAAGTTCTTCGCCATTGAATGAATTATATAGTGATTGGATAAGCAATGATTTTTCAATAGGTGATGAGATTAGAGAATCAATAAATGAATATTTATTTGATGTATTATCAAAAATAAAAGAAAAAAATAGGGAAAGATAAAGTTTAAGATTCGGAATACGATTTGTATTTTGATTTTTAGCAAGCAATGGAAATGTATAGCACCTAGTTGGTGCAATAATTTCCTAATATGGGGTAAACCCCAATCCCCAAATATGAAAGAAAGAAGGTATTAATTTATGAGTGAATTATTGTTTTTTATAATAGGTTTAGTAGTTGGAGGACTAACTGGTGTTACAACGATGTGTTTATGTATAATTGCAAAAGATAGCGACTTGGAACTACCGAAGAAGAAAAAGGAAAACATTGAAAACAAGACAAGTAAATTTTAGATTAAGTCCAGAGCAAGAAAGAATGCTTAGGACTAAAAGTTTTAATCTTGGCATAACAACATCTGAATTTTTAAGAGGTGCTATTGAAGGTTTTGTTCCAAATGTAAAATACAATAAAGAAATATTACAATTAAATTTTGAATTGAGAAAAATTGGAGTCAATATAAATCAGATAGCAAAAGTTGCTAATCAAACTGGATATATAAATTCAAATATGCTTTTCAATTACAAGAAGAATTTAGATGAAGTTATTCATAAGCTAAGTAAACTTTATAGATTAGAAAAAGTTGATAATAAACATGGCAGTAACTAAATTGTGGAAAATCACTACAAATTTAAATAGAACAATTAATTATGCAGAAGATCATGAAAAGACTTTTTCTGGTTTAAAAAATGCATTAAATTATGCTGAGAATAATGATAAAACGGAACAATCCTTTTACATTACAGGAATAAATTGTGATGTTGATTCTGCTTATGAACAAATGATTCAAACTAAGAAATGTTATAACAAGCAAAATGGAATCTTAGGTTATCATGGCTATCAATCTTTTAGAGAAGGCGAAGTTACTCCGCAAGAAGCACATCGAATTGGTTTAGAATTAGCAAATGAAATGTGGGGAGATAAATATGAGGTTATTGTTACAACCCATTTAAATACAAAGTGTTTACATAATCATTTTGTAGTAAACTCGGTTTCCTTTGTTGATGGGAAAAAATTTAATAGTGATAGAGCAGCAACAGCTCAGTTAAGATATTTAAATGATTCCATTTGTAAAGAGCATGGAATATCTTTTTTAGATGAAAAGCCATCACCAAAATCGAAATTTGATTTTTCTTATTATTTAAATAGTAGTTATAAAAATAATAGATACTACTTAAATACAAAAAATGATATTGATTATGCAATTAAAAAAGCAAAAACGTACAATGAATTTATCAAAATATTAGAAGAATTAAATTATTCGGTTACAAATAGATATGGTAAATTATCTGTTAAAAATAATAATTATAAAAGAAATATAAGGATTGAACGAAGATATGGAGATGAATATACTATTGAAAATATAAAATCGAGAATTATAGAAGAAAAAGAAAATTATTCAAAAATAATTGATGATGGTAATTCTTATTATTCTAATTTCCATAAAAAGTCAAAGTCAAAATCACATAGTATTGTGGCATTATATAGATACTACTGTTTTTTATTAAAAATATATCCTAAAAAATTTAAAAATTATAATTTTACAAAGAACATGTATGAAGATTTATCAAGATTAGATAATTATTCTCAAATTGTAAAAATGTTTGACGACAATAAAATTTATACTGATGAAGATTATACAAAATTTGTTAATAGCATTTCTGGATTATATGACAAATTGTATAAAACTAAAACACAGTTAAGAAAACAATTTAAACAAACAAAAAACCCGAAAGAACAAGAACGTATAATTAGTAAAATCCAGGAATTAAATGATTCTTTAGATACATGCAAAAAATATTTTGAAAATTTTAATTTTATTAGTAAAAATGAATCGAATTTAAAAGAAAAGGTAAATGAATATGAAAAAAATAAAATGGATATGGATAAAATTTTGGGGAAACAGATATAGAGTGATTAAGAATGATGAGTTACTTAAGGAAATTGTAATTTATCATCATCGAATTTATATAATTAAAGATTATACAGAAAGGGAGGATTAAATGAATCAATCAAGTGATGCAGCAGAACAAATTATAAGAATGTCATTAGAAGGCTTTGAAGTTTCTGCAAAAATTGTTGGTAGTGGTGCAAAAGAACTTGCTGTTTTAATTTATACAGTTATGAAAAACAAAGAGCAGACCAGTGGTAAAGCAAAACTATCTAATATGTTAAAGAGTGGGAAACCACTAACAGTTTTTTCAATTAGTAAAGATAACTTGAAAAAATTTCAAGATGAAGCAAAACGATATGGAATATTATATTGTGCTTTGGTAGATAAAAAATCTAAATCGCCAGATGGTTTAGTTGATATTATAGTTAGAAAAGAAGATGCTGGTAGAATTAATAGAATTATTGATAGATTCGATTTAGCATCTTACAATAAAGCGGATATTGTTTCTGAAATTGAAAAAGCAAGAAATGCAAAAAGTAAGAAAAAGCAAAAGGATACAAAATCAAACCCCCATTTGGCAAAGACCGAAAAAAGCCCTCGGTCAGAGCCTATCTCAGAAATGCCAAAGAGTTCAACTCCTAAGGGTGCTACAGTAGAAAATAAAAAGGAATCTGTAAAGAAGAAATTAGATACATATAAAAAACAAATAAATAATTCTGTAGATAGACGGAGTGATAAAACTACCAATAGAAATACAAAATCTAAAGGTAATAAATCGAAGGGAAAAGTTAAATGAAAGAGGTAAAAGTATTAGAACTGGATAAGTATGAGTATGGAATTATAATTAATGCATTGAATGAGTTTCGTAATAAAGTTTTGGAAGAGGGAAAAGATTCAGAGCCAATTGATGAAATTTTATTAAAAGTTCTTGAAGCTCCTGATAAGAAAAGAATGTTCCCAAGGAAGTATGTAGATGAAAGATAAAAAGATATTTATAATTGGCTTAATTCCCGTCATTTGGTTAGGTCTATTAATAGCTCCTATATCAGAAGGTGGAATATTATCAATTATTAGAGGCTTTAGTAAAGTAATCAATAATCCTTTTAAAATAACTTTTTGTGATAATACAGTAAAATGCATATTAATTTGTTGCTGTATTTATGTTATTGGACTTGCTGTATATTTTTCAACTAAAAGGAATTATAGAAGGCAAGAGGAACATGGTTCGGCAAAGTGGGGAGATATAAAAAGAATAAATAAAAAATATTTTCAAAAACCTGCTACTAATAATAAAATCTTATCTCAAAACTTTTCTTTAGGATATGATGTAAAAAAGCATAGAAGAAATATGAATACCATAATCATTGGTGGTAGTGGTGCAGGTAAAACAAGATTTTATGCCAAACCGAATGTTATGCAGGCAAATACTTCATTTGTCATATTAGATCCAAAAGGTGAAATATTGCGAGATGAAGGACATTTATTAGAACATCAAGGATATGAAATAAGAGTTTTAGATTTAATTAATATGGAATTATCACATTGTTATAATCCTTTTGTCTATATTCAAAATGATAATGATGTTCAAAAATTAGTTACCAATTTATTTAAAGCCACAACTCCAAAAGGAAGTTCTTCTCAAGATCCATTTTGGGATACTGCGGCAAGTATGCTTTTATTGGCTTTAATGTTTTACTTAAAATATGAAGCTCCAGAAGAAGAACAAAATTTCCCAATGGTTATGGAAATGCTTAGGGCTGGTGAAGTTCATGAAGATGATGATTATTATGTTAGTCCTTTAGATATGCTTTTTAATGATTTAGAACGTAAAAACCCTGAACATATTGCTTTAAAATACTACAGAGATTACCATTCTGGTTCGGCTAAAACTCTAAAATCTATCCAAATTACTTTGGCTAGTAGATTAGAAAAATTTAATCTTAGTTCTCTTGCGAGTTTAACTCAAACTGATGAACTTGATTTGTCTAGCATTGGTAAAAAGAAGGTTGCATTGTTTGCTATAATTCCAGATAACGATGCTTCTTTTAATTTTTTAGTTAGTATTTTATATACACAATTATTTCAACAATTATTTTATCAAGCAGATCATAATTACAATGGTAGTTTACCAGTACATGTTCATTTTTTAATGGATGAGTTTGCTAATGTAAGTTTGCCAGATGATTTCGAAAAAATCCTATCTACAATGAGAAGTAGGAATGTTTCTGTTTCAATCATTTTGCAAAATTTAGCTCAATTAAAGGCGTTATTTGAAAAACAATGGGAATCGATTGTTGGTAACTGTGATGAGTTCCTATATCTAGGTGGAAACGAGCAATCGACACATAAATATGTTAGTGAGTTGCTTGGAAAGGAAACTATTGATACCAATTCTTACGGAAAGAGTACAGGACACTCAGGTAGTTATTCCACAAATTATCAAATTGTTGGAAGGGAGTTGCTTACTGCGGATGAGGTTAGAATGCTTGATAATAGTGAATGCATTTTATTTATCAGGGGTGAAAGACCACTCAAAGATAAAAAATACGATATTTTAAAACATCCTCGTATTAATTTAACTCCAGATGGTATTGGTAAGACATATCAACATGGTATGATAACTAATTCAATTGCCGAAATGGTGATTGATACCAATTTAGATTATGATTTTAGTGAGATTGAAAAAACAAAGAATAAATATGAAGTCATCTATTCCGAGGAAGTAGATGACTTTTTAGAAGGGAAGGGAAAATATGAAAGAAAGACAAAAAACAACCAAATTACACAAAATAGAAAAGATTTTGAAAGTTAGTCATTTGGCTTTAGTATTATTTTTAACAGCGACAACAGTTTATGCTGCTGATGATCCATTAACTGTAGTAAATAACTTATCCGATTTTATTTTTGGCTTAATTCGTGCAATCGGTATGATTTTGCTAGGCTTTGGTGTTGTGCAAGTAGGTTTATCATTTAAAAGCCATGATCCATCACAACGAGCAAATGGTTTTTTAACTGTTGCTGGTGGAATTATTATTACATTTGCTAAGGAAATTTTAAATACAATTGTAGGATAGGAGGTGTAATAGTGTGAGTGATAATTGGGTTGTTCAAAACCTACAAAATGCACTGGATACTTGGAATGGAAAGTTAGCTGAAATTTGGACTTTAATTACCCAAACACCCGAGACATTTAAAGGTGGAGCAATATGGAATGTAATTAAAAATATATATGGCTCTATGCAAGCAATTGGTTTAGCACTTTTAGTTCTGTTTTTTGTCATTGGTGTTGCAAAAACTTGTGGCTCATTAACAGAAGTAAAAAGACCAGAACATGCTTTAAAACTTTTTATAAGATTTACTATTGCGAAAATTGTGGTTACGTACGGAATGGATTTAATGCTAGCAATTTTTAAAATTTCTCAAGGCATTGTTTCTAAGATAATGACAACAGCCAATATCACTAGTTCTGCAAAAAGCACTCTTCCTCAAGGCATAATAAATGCTATAGAATCCTGTGGCTTTTTAGAATCTATTCCACTGTGGGCGGTAACATTGATTGGAGGTCTAATAGTTACTGTTTTGGCTTTTATAATGATAATGACGGTATATGGTAGATTTTTTAAATTGTATCTATATACTGCAATTGCACCTATACCATTATCTGCTATGGCAGGCGAACCTACTCAAAGTGTAACAAAAAGTTTTTTAAAGAGTTATGCAGCAGTTTGCTTAGAAGGTGCAATTATTATTTTATCATGTATTATATTTAGTTTATTTGCTTCTAGTCCACCTGTTGTTGATACAAGTGCAGCAGCAGTAACACAAGTGTGGAAATATATTGGTGAACTTATTTTTAATATGTTAGTATTAGTGGGAACAATTAAAATTTCTGATCGCATAGTTCGAGAAATGATGGGATTATAAATTTTGTTGATGTATCCTATTGAAATGAAATTTTGTTTGTGGTATGATGAAAGTGCGATGAGAACATAGCCTTTCTCATTGTTAAACCATTTTACTTTACCAATCATTTGTATCTCACTTCCAGATATAAATAGGTGAAGTTATACAATAACTGCTAGTACAGGGCTATTTTTTTTTGAATTAAAATGATATAATAATCTCAGCAATAAATAGTAATTTATAGTTTGGAGGAGATTCTCTATGAAAGATAAAAATGTTAGAAATAGTGGAATGGGTTTTATAAGTGTATTAACATTAATGTTTGTTGTATTAAAATTAACAAATAATATTAGTTGGTC
>DVKJ01000013.1 GCA_018716065.1 Candidatus Pelethosoma merdigallinarum
CTCCTAGAATACCATTATCAATTTTTAGAAAGTCTATAGTATTTTTCATAACTAAATGTTTTGGTTTGGGGCTATATAATGGAGCAAAGTATTCTAACTCACCAATATTAAATAATATTCCAATAAATGGTTTAGTATCTTTCTTTCCATAATTATAAGCAACCCTTGAATCTAAAGTTCTTAAATAATTACAATAATTTGTATCAATAATTACTAATTTTAAGTTATACATTTTATAACCCCCCTTCTTTAATTATATGTATTTTATCATAGATTTACATAAAACAAAAGACTGAAATGTTACTTTCAGTCAACTTTTTTAGTTCCCATTTATGGCTGGGTTCACCGCTTTATTAGTTTCCATATAATGGCTGGATTCACCGCTTTGTTAGTTCCCATTTTCGGCTGGGTTCACCGCTTTTTAACAACTACCTTAGTAGTTATTAATATTATATGCATTTTTTCTAATGCAAATAAATAATATCATACTATCCCTATTATTTCAATAACTTTTAATTGTTTTTAAAATCTTGATACCAACTATCTAGTTTATCTTTTACACTATTAAATACTTTACCTCCGACATCTCCTAGGAAACTCATAGCATTCTTTGTGTAATATACTAATTCATCTTTAGCATCTATTATGCTTTGATAATTTTCTTCACCTAATTTTTCGCGAGCAAAGTTATTTAAGTTATTAGCACCACTCTTAATAATTTCACTAGCCTTATTAAATGCTTTACTAGCAGTACTACTTATAGTTTCTTTATATCCTGGAATCTTTGATTCAATAGCACTATCAACTTTACTAGCAATTTCTAATACTTTTTGTTTACCACTATCTGTTAATTCATCAAAAGTAATGCCATTAATTTCTCCATCATAGAACAAAAAATCTACAATACTAACAAATACCCATTTAGCAGAATCTGCAAATGATGAATCACTTCCATCACCATTATTTATTTTACTTAAAGAACTTTCCAAACTATTAATAACTACTTCATCGTTATTTGAATAAGTTATTGTCTCACTAATGTCATTAGTATTATTAGTAGAATTATTACTTTGAGTGTTTTTACTACTTGTACTATCATTATTACTTATATTATCTATAGAATTATTTTTGTTATCACTTATTACTGGTTCTTCTTTAATATCTATTTCATCACCAATTACTTCAATTTCATTATTGCTGTTATTACTTCCAGTACTAGCCACCATATCTATACGAGTATAAACTTCTTTTTTATTTATATTTAGTCCAATTACCAATCCTATGGCAAGTATTACTATTGCCCCAATTATAAGTGGCAAATTAGAATTCTTAACATACTTCATAGAAAATCCCCTCCTTGCAGTATATTATACTACAAAGAAGGGAAAGCGTCAAAAAGGGGCATAACATGCTAGTCACATATGACAAATTAAGTTTCTACTTCACCAAATTAATCTAGCAAATCTATTTCTCAATACCGCAGATTTACACTTGCTTTTTTTATGTTGATAACTCGGCGGCCTCCGGGCGGATTGAGAGCCGCCGGCGGAGGCTTAAAGGTTTTCACACCAATAAAGTATACGGATCACTTGAAGTTCCACTTCCTCCTTGTAATGCTACATTAGATTCTAGATAAAAGACCGGTCTAGCGACATACCCGCGGTAAGCGCTGCCGTTGTTCAAGTAGCCGGTGGTGAACACATTAAACACGTAGTTACTGTACGATGAATTCGGAGTTATTGTCCATTCATAAAGTCCCATATACAGCCAATTGTTTGATGTTATTGTTGAACTGTCATAATCGCCTATATCTGTTGCCCACGCATCGGGCCTTGCTGCATATCCATAATCACTTGGATACATTAATCCTATTTCATCGCTATATGTAATTGGATTACTTCCATATCCCGCGTTATTTCTTTCGCCATTATAAAATGATTTTGCTGTATTATTATATGGTGGCATTGCTCCCAGATGCCATGTTGTTTCTGCTATTAAGTTTTGCCATGTTGAACCTACATAATTCCAATAATTGGTATTTAAATTTATTGTATTAAATTCACTTGTTGTCCAGTTATTTGAACCATTAAAACTTACACTTCGATCCCAATTCCAACTATATCCTGCTATTGTACTTGTATCCATATTTCCTTTATAATTTGATGTACTGCTTGAATAAGCACCATAATAATCTCTTCCATCGGTTCCTAACATATCACTTGTTGTAAAATCAGCCTTTATTAATTTTTTTTGTCCATTAAAAACTCCGATAATTCTATATAGGTTTTCTGCTGGACATGTTTCTTCATCATTTCCAAAGCATACATAATTATTTGGATTTGCTCCTGCATAACGATATGAATAATCTTCTGCATCGAATATAGCAACTCCTATTGTTCCGCTACCAACATTTACCATTATAACGAAGGAATCTCCCATAATTGCTGCATAGCCATTACATGATTCTTGTGACACTGGAGTATTATTATCCATATCTGTATATACAGTTGCTCCACTAGTGGTTGTTTTACAAGTCGCACCATCCCATGTTACTTCTTCAACCCCCCCTTCTGCTAAGCCACCGGTAATTACTGATGCATCATATAAAAATCCTGCAAATGAATAAACTGTGTTACAATCTTCTGCGCTTGTTGATGGCAAATTATTAGGAAATGATAATACTTGGTTACCTTCAAACATACAATATTCATTTTCACTAGCATATGTGCCATTATGATAATATAACCCATTTGATTCTGGATTTTCTTCATTATATAACCTTGCTATATCACATGCCATTGTGCCTGGCTCACATATTTCATGATAATTTGTTACATCTTTACTTAATATTATTTCAGCATCTAATGTACTTCCGCCATTTTCTGATTGATTAGTTGTTAAATTTATAAATGTTACTGTAAATATCCAATCTTGTTCTGTTGCATTCGTTGAAGAATTAGATGTTATTTCATAATT
>DVKJ01000014.1 GCA_018716065.1 Candidatus Pelethosoma merdigallinarum
CTTGCAAATTTAGAACGACTTTCTTTTTTCTTTTTCATTAAAGTTTTATCTAATGGTTCCATACTTGCTTTCATATCATTAATAACAAAGGTTGTTTCATTTCTTGGATCTGCACCTATATATTCTATTTCGGCATCTTGATTTTTACTAATATCATATCTAGAAACATAAGATGTATAAGTACCTCTGCCACTAGTAGTTATAGACAATTCTAAAGGAAAGTTCATCATATTTGATGCTGGTGCTTCTCCCTCTAATGTAATAATTTGATCAAAATTATTTGTAATCTCATACACACCATTTTTAGAAGATAACAGTTTTATTACTAAACTCAAGTCCTTTTCTGGTAATGTGATAATATATTTAAGTATTGGCTCTAGTAATTTCATTTTTGCTTGTTTCAAGCATCTAAATAAAGCAAGTGGAGTAATAATATTAAAATGCATGGGATCACTACCCATAGAATCAAATTGTCCATCAATTAAGGCAACTTCCATATCTGTTAGTTCCCAACCTTTTAATCCTTGTTTAGAATAATAATTTATCAATCTTTCAACTTGTCTTTGATATTTTAGATGCAAGAAATCAGTTGAAACTTTAGAAACATATCTAAATCCACTGCCTCTTTCTAACGGAGTGATCTCTAGTTCTATTCCAGAAACTGTAGTATAAGTGGCTTTTGCTTTTGAACTAACAGTAGGAATCTCTTTATGAATGACGACAGGGTTTTCTATATTAACATTTAAGCCAAATCTTTCATCTAATAAAGCTTTTACAATTTGTGATTGAACTTCTCCCATTAAGCTACAAAAAATAGAATTTGTTCTTTCGTTGTATCTAACATTTAAGTAAGGATCTTCCTCATTTAAGATTTTTAATGCTCTCATAAGTTCTATTGTATCTTCTTTTTTCTCTGGATTAACTTCCATGGTAAGCAAAGGTTTTACGAAACTTATATATTTATCAAACCCTTTTTGATTTCCAATAATTTGTCCACATTTTACATCAAGCCCATTAATAATAGCAATATCACCACTATAAACTTGATTCACAGGTATCATTTTTGTACCATCTGCAACAGTTATGTTTTTTACTTTTTCTATTTTATTTTCTCCAACGCTAACTGTATCTCTATTTTTTAAATTACCATTTAAAATTTTAACAAAAGCATTTTTACCATTTTCATCAACTCTTATCATAAAAACATAAGCGGATAAATCACTATTTAAATTTTTAGATGTAGCTGGTATAAATTTATAAATGGCATCAACTAAATCTTCCACACCAACATCTATTAAAGCGCTACCACCAATAACCGGGAATAACTTACAATTGCGTGTTAGATAATACATTTTTTGTGCTAATAAATCCCCATCTATATCAAGTCCATTAATATATTTTTCCAATACTTCATCATCTACCATAGATACTTCTTCAATTATATCTTCAATTTTAGAGTTTTCAATGGATAATGTACCATCTTCATTTTTAATTACATCTTTTAGTGTAAGTGTAGGAACTTTCAAATTATTTTGAAGTTCAGCAATAACTCTGCTATAATCTGCACCTTGTCTATCCATCTTGTTTATGAAAATAATAACTGGTACATTTTTTTCTTGTAATGCTCTCCAAATAGTATAAGTTTGTGCTTCTAATCCCTCAACACCAGATATAACTAAAATCGCACCATCTAATACATTTATAGCTCTTTCTACTTCGGCAGAAAAATCTACATGTCCTGGAGTATCAATAAGCTGTATAGTTTTATCATTCAATTCAAACGATACAATAGAATCCCTAACTGTAATACCTCTTTCCTGTTCAACTTTCATATTATCAGTAACTGTATTACCATTATCAACTCTACCTATACTATCAATAACATTAGTATGATATAGTAAATGTTCTGTTATTGTAGTCTTTCCAGCATTAGCATGTGCAAATATACCTAAAGTTAGTACTCTTTTATCTTTTCTATTCAAGTCAATCACCTCCTTATTATTATACTATAACATCAACGATAAAACTTTAAATTCTCTTCATTTTTTCTAAAATGATAGTTTTAATTAATTCATTATATTCAACACAGCTTGGCTCTTTTATATTCATATTGTTTTCACTCATGTGTTTAGCTGCAGGACAACCGGTTCCACAAATATATCTATATTTACAATTCTTACATTTTCCTAAAACTCTAACACTTCTATTAAACCAAGCATTTATTTTTTCTTCATCTAATTCATATTTAGGATAAAATGTACCTACACGATAATCATTATTTCCAATGCCATGCCAACATTTATAAACATTTGATTTACAATCTAGTATGAATTGATTTTTGGATGCTCCACAATGTCTTAATACCGGCTGATAAGGTACATCATTAAATATACTTTCTATAAAATCAGCTGGATGAAATTTTTTTCTAAAAATACTCATGTTAGAATTTTTATCTTCTAATTCAAATATTTTTTCAATACCAATTTTTTCATTTACAATGTTTGCTTCGCCAGAACAACCACCATCTTGTAATAAATATAAATATGGTAGTAATTTTTCGTTATAATTAAACTCTTTAACTAATGTGTCTGCTAATTGTGATAATTCATTTATATTTGTTGCATCCACATTAACTCTTAAGACAATAGTTATTCCATTTTCAATTGATAAATGAATATTATTCATTATCAAATCAAAACTTCCTCTACCATCTCTAAATATCCTTCTTTTATCATGGATTTCTTTCACACCATCAACGGTAATTTGTATATGATCAAGGGTGTCTTTATATTTATTAAATAAATCAATATAATGATTCAAATCAACACCATTTGAAACAATATCAAGGGTATAATTTCTTTTTTTAGTTTGTTCAAAAATATATGAAATTGTTTTGATATTACATCTTAACAATGGTTCTCCTCCCATTATAGTAATTCTAATATCATCAGTAGTTTTTCCATGCTTATTTTCATAAACTTCCATTATTTTATCTATTCTCTCAAATTGTAAATCTACCATCTTTAAAGGATCAATATCTGTTGTACCTTTAATCATATAAGTTTGTTCATAACAATAAATACATTGTAAATTACATGCATAACTAGGGACTACTAAAAAATTAGGTGTTGCTTTTTTTTCTAATTCTTCTATTCTTGCATCAACACTTGCTATAAAGTTGTTGTATTCAACTTCATTTTCAAACAAATATTTTCTTTCTAATAAACTATTTACTATTGTTTGATCTAATTTATTAAATTCATTAGAAATTATTTTATCATAGATATCCTTTTCAATTATATCAGTTGCACCATTAATAAGATTAATCATAATAACCTCGTTATCATTATAATCTATAAACTCAATTTCTTTAATTAAATACATAAAACACCTCTTATTTCTTTAATTATATAGGGGATTTAAATCCCCTATATTTTGAGATTCGTCTAATATGAAATTAGATATGGTAATGACAAGATGCATTACTTGTTGTAACGTTTTCTGCTTTTACAACGACTTTTTTATTTACTGATTTCATTGTATGACCTCCTCTCAAATAATATTATACATTAATATTATATCCTTTATAATACAGATTTTTTATACACGTTATAACTTCAAGTTATGAATGATGACTTATTACAGTAAAAAAATGGGTATATCTTTGTATTTTTTTGCTTATTTATATGTTTTTTTTATATTTCATGTTATAATAACATTGAAAAAAAGGAAGTGTTTTTAATGAATATAAGTTATGAATTATACAAAACTTTTGATGTGGTTGCTAACTGTTCTACAATTACAGAAGCATCAAAAAAATTAAACATTAGCCAACCTGCAGTTACAAAAGCAATTAAAAACTTAGAATCACAATTAAATGGTAGTTTATTTATAAGAAGTAAAAATGGTATCAAGTTAACTGAAAATGGTAAAAAATTTTATAACTATATTAAACCAGCACTTATGCAAATGGCGGAGGCAGAAAAACTTTTTAATAATATCAGCAAAATAGATACTGGAGAAATTAGAATCGGTACAAGTAATACAATATTAAAATACTATTTAATGAAATACTTAAAAACTTATTCTGTAAACTTTCCAAAAATAAATATTTCTATTGAAGAAAGTTACACCCCAAATTTAATCAATATGGTTAAGAACGGAAACATTGATATAGCAGTTATTTATGCTAATGAAAACGATTCTAAATTAGATGGTCTTAAAATATATAACTTAAAGAAATTACACTATTGCTTAATTGGTAATAAAAAATACAAAAAGTATCACAATAAGAAAATCAGTTTTAGCGATATAAAAAATGAAAGTTTAATTTTAAATTCTATTAATCCAATACAAATATCCTTATTAAACAGTAGTAATAACACTGAATTTTTTAAATATAATGCACATATAAATCTAGCCAGTCATTCTTTGGTTTATGAATTTGTTAAAGAAGGATTTGGATTAGGAGTTGTTATAAAAGAATTCATAGAAGAAAAATTGAATTCTAAAGATTTGTACGAAATAAAACTTAAAGAAAAATTTGAACCAGTAAACTTAATTATGATTACAAATAAATCTGTTTTTCCAACTTATGCAACATCACAGTTAATGAATATTATAAATAATGATAAAGAAAAAGACAATTGATGTCTTTTTTGCTTTAAAAACTAATAATTAGTTCACCTCCAAACAAAAAGAGTTAACATTTTGACTCACATATACAACTTATAATAAAAAAAGGTTTTAAAGTAATTATATTATTATTTTTTCTCTTATAACTTACGACTGCTTTTTGGTTACTACACCATCATTTCCACTGGCGACTGCTACTCCTTTAAATAAATCTTCCACTGACATCTGTTCTCCAGTTTCTAATAGAATTTGACTTCCTCCCATCCCAGATGCATTCTCACTTACCGTTACGATGTCACTCCATTTTAATTCACCACGATCAATTTTCTCCATAACCAACAACATACTCATCATTTTCGTCATACTTGCTGGAGCCATTCGTTCATGCGCATTCTTCTCATAAAGAATCTTTCCACTAGATGCCTCTATTAAAATGGCAGATTTTCCTTGTTCTGCTAGTTTTAATGTATCTTCTTCTGCAAAAACCATCATTGGAAAACAAAGAAAGATCGTCATGAATATACTGATTAATTTCTTTTTCATATTCCACCTCTATTAAAAAATATGAAAAAATTAAAATCTTATGACTCACTTAATGTATCCGTTTTGAACAAACTTCGTTTCATTCACGACAACAAAAGCTTTTGGATCTAATTTCTTTAATAATTGGTGTAAATCAGAAAAACGATGTTTATTAATTTCTAGAAATAATAAATGTTTCTCCTCTTCTAATTCGCTCTTTACATCAATCACAGAAACACCATACCCTTCTGAACGTAAAACATGAACTAATTGTTCAATCGGACTACTAGTAATCACTTGAACACCAAAATTTCCACGAATATAATTTTCTGAAACATAAGAGCCTAAATACGTTCCTGCCGCAAACCCTAGCGCATAAGCAATACCTAACCATAAACTGTTCTCTGTTGTATTTAACACTTCTTTTACAATTACAAACCAAATTAAAACTTCCACAAAACCAACACTTGCGGCCAACAAACGATTTCCTTTTACCGTAATCATCGTTCGTACCGTTCCTAAAGAGACATCTAAAATACGAGCCAAGAAAACTTTTAAACACTGACCAAATATATACATGTTTTATCACCTTCTGTAAATACTAATTATAGTATGAACAATTATTTTTATTTCATAATAAAGGATTGTTTTTTTCATTGTTAATGATATAATAAGATTAAGGTGATGTTATGGAAAATAGAAGAATGGGACAAGCTGGTGGAACAGTTTATTATCACAAAAAAAGAAAATTAAAAAAAGGTGTTATTTATGCGATCATCGCGCTCATCATTGTGATTGCGGCTATCTTTGGAGGAATTCGATATTACAACTTGATTAATAGTTATCCTTATAAATTAGAAAAAGCTGGTTACAATGATAAAGAAATAACCACCATTACAAAAAAACTAAAAGAAAATGAAATTGATCAACTATTAGAAATGAAGTATAACAAGTTATATGATGACTTTATCAATGAGAAATACTTTATGTTTAAACATTTAAAAACTTATGTTGATTATTATACAGAGGATTCTGATCAAACAATCACTCATGCGGTTGCGATGGTTAATGTAGGTGCGAATAAGGATCACTATACCGATGTCAAACAAACGGATACTAGTAAAGATGAACTTATTTTAGTCAATAAATATAACCAATTACCAAAAGATTATGCGCCAGAAGATCTTACAGATATCTCTGTTCAATATTGTTATGGAGATAATGAAGTATCTAATGAAGTATATCAAAAATATATTTCTATGTATAATGCAGCAAAGGAAGAAGATTTATATCTCATCATTACATCTGCTTTCCGTGATTACGAGTTCCAAGATCAACTTTGGAATCAATATGCGAAAAGTCAAGGTGAAGAATGGGCAGATAGTGTAGCAGCTCGTGCGGGTCATTCGGAACATCAAACGGGTCTTACTCTTGATATTGTTACTTATAACAGTAATATGAATGATTTTGAAAATACGGATGAATTCAAATGGTTACAAAAACATGCCCATGAATATGGATTTATCATGCGTTATCCAAAAGATAAAGAAGATATTACAGGATATGATTATGAATCTTGGCATTATCGTTATGTCGGTGTAGAAACCGCAACTAAAATTCATGAATTAGGAATCACCTATGATGAATATTATGCCTATTATCTAGCAGATTAGTTTTTCTAATCTGTTTTTTTATTGTATAATAAAAATGGTGAAACTATGAAAAAGATAATCAAAGCATGTATCATTATTTTATTATTAGGTGGACTTTGTTTTTTAGGCTACTACAAATATCAAGAATATCAGTATCACCAATCTCCTGAGTACAAACTTCTACAAAAAGGTTATACTGAAAAACAAGTTCAAATCATTTTAGACAAAGGAACAGAAAAACAAATTGAAACCATAATAGATCAAGATTACAATTCTCAAATTCCTCAACTTATGAATCACAAAGATTTTAAACGTAATCGTTTCCAAAGATACTTAAATTATCAAGGACCAAAAAGTATAGATGATCTGATTCTACTGGTAAATCAAGATATCGATCAAACTTCTATTCCCTACTCCGATGATTTATTAAATTTTGTAAAAACACCATACTTCATAAAATATAACCTCTCTCGTTATCTGGATTATAAAAATAAATACACTGATCTTTCTTATCCAGAAATTATAAAACGGGTAAACAGTGGAATTGATGTTGATTTTTATACTAATATAAAGAAAACGGACACAAGTAAAGGAAATCTTGTACTCATTAATAAATATGATCAGTTGGATGCTTCTTACACACCAAATGATTTACAAGCGATTGATGACGATAATCATTACCTAAGTAAAGAAGCTGCTCTACATTTCTCACAAATGATCCATGAGGCTTATAAAGCTGGATACAATTATAAAGTCAATAGTGCTTATCGTAGTTACCAAGACCAAGAAGAAATTTATCAAGAATACAAGAATAATTATGGTTATACTTATGCGGAAAATTATGCGGCACGCCCTGGACATTCGGAACACCAATCTGGTCTTGCGGTTGATATTGTCGCTCAAGATCCCATGGGAAGATCTTTTGATCAAACAGAAGAATATGCATGGCTACAAGAACATGCACATGAATATGGTTTTATTATGCGATACACCAAAGAAAACGAATATATTACAGGATATCATTATGAACCTTGGCATTATCGCTATGTTGGTGTAGAAGCTACTCAAAAAATGAAACAAGAAGGTCTCACTTTTGAAGAATACTATCACTATTACATCGAAACAGGACAATAGTCCTTTTTTTCTATTTTCACATATACTATAGTGGTGGTATAATGAAAAAGGAACTTTGTATTATTGTGTTTATCTTATTATGTCTTACGCTACGTTATGATAAACCATTATTTACTAAATTTTATTATCAAATTGAATCTATTAAACATCCTAACTCTATTCAGGTTTTAGTGAATAAGAATCATCAACTATCTAGTCATTACGTTCCCAAAGACTTAGAAGTGATTAGTAATCAATATGCATATGACGAAAAGTATTTGCGAAAAGAAGCTCGTCTTTCTTTTGAACGATTAAGCGAAGAAGCCAGTACTTTAGGATATCGTATCATTGGTGTCTCTGCCTATCGTGATTATGATTATCAAAAAAAGTTGTATCAATACTATGTAGATACCAAAGGAAAAGAATACGCTGATTTGTGTTCCGCACGTCCTGGACACTCGGAACATCAGTCTGGTCTTGCGATTGATGTCATGGGTTCTAATCTAGATTATAATTTATTTGAAGAAAGTGAAGAATTCACGTGGATGAGTGAGAATGCCCATCACTATGGTTTTATCTTACGATATCCAAAAGGAAAAGAACAGATTACCGGATTTAAATATGAACCCTGGCACTACCGTTATGTTGGTGTAGAACTAGCCACTACACTCTATCAAAAAAACTTAACATTAGAAGAATACTTTCATTAAAGGAGAACTTATGATAAAAAATAATGAATATACAATTATAAATCAAAAAATAAAAAAAGAAACAAAAATTGCTTTACTATCCGATATTCACTTTAGTAAACAATTAAATCAAAAGTATCAAACTCAAATTCTTGAGAATTTACAAAAAAATCACCCTGATATCATTTGTATTTGTGGCGATATTATGGATTCAAATAATGAAGTAAAGAGTCAAAACTCACAAGAAGAATTAAAACAGTTCCTAACAAAAATCAGTCAAATTAGTCCCATAGTAATGGTTTATGGAAATCACGATGAGGTAAAACGAACAGGTCGTAAAGAAAAGAAAGGATCAAAAAAATACTTAAAAGAAATCGTGAAAGAAATTCCACATTGTACTTTATTAGATAATGAGAAAGCAACTATAAAATCTATCAATTTTTATGGCATCTATCTTCCTTATTCTTATTATTACAATAAAAAACATCGTGAAGATCCAACGATATTAAAAAAATATTATCAAGAATTACAAATTTCATCTAGCAAACACTATCAAATTCTTCTTTGTCATACACCACTTTTACTTCATCAATTAAAACATTCTAATATTGATTTAATTTTATCTGGTCATACTCATAATGGATTAATGCCAACTTGGATAGAAAACAGAATTCAAAATACCCGTGGTCTTCTTTCACCAAATCTTCGTTTATTTCCAAACTATACACGTGGAAAAACAAAATATAAACACACCATCCACATTATTAGTGGCGGTATTATTAAACTAAGTCGTATCTCTACCCCACTCTCATTTATTAATTTCTTATTTCGTCCACACATTGAATATATTACACTAAAAAAGAGTTAAACACTCTTTTTTTCTATCTCATAATTCCACAATCCTAATTTCCCTTTCGCAGGAATGGGATGGTCATACTTCTTCACATCTTCTAATTTTCATGCATAGTTTTCCACATGATTACTTCTTCCATAAACAATAGGATCCATCTCTATTAATTTTTGATTCAACTCTTCATCCACTAAAATACAATCTACCAACGTAGCTTCTCCAATAATCATTCCTTTACTACATTGGATGGGATAATCCTTAAATCTTTCTAACATATCTTTCTCTAAATTGAGTCCTGCATGAATTAAAATTTTTCCTCGATAATTCGTCTTCCAACTACGAAATTCATAACATTTATATCCTTCAATAATTAAGGTTGCCCAAGGTTCTTTAATGGTTAGTACTTTCACTTTCATCACCTCTTTTTTCTTTTAAACACTCTATAATTCTATTTTCTAACATCTTACTACCGCAATACATATTATGAAAATCTTCACTTTGATTAAACAACTTTAAAAATATATTTTTAAAATATTGAATTATTTCTTTATCATAACAAAAATAATCCCCTAATGCACAATATTGTGAATTGTACAAAGTAATCATAAGTCCAGCTTCATCAAAAACCATAAAGTCCATATACTTCAAAGAAAAATTGTCTATTTTCTTGTAATCAATTACTTTAACCTTTTCTCCTAAAAAGCTACTTGCGATATAAGAATAATACTCACTTTTTAAATAATCGGTAATTGGTTTTTTGATAATATGAAGTCGATACAAAGAAATTTTATTATTGACTATATTTTTATAGAGTTTAGATCTTTCTTGATTCCAATATGATACAATATAATTTACAAAATCATCACTCTGTGAGTGTATAAAACTTTCGAACATTTCACGATCATCTTGATAAAAGGGTTGCGTTTCTAATTTTAAAATCTTATCTTTTGAATGATTCCACAATTTTAAAAATTCATTATATCCATTTTCATCATAATCATAATAAAACTTAAACTTAGAATTATTTCTTTCTATAAAACTTTCCATCTTTCTTTCCTCACTTATGTCAATTTTTTATTTAATGAATTTTATTCATCTTTATCATACCACATTACCTAGATTTCACATAAGCTCATTTACTAAAAAATAAGAGATAAACTCTTATTTTTATTGAAATTGGCTACAACTACCGCAATCGATATTAACCATTTGATCTTCTTCAGAACAAGTATATTGTGGTGTATAAGTATGTTTGTAAATGTGTTTATTAATTTTATGTGTATGAATTGGACATACATGTTTTACTTCATGACAAAATTCTTGTTGAATACATCTTGTTGTAGTTGGTTCAATAATTGGTCCACAACCACAACCATTCATCATATTTTGTCTTGGCATCATCATTTGTCTTTGATTGCAGCAACATCTGTTATTAAATAACATATTTAATCCCCCTTACCTAGTATATCTTATGTTGAATTAAACTTTTGGTATAAGGCAAATAACTAAAAGAAAAAAGAAAGATTCTCTCTTTCATCGTTTATTGTTTAATTAATTTTTTTATTTCTTTTCTATCATCAATATTCTTAACTAATTCTAGAACACATTTCTTTAATAATGTTATATTTTGAATATGTGATTCAACAAATCGAAGATCATTCTTGGCTTTTGCCGTTTGGTATACCTGATTTCCATTAAAAATAGTATCTATTAAATTACAAAATTTCTCATAATCACAAAAATTATTATTATTTTCAATTAATGATTTTATATAACTCAATTCACCATCAAATTCATGGATATTCGCTATATCATAAAATGTTTCATTAAGTAATAAGGGGTATAGCAAACGAACCATATCATTATAACCAAGAGATCTATATATACCATCAGATTGAAAAGTGTGAAGAGAATTTAAATAAGCTTTTAAATTAGGATTTGTTATATTATATTTTTTTAAAGATAATATTTTATTAACGTATCTCTCAGTAATATAGGTATTCACAACTTCAGATAATATCGTACCTACTTTCTTAGTTGTAAAAGCATCTTCTAAGCCTTCTTTTTTCCTGTAATAAACTTCTTGTATTCCACTTCTCATATAATAAGTATTTTTATCTACTAAAATATTATTATTATAATATCCCATTAGAGCATGTCTAACTTCATGTAACAACATTTCCAACTTAAATATCGGAGTAACTACAGCATCATCTGTTTTTGAACTCACAAGTATAACCTGTGGTTTTTGTTTTAAATTAGGATCGTTAAATACTTTTAAGTTTGGAGTGAAAATAGTCACCGCCGGACAGTCATTAGGCATTTTACCATAATTATGTTTTAGTGCAATTTCATTCATTGTCCCCGGTTCATGAATAATTTTAACTTTATTGAATAAGTCATATAAAACACTGTCACATTGTTTACCAAGATCCATATAGAAAATAAGGTATATATATGTCATCATATCATGAAGTTCTTCGCTATAATTATATTTTTTTACTATATTACTTAATAATAAATACTTACTATTTAATACTTTATTAAATGCAACATCATTCATTATATAGACCTCCTTTTGTATTTTCGCTTATCCTTTGTTTGAACAAATTTTTCTATATCCTCAATACTAGAAGTATCAACATAATACCCTTTATACAATTCAGGATATTCTCTATCAAAGAAATGATAATTATTACTATACTCCGTAGAAAACCATACAATTTCTGGATTAATTTGCGATAATTTTGAAATATCTTCACTAATGTCAAAATCTGAAAAAATATATATTTTACGATCTCTAATATTTTTTAACTCTTCATACAAAGAACGATACTCTTGAAAAGTAAAACAATCAAAATAATTATATTTTTTATCATTTGAATGAACCATTTCTTGAATATTAATATTTTTTGATCCTGATTTTTTTATCATTATTTTTCGTAACATATTATCATTAAAAGTTAAATATATCAAAGATCCTTTAAATGCCACACTACTTATAGCATTAATATACATCTGCAAAGAACTATCATTAGATGGCGACAAATCAAAAACATAAACATCTGGCTTATAAGTTGGACTAACTAAATCATCTATAATTCTAAATTTTTGATTCGTTAGATAATGCTTTACAATTTCTTTCTTATTATATTTATATGTCCCTTTTTGATAACGCTCATAACTTAAAGAAACTAACTTTTTAAAAACTTTATATACTTTAGAAGTACTGATATCATTTAACTTACTACTTGGGCTATTGGATAATTGATTACTATTATTTGTTTTAGAATCGTCTTTTTTTGTATCCTCATAATTATCCATTAAATCATCAAAATCATTCTCTTCACTTTTATTTTCTAAATAATTTTCTTTTGAACTCTGTTTATCTGAAACATCTTGATCTAATAAATCATTAGAATCTTCTTGTGATTCCAGTGTTTCCGATAATTCATTAGAATCTTCCGATAACTCTGATGTATTCGGTATGTCATTGGAATCTTTGGATGATTCTGACATTTCTGATAATTCATTGGCTTCTTCGGTTGACTCTGAATTTTTTGACATGTCATTAGAATCTTCTGATGATTCAGATGTACTTGATAAATTATCGAATTCGTCTGATACTTTTTGTGGTTCTTCTAGATTATCGGATTGCTCAGATAATTCTGAAGTTTCTGGTGATTCATTAGGCTCTCCACATAATTCTGACGGCTCTGAGGCTTTTGATGTATCATTAGAATCTTCTGATAAATCCGACCTATTTGATATGTCATCGGAATCTTTAGATGATTCTAACGTATCTGATAATTCATTGGATTCTTCGATTGATTCTGAGATTTTTGACATGTCGCTAGACTCTTCCGATGATTCAGATGTGCTTGATAAATCATTGGATTCGTCTGATACTTTTTGTGGTTCTTCTAGATTTTCAGATTGCTCAGATGATTCTGGAGTTTCTGATAATTCATCAGTTTCTTTTGATAATTCTGACGACTCTGAGACTTTTGATGTATCATTAGAATCTTCTGATAAATCTGATGTATTCGATATGTCATTGGAATCTTTGGATGATTCTGACATTTCTGATAACTCATTGGACTCTTCGGTTGATTCTGATGCTTTTGACATGTCATTAGAATCTTCTGATGGCTCAGATGTACTTGATAAATCATTGGATTCATCTGATACTTTTTGTGTTTCTTCTAGATTATCGGATTGCTCAGATAATTCTGGAGTTTCTGGTGATTCATTAGGCTCTCCAGATAATTCTGACGGCTCTGAGGCTTTTGATGTATCATTAGAATCTTCTGATAAATCCGACCTATTTGATATGTCATCGGAATCTTTAGATGATTCTAACGTATCTGATAATTCATCAGTTTCTTTTGATAATTCTGACGACTCTGAGGCTTTTGATGTATCATTAGAATCTTCTGATAAATCTGATGTATCTGATAGTTCATTGGAATTTTCTTGTGTTTTTGACGCCTCTTGATTTTTCCTGTCATTATTATCCTGATCCAACTGTTCCTTCTCAGGAGAAATTGGTGTAAAATAGTCCTCATATATTAATCCAGAATAAGGGTACTCTTCACCATAATCCAATAATTCTGTTAGACTGGGTATTTTTTTCATTGTTTTAAATTCCTTGTTAAAACTTTATTTGGTGTAATAACTGTAGAAGGTTGGGAAATCGCATCATAATAATTTTTAAATTCAGGTTCAGGAATAATATTATAATAATTATCAAAAATCTGCTTGTAATAATATAAAGTATCGTTATTTTCAACTGCATTCTCATCTTTGCCGTTTAACAACATAGTTAAATAAGAAAAATATTCAGAATATTTCTTATTTTCGTTGAGCGATTGTAGCACAAAATTACCATAAATTTTTCTAGCTAAGTAGGCAATTTCTTTTTGAAATGGATTCAATTGTTGAAATACAGCATCATTTTCAAAATCTTCATCTTCAGTATATAGCAAAAATCCATTTTTAACTTTATATTTTGGATAGAAATAAGCTTTTTTATTATTAGGGTCAATTTTAGACATGCACTTAAAAACATAATTACCTGTATGTAAAGAAAAATCATTTTCATTTGGTTCACAGGTCGTTATTTTCATTGGTACAAAATCTCCTATTTTTACTTCCCAACCATTTAATTTCATTTGTTCTGCTTCAAGTTTTAGCAATTCAAATTTTGATACTTCATCAACAATTTTATAATCATCGGGATGAAATTTTTTTGCAGAAATATAAGATACTGGAAGAGCTAGTTCCGGATTAAACTGACATATATTTTTTATGACTTCAAAAAGAGGTTGTGCACGATACTTCTGTAAATATTCAAAATAAGAAAAGGCTAGTGTATCATCATAAGTAATTTTAAGATTATTGGTTTGAAAAATTTTTACTCCGTTCTGTACTTTCATTTTGTCTATTACAAATTTAGGAGCAGTTGACAATACTTTAGCTTTAAGTCCTGTAAGTTGAAAGTCTTTTGCTTGCCATTCAGAAAAATAATTATTTTTCAATCCTATATTTTCATTGATATCATAAATAATGGAAATAATAGAACTTAAACCTTTCATGAATAATCTAGGAGATATGAATTCTTTGTTTGCGACTAAAATCAACGTGTGTCTATATTTCATAAGTCCAATAAAATTATTATCTTCAAAACTTAAAAAGCCAAATCGACTATTAGGATTTCCCTTGAATCTTATTTTTTCAAATAAAACATCTAAAGCAGTTGGATCTTTATGCGTAATAATCCCTAATTCTACAATTTTTTCTTTATTTTGTTCATCTAAAAATACAAGCGATTGATCATCTTTAATATGATCAAGAATACTAGCAATATCACGCATAGGATCATCGAATTCTTCTTCTTCAAAGACATATTCTCCACTTTCTCTGTCTTTTATATACTGTTCAATTAAACTATTTGATTGACTTGGTTGGCTCATATAATCAGCTGGTTGATTCATTATAATATCCAGTTGTTCTTCTTCATAATTACTCTCTTGATTTTGATATTTAAATTTATTGATTAAAATTTGAGTAACAATATCACGACTTTCATCTTCTTTTCCTAATTTTCTAATTAAGTTTTTTATACGTCTAGTACTACTAATTCCATTTTCATATAATTCATTATCACTCGTAATTGCCGTAATTAATTCTTGTAAGGCAGGTAATCTCGATAATAATTCATTATTATGATTACGTTGCTCATTATAAATGGCTTCATATACTTTAGCAATAAACTTTAAAAATTTAGGATCATGTGGTTTATCTTCAAATCTTTTTAATAAAGTTTTATATGCGAGTACTGGAGGCATTGGTGGTAATTTAATGACAGAACATCTTCTTAATAAAGGATCTGATAATTCTCTTTCGTTATTTTTAGCTAAAATTACATATAATTTTTTTCTTCCATCTTCTGTTAAAGAAAGAATCTCATTATTCGATGTTTCAATCTTACCACTTTGTAAAAAGTCCAAAAAATAGGAATCTAATACTTCTCGTGCTTTGTCTAACTCATCAATCGTTAATACCACTTTTTTACCTGCATTCGCATATTTAATAGCTCTGGTTAAAATACCTTCTGCGATTGATTGATCCGCATCTCCTTTTACAATGGCTGGAACATTATAAGTCGCAATCAATCGATCACTATTTGTCTCCTCCACACATTGAGTATATAAGTATTCGGTATCTGGCCCTAAAAACTTACTAAATGTTTCAGATAAATAAGTTTTCCCACATCCAGGGTCACCTTCTAATAGAATGGACGAAACACCTTTGTTCGCTGAATTATTATAATATTTATAAAATAAGTAAACATCTTCCAAAACATCCGTACTTTGAAAAGTATAACCAAGTCGTTCAAATATTTCTTTAAATTCTCTCATTCCAGTCCCTCCTAAAATTGTATTTTACTATATCATAAAAAAACATTATTTGCAACGACAAAACTCAATATAAAAAAGAAAGATTTTCTCTTTCTTAAAAAGGCATTTTAAAATTACCGTTACGCATTTGTTTCATCATCTTTTTCATTTGTTCAAATTGTTTTAGTAGACGATTTACTTCTTCCACACTACGTGCAGAACCTTTCGCAATACGTTGTTTACGACTGGCTTTTAAAATTTCAGGATGGCGACGTTCATAAGGTGTCATCGAAAGAATGATTGCTTCTACGTGAGCCATATCTTTTGGATCTATTTTCACATTGGTAAGTCCCATCTTTTTGGCTCCTGGAATCATTTTAATGAGATTTTCAAGTGGTCCCATTTTTTTAATTTGTTTCATATATCCTAAGAAATCTTCTAAGTCAAAACTTCCCTTTTGTAACTTTTTAGCAGCTTGTTCGGCTTCTTCTACATCAATGACTTCTTCAGCTTTTTCAAGCATCGTCATAATGTCACCCATACCTAAAATACGAGTAGCCATGCGTTCTGGATGAAAGACTTCTAATCCATCTAATTTTTCACTGGTACCAATAAACTTAATAGGAACATGAGTTAAATGACGAATCGATAAAGCAGCTCCACCACGAGTATCTCCATCTAATTTCGTTAGAATTGCTCCTGTTAGTGGTAATAGATCATTAAATCCTTGAATGACATTGACCGCATCTTGTCCCACCATACTATCTAATACTAGAATAATTTCTTGTGGAAGAATCGCTTCATTAATTCTTTTTAATTCATCCATTAATTCTTCATCGATGTGTAAACGTCCAGCCGTATCGATTAAAACATAATCATATCCATTTTCTTTCGCGTATTGAATCGCACGTTTACTAATTTCAACTGGATCTCCAGCTCCTTCTTCATACACTTCAATATTTAATTCTTTTCCTAATTGCTTTAATTGATCGATCGCTGCTTTACGATAAACATCACACGCAACTAGTAATGGTTTCTTTTTATATTTTTTACGTAATAGATTGGCTAGTTTGGCAATCGATGTTGTTTTACCACTACCTTGTAACCCTACCATCATTAAAGTGGCAGGATTTCCTTTGGTATTAATTTCTTCCGCATTCCCACCTAATAACTCTACTAACTCATCTTTAACAATCTTTACAAATTGTTCCCCTGGCTTTAGGCTTTTTGCGACTTCTTCACCGAGTGCTTTCTCTTTAACATTCGCAATAAATTCTTTTACTACTGTATAATTTACATCCGCTTCTAGTAAAGCAAGACGAATTTCACGTGTTACTTCACTAACATTCTCTTCGGTAATTTTTCCGTATCCTCTAATTTTATCCATAGCGTTTTGTAAACGATTTCCTAAATTTTCAAACATGTTTATCACCTTTCAACATTATATAATAATTAAAGAAAAAAAGAAAGTACTAACGCTTTCTTATCATAGAAATAGGAATTCCAAATTCTCTCATCAAAACATATCCAATGACTACATTAGGATCTTTATCTGGATAGGCTTTTAAATAATCAAGCAATCTACGCTTGCATCGATAAATTTGATCCTTATTATAATCCGGATGATACTCTTTTATGATATGGGTAACAGAAGTTCCTTGAAATGTTAAATTGTGATACTTCCTCTTTTGTAAAAAGAAAATATAACAATCTTTAAAATACTGTTCTATAGAAAGATCAGGATTCTTATTTAAATAATGTTTAATAGAACGTAGACAAGCCACTTGATCTTCCTTAGTTGGTAAATCTTCTTTATAATAAGTTTCTAAATAAGTTAGTAAAGGAAGTCCTTGGTAATAAATTCCCTTTTTCTTCTGACTGACTTCTTTTTTAGATTCTTTTTCTTTGTTTAGACAAAGCGCAAAAGCCTCTTCTAAAGAAACTTGATACTTCATTTGATACAAAAGGATTCCTCTAGCGAGTTTCATTCTCTCTTTATCACTTTGAATTCCTTGTTCTTTTAAATCTTGTAAAATAGATGAATTCATAAAACCACCTGCTCAAGTATTATAACACAAAAATAACCTTTCCCATCATTATTTTTTTGTGGAATGTGATACAATTCCCGAGTTTTGTAGTTTGACAATTAAAAAATCATCATTTTAACCTTTGTTTATAAGGGTTTATGATGATTTTTTTACTGTATTTTGTTTATGTCATATAAAATGAGTTTTACTAAGCAGATTTTTAAACTT
>DVKJ01000015.1 GCA_018716065.1 Candidatus Pelethosoma merdigallinarum
ATATCTTTACTTTAGGCATAGCATGCCTCCTTTCTGGAAACACTATAACACATTCAAAATCAAGGGTCAAACGACACTTTTAAGGTTTCTGAAGAGATCTTCTTACAGATATCTAAAATCTGTTTAGACAAAATAAGAAATTGGTAAAAGAATCTTTACCAATTTCTTAAATCTAGCATATTTCAACTTTTTTTAAATTTTACACTATTTTACAGATTAGGTTTTAAGATTTTCACAACTGGGCGGACACCACAGCCACGCGCACCCGACACGTAGATGTAGCTGCCGTCGCTATAGATAAGCAATTTAAAATATCATTTGTTTAGGCTTCTACAGATTTAACATCTTGTCAAAACATTTGTTATTACATGATCTTATTCCATATTTTTTAAATATTCTACAGCTTCATCAAAAGTCTTTACAGGAACTAATTCAATCTCATATCCTTTTTCTTTAGCTACTTTTTTTGCTTCTTCGTAATTTTCTCCTTCTGGTACAAAGAAGAGATCGGCTTTTTCTTTGACCGCACCTTTTAATTTATATTTTACTCCAGATATTTCGCCAACATTTCCTTCCGCATCTATAGTACCTGTACCAACAATGGTTTTTCCTTTGGTTAAATCTTCTTCCATCAAACGATCATAAATTTCAAGGGCCGTCATTAATCCTCCAGAAGAACCAGATTCTGAATCGTGAAACGTGAATTTGATGGTCGGATCTGTTTTTAAATCATAAATTGGAATTAGTAGAAGACCTAAGCGTTTTTCTCCATCTATTTTTTGGATCGGTATGGTAATTTCTTTTTCTTCTTGTTCTCTTTGAATCGTGAGAGTGACTTCTTCCCCTAGTTTCGTTTGTTCAACTTTTTGGGCAATTTCTTCATACTCTGTAATCTTTTGATGATTAAATTCTAAGAGTTCATCGCCTATTTGAATATCCGAGTTCACAGATTCATCGAGATATGCCACATAAAAGTGGGGATCTTGTAGATCTACTTGTTTTTTCGCATAAGTATACGCAACAATCGTGGCGTTTTGTTGGCCTTGTTTTAACAATAATTTAGAACGTGTTTCGGCGTCTTTCATTGTTTCATGGTCATATTTTACTTCCTCTTGTTCAATTAAGTCCCAGTCTTTATTAATGAGTGAAACAAGGTAGGTACTGATATTTGCTTGTATTTCTTTTACATAAGCTAAATTAAAGCTTCCTTGACTAGAAGTTCCATCTTCCACTTGAACGCGATCAGAGACTGGTAATAAGCCTCCAGGAGCGTCTATAACAAATGGTAATGGAAACAAAAAGAAGATTTGGCAAGCTACAATAAATAATAAAAATTTATAATTTTCTCTAATGAATGATTTTATTTTCGCATATCTTTTATTAGACATGATTCACAACCCTTCTATGATTATTCTATCACAAAAAAGGAGGTATTATGAAAAAAATTATTGTTAGTGTTTTGGTTCTTCTTTTACTATTATTTATGGCTAGTCAACTATTAATTCAAAGAGAAGCGGTTTTAAATGCGGTAACGTTTTCTTTGAATATTTGGCAAACCAATATTTTTCCATCGTTATTTCCTTTTTTTGTGTTGTCCCATTTACTTATTCAATATGGTTTTATTGAGTTTGTTGGAGAACTTTGTAAACCAATGATGTATCACTTATTTCGCTGTAAAGGAGAATGTGCGTTTGTTCTTATTATGAGTTTATTATCTGGTTTTCCAAGTAACGCGAAATACACTAGAGAATTATACTTAAAAGGTATTTTAACGGCAGGAGAAGCTTCTAAAATACTCATGTTTACTCATTTTTCGAATCCTTTATTTATTTTAGGAACTGTATCCATTCTCTTTTTAAATAATAAAGAGGTAGGACTATTAATACTCATTGGTCATTATACAGCTAATCTAGTGATTGGTTTACTAGCTCGAAATTATTATCCTACGAAAGAGAAATTGGAACCTGTAAGCTTGAAACAAGCAGTACTAAAAATGCATGAAAAAAGAATTCATAATTCGATGTCCTTTGGACAAGTCATTACCAATTCTTTAACTTCTACCATTGATACTTTATTATTAATTTTAGGAGTCGTTACTTTCTTTTTAATTATCACAACGATTGTCGATCAAAATATTCACCTAAATTCGTATCATCAAAGTGTTTTAAATGGAATTTTTGAAATGACACAAGGTTTAAAATATGTCAGTCTATTACAAATTCCACTTAAATTTAAAGCTACTTTATCAACGATGATTTTATCTTTTGGTGGATTTAGTGTACATGTACAGATGATCGGAATATTGAGTGATACTAAAATTCGTTATCTTCCCTTTTTTACGGCTCGTTTGTTGCACGCCGCACTAGCTTCTATTTTTGTTTTTCTGATCTTTGATTTTTGGGTTACGTTATTATGAAGAAACACTCACTAGAGTAATTCTCGCATATCCGTTTCCTGAATTTCCCGTAATCGTTCCTGAACCACGAGGATTAGGTAGACCACTATTACCTGCGATCATTTGACCATTACGGAATACTTTTCCTGAATAATGGTTTGAACTTCCACTTGGTGTCCCATTTTGTTTCACAGCATTACATCCGTTATATCCAGAGATAAAACTTGAACCACTACCTCCAGCTGACTTTGAAGAATCTCGATCATAGCGCCCAGCTCCTCCATAATATCCGCTTCCTCCTCCAGATGAGGCCGTCGCACCTGTATCTCCGGCTCCATTTCCTCCGAAACCAAAGCCACCACTTACGGCACTATAACTATCACAAGTTCCTCCTGCTGTTTGAGTACCACCTTTTGGTAAACATGTATTAGAAACAGCTGTTGACAGTCCAGATAACGTTCCTCCAGGGGCTCCCGCTACAGAAAAGCCTGAATTTTGTGAGAAGTAATATCCACCACTACCTCCAGCTGCGACCATCAATCGGTTACGAAGTCCAGTCGCATCTTTCCAATTTCCACTGGATAAACGAACATCAGTCGCTCCGCCTCCTCCAGCATATCCACTGGTTCCGTTTCCACCACCATTGTATCCACCAGTATTAGATTTTGGTTGTTCTCCAACATAAATATACAATTTATCACCTTTTGTTAAATCAATTTCACCTGAAGTATAGGCACCTTTACCACCAGGATATGAACCATTAGTAGTTCCTCCTTGTGCGCCCCAAAGTTCAATTTTATAACTTCCAGATTGAGGAGCAGTAAATTCTTGGACATCTCCGGTGTAATCATAAACAAAAGAGTCATCTAATACCAGTACACGTCGTACCTTTTGATCCATTTCCTTTCCATCTTTGGTATAGGTATACGTTAAAGTATAAGTTCTATTCACTTCTGTTCCGACTGAACCACTTACGGTAACACCACAATTATTTTCATTCGTTGGAGTACAAATACCACCACTAGAATCAATGACGTAATAACCTGGGTCGGTAAATGGTAAGTTTTTATTTCTAGTCATATCCGATGAACCCTTTAAAACAATGGTTCCTCCTTCATTGGTATTCTGATCATCAAAAACAATATCAGAAATCGCAGTAATACGGGAATCGTATTGATAAATAATATTTATTCCAAAGTCTCCCTCAACTAAAGTATGTTTCACTGGAATTTTGATTTTGATAAAAGAATTTTTCTTACCATCAGAAACGCCTACCACCGTTTCATTCGAAATATCAATGTCCCCAAAATGACTACCGGTAATTAACTTCGTTGTATAATTAATCGTTCCATTATCATTATCGATAAAAGAGAACATTCCCGTTTCTTTATTTACAAGAAGATTCGATGATGTATCATCTTCATAAATAAAAGTTAAACATCCTGCGCCACAACGTACCGCAGCTTTAATATCTTTATTATTAAATTGTTGACTAATTTTTCGATTCATAATCGCTTGTTTATTTAGTAGTTCGGTTTTGATTCCTGCATTCATATAGAGTGTTTTTACAATCGTAACCACTTGAACTAACATAACAACAACGATCATAACTAATGCGAATGAAACAATAAGTTCAATAACCGTAAATCCCTTTTTATTCATTATGCTCCCTCTTTTCGATATAATTTTAAAGTTGCGTAGGTATCATCATTAAAGGTGACAATCGAACGTTTTTTTAAGAGTTCAGTATCGCCTTCATCATATTTTATATATTTAACAAAACGTTTAAACCCTTGATCAAACTGATCATAATCATCAATATTTTCTCGAAAATGATCGGTATTTAAATCCGAATAAGTAACCAATACTTGTTTGACATTTAACTCTTTCATCAAGTGGTTACAATAATCTGTTTCGTATAAATAAACGCTAGAACAACTATTCCCATCATATAAAATAACATAAGGTTCTGGATCCGCAACCTCACCATCTTCTGTTCGGCCACTCATATATTCGACAATTTTTTCAAAGCCATTATTTAAAATATATTTATTAATTTCTTGTGTCGCATAAAGACCTTCTACCGTATTGTAGTGGAAAGTTCGATCATATTCAGTTGTAATACGACGAAATTGAATAAATATAAAAATCATGGTGCTTGCCGCAAAGGTCGATACGATTAATGTTTCGACTAATAAAAAACCTTTATTATTCTTTTTTTTCATAAAAAGAGCTCCCCTATCTTGTAATTATTCTAAATCTATTATATAATAAAATAGTTATAAAAGCTAGTCTAAAAGAATAAGGGGAGGAAAAAAATATGCTTAAAAAATACGATTTTGTAAGGACACCGCCAGTAGAGATTGCGAATGATATTTTAGCGGATTCTGCGAAACGTGGTGCAAGTGATATTCACTTTGATCCACATGAAGAATTTATGTTAATTCGTATTCGTATCGACGGAGATCTTGTTAATTATACGGAAGTTCCAAAAGACATTCAACGTAATTTAATTACCCGACTAAAAATTCTTGCTGGAATGAATATTACGGAAACAAGACTTCCACAAGATGGTGCGATTAAAGGAACCATCAACGGAATAGATCTAGACTTGCGTGTATCTGTCTTACCACTTCTTGAGGGTGAAAAAATGGTTATTCGTATCTTAGACTATAAACGTAGTTTAGAGGGAATTGATACGTTAGGTTTCAGTGATTCTAACTATCAAAAGATATTAAAAATGTTAGCGGTTCCAAATGGAATTATCTTAGTTACCGGGGCCACTGGTAGTGGTAAATCAACGACCGTATATTCGATGTTACAACGTTTAAATAAAGAAGAGACTAATGTTATTACGGTTGAGGACCCGATTGAAATGAGTATTGAAGGAATCAACCAAGTTCAAACCAATAGTGAGATTGGGTTAACTTTCGCAAGTGCCTTACGTTCTATCTTACGTCAGGACCCTAATATTATCATGATTGGAGAGATTCGTGACTCAGAGACCGCACAAATTGCCGTACGTGCCTCTATTACCGGTCACTTAGTATTATCTACCCTCCACACCAATAACTCTTTAACGACCATTGAACGTTTATTAGATATGGATGTAGAACGTTACTTACTTGCTAGTTCTTTAACTGGTATCGTATCACAAAAACTTGCTCGTCGTATTTGTCCTCATTGTATGAGTAAACGACCTGCGAATGATTACGAAAAGAAATTGTTTAAAGCGATTTTAGGTGTCGATATTACAGAACTTCCTGCGGTGGAAGGTTGTGAAGAATGTACGAATGGATTTAAAGGTCGTATTGCGATTCATGAAGTTCTTATGATTGATCAAGATATTCGTGATGCGATTAGTAATGGTCTTAAAAAAGAACAATTACGTGGTCTAGTTTATACTTCCCAAGTAACAACCATGTTACAAGACGGTTTACAAAAAGTATTAAAAGGATTAACCACTTTTGAAGAAATTTTAAAAATTATCGAATTAGATGATGATGAACATGTAGAAGAAAACTCTGACTTAAAAGCAGCCATTATGAATGCTAATATGGCATTTGATAATAAAGTCGAAGAAGAAACTCTAGAACCTACTCCTATGACAACCCCATCTTCTACAACTTATAATCCATCCAACGAAATAGAAACCTTGTAGTTTCTATTTTTTGATACAAAAAAAGTAGCCTTCACTACTTTAAGATTAACAAATCAATAATCATATTCATATCGATTGGAAGAAAGAACAATAGGAATGCGGCTACACTTAAGAAAGGTCCAAAAGGAATAACATGGGTCTTCTTTTTGTATAAGATAAATAAAGAGATGGGAAGACCAATAAAAGAAGCTAAAAAGATACTTAAAATAGATAAAGGCCAACCCAAAAGCATTCCAAAGAAGAATAAAAGTTTAATATCTCCTCCACCCATAGATTCTTTTTTGAATAAGCGATCTCCGAAACACTTAATCGCAAACATAATTCCAAAAGCAATTACTCCATTAATAAGAGCCTGAAATGCTTGTTCCCATCCTCCCTGAACACAATATTCTAAGAGTAACAAGATACTTCCAATTAATAATACTTCATCCGGAATAATAAAATATCGAAGATCACTAATGATAACGATCAGTAAAGTCGATACAACCGTAATCGCAATGACAAAATTGATACTAAATCCATATAAAACATAACTAAGAGCGAATAAACTTCCGGTAATAAATTCAAATGCTGGATACATCCAAGAAATTTTTTGTTTGCACTTTTTACACTTTCCTCCTAAACATAAAAAAGAAAGGATAGGAATTAATTCCCATCCACTCAATTTATGATTACAATTTGGACAATGAGAGGCTGGAAAAACGATGGATTCTCCTTTTGGAAGGCGATATCCGACAACATTGAAGAAGGAACCAAATAAGGCTCCAAATACAAAGACAATAATCGTATAGTAAATTTCCATGATATCCTCTCCTACTACATGCTTTGAATCGCACTATACATTTGAAACATTGGTACAACGATCGCTAATACAATCAAACCAACCATTGCCGTTAAAGTAATGATTAAGATTGGCTCAATAAATACTTTAATGCGGGCAACGGCATTACGATGTAAATCTTGATAATATAAAGATACTTTTCCCATCATTTCTGGAAGTTCCCCGGTTCTTTCCCCTGTTACTAACATTTCATAGGCAGGAACTGGGAAAGCCCAATGATCTTTAAATGCTGCTGATATTCTTTCACCAGTACTTAAATTTTCAATCGTTTTGTTAATGAGATCTTTATAAATTTCATTATTGGTAATTTTCTTTAAGATATTCATTGTGTCCGTGATAAATACGTTATGACCCATTAATGAACTAAAGGTCTTCGTAAATGTAGTAACTTCGTTATAAATGATTACATTTCCAAACACAGGTAGATGCATAATAAAATTCTGAGTCCAACGTCTAATTAAAGTAACATTTTTGTATAAATAACGGAATATTAGACAAAGTACAATAAAGGCAAGGAAAATATAAAGAATATAATTTTTCATAAATTCACTCATATTCATAATAAAGACCGTAATTCCTGGGATTTGTGCTCCATCCATACTTTCAAAAATATCTACGAATTGTGGTACAACAAATAGCATAACGAAAGTAAGTACACCAATCGCAATAACAAAGACGATACTTGGATACATCATGGCTGTAATCATTTGTTTTCTCGTTTGTTCCATTTGATCAAAATATTCCGCTTGATCGTCCAATACTTCTGGTAATGAACCGGATAATTCACTCGCACGAATCATATTGATCAATAATCGTGGGAAAGCATCCCCTTGCTTTTCTAGGGCTTCACTAAAACTTACACCTAAGTTTAAGTCATATACTAAAGATTTAATAATACGTTGATAATGTTTATTTTTAAATTGACGAGATAAAATTTCTAGCGATTCTGCTAATGTAATACCAGCTTTAATATAGGTTGATAATTGTGTTAAGAAGAATACCAAATCTTTGGTCTTCATCTTTACTTTTCCACTAGCGGTATCCCTATGGAATAATGTAATCCAACGATTCGTACGAATACTGTAAACTTCCAAACCTTCATTAATTAGGAACGATTTTACTTCCATTTTATTGAAAGCTTCAAAATATCCTTTTACCGTTTTTCCTGTTTTATCTTTCGCAACATATTCATAAAGAATTCTACTTTGTTTCTCTTTCTTATTTTTTTCTTCTTCCTCTAAATCTAAATCAAGAACTTCTTTATCAAACGCACGTTTCTTCTTATTTTTCTTAACTAACATTTTATTTAATGTTGTTTTATTAAATGAATTACGAATAGTTGTTGGTATATGCGTAATTGCTAATAAGAATTTATTAATACGTTCTCCTAAAGTTGGTTTTTTATTTAATACAACATCTTTATTGATATAAGTATCGGTTCGACGTTCACGTTCTTCGGCCTTTTTACGTAATTTTTCCTCACGTATTTGTTCTTTCTTAACATGTTCTGCAACACGACGTTTATGAGCCTCTTCGCGTTTACGTTTACGATAAGCTTTATATTGCTCAATTTTGTGAACAATAAACTCATAGGTAACCGTAAAACCTCGCATCGTATAATAAGTGAATACATCAATTCCAAACCACACCATATAAAAGAAATGAGCGAGGTGTTTACAACAAAATAAAAATCCATGAGAAGTTAGTGTATAAAGAGTACGTGCCACCCAAGCAATAAAATTCGCACTAATTACACATCCCTTCCAAATTTCATTTCCACTATAAATTGCGGCATGAGAAATTGCTTGACAAGTAAGTTTTACTCCAGTTGTAATTAAATGAGTAAGGTATAAAACCAAACGAATCAAACATTGAATGATAAACGTAATCACTTTTATGATCCATAATACAATCGTCTTTCCTACACGATATAAAAAAGTCGCAGTTAAAACAATTCCTTCTATCACTTTTTTCACAAAAAAGGATATCCAACGATATAAGAAGGAAGCTGTAATAATGATTCCAGATGCACTATACTGTACAAAATGATAAATACAATTTACAATCCATACAAATGCTTCTACGAGAAATTTCCCAATCATCCATAAAAGCCAAATTAATTTTTTTCCTAAAAACAAACCTATTTCGAAAAGAAATTTGGTGCTGAGGCTTAAGCCTTTAAAACTGTATGTAATCAGTGCGATGAACAAAGAAAATAGAAAAGCGACTATATGATAAACGATAATAAAAGGTTTCACATAGATCGGCTTATACATAAAAACACCACCATTCTTTTATTCTTTTACCTTAAAATTATAACACAAATTCATAAAATATAAAACATTTTTTATGAAAATTCTTTAATATGGAAGTATGTTTTTATTTATAATTTTATCATCAATATATACACCACCATTTGTTATTATTACTTTTAATATGGCATAACAAAAAATTTAGATTAAAAGTAAAATCTAAATATAAATAAAACACAATAATTTTTCGATTTAAAATTTTATTTCATCACATCATTTCTTTTGTTAGTTACTTTAATATATTTTTTATATAACGGAATTCCTATTTTATATCCGAAAATCAAATATATAAACATTAATAACAACTTATATTTAATACCATATATAAAAATTGATTTATAATTCAAGTACCATGAATTAAGCCATTGTTTTTCTTTAATAGCAAATCTCCTATAATTACCATAACTATTTCTTATACATCTAAACATTACATATTGAGTATACTTTTTGTAATGTATCTTTTGATCTTTAAAATAATATAATTTTACAGCAACATTTAATAGATCTCTATAATTTTTAAACGTTTTAGAGGACATAATAGAATGATTATGTTTACGATAAAAATATTTAATTTTAGAACTATAGTATATAGAATCATATAAATTTAATACCTTAGTGACCCATTCTTCATCCTCATGCAAAATTCCATATGTAAAAAATAAATTATGCTTTATCAAAAATTGTTTTCTAGTAATCAGCCTCCATGCTCTTCCACAAATATTATTATCTATAAATTTTTTTTCTGTTTCTTTACTGGGAAATTTTGCCAATTTAGAAAAATTGAATTTTTCGACAAGGTATTTATCTTCGTTTTCAAAATATTTTACAGTATTAATTAGAAGTACATCATAATGATAAACAGCGACAATCTCTTCTAAAGACTTTAAATAAGACTTACCAATCCAGTCATCGCCATCAACAAACACAACATATTCGCCTCTAGCTTTTTTTATCCCGATATTACGGGAATTAGATAATCCATTATGTTTGTTTGAAATAATTGAAACATTTTCATTTCCTCTTGTTATTTGTTTGCAAATATCTACAGTAGAATCAGAAGAACCATCATCAACGATAATTAATTCGTTTTTCGAGTTAAGCTGAGGGACAATTTCGTCCAAACATTTTTTTACATGACGTTCATTATTATAAACTGTAACTATGATTGATACTAAAATATCTTTTTGATAATTCATATATTATATGTCAATCTCTAACAATCTTTCTGAAATTATTTTGGCGTTTCTCATCAAATAGCGACATATGTTTGTTCTTTCTTGTCCAAAATGAAGTAGATCAATATTACCGTTTTTTAAATACTCTTTATACCCATAAGTACTCGAAAGAACTTGAATTAAATATACATAAGGTAAATATTTCAAATCATCTTTATTGAGTTTCGAATATTTTAAATATTCTTTTATATACATTACTAAATGTTCAATATTAAATTCTCCACATTTACAATACTTATCAATATAATTATAAGATCTAGCAATTTCCCATACTATGGGCATTTCTCCAGCGTTAACAAAATCAATAATCACCTTAATCTTTCCATTATCATTATAAATAAATTGTAAAACATTATAATCGCCATGAGTTTTTTTAACAGTTACATTTGTAGCACCTTTAAAAGTTCCATCTTTTTTCATAATATTTAGCATATCAATTTTATCTTTTAAATCTGTTATTATTTCTTTCCCGTGATTTTCATCTTTTTCTGCTAATGATATTAAATCTAAGTGTTTTCTGATACTATTATCAATAACTTCATCTGATGAATATTTTTCAATATTACAGCTAAACATATCATCATATGGATATTCTTCTAAAGCATTAACAATTATACCTAAATATTTTGCCGATTCCAACATTTGTTCTACATCACCAGTATAATTACCTTGCGTTTTACCATCAATAAATTTTTGCATAATAACAGTTTTTTCATTATATTCAAAGTATTCTTTTCCGTCTAAACAAAGTATATATTCTGGAACCGATAAACCTTTTTTTCTTAAAAAGTTTATTACGTTTATTTCTTTGAGAATCGTTTTACCACTAAATTTAGATTGAAATTCTTTTAAAATATATTTATTACCGCTATCTGAAATTATTTTATAAATATTGGCACTACCACCATTAATAACATTAATATCTCTAATACTGATACCATAATGTTTTTTTACTTCTTCTTTGATTGTATCTTTTGTAAATTCAGTTTTTTCTAACATAACAATTTCTCCTTTATAAAATTAATTTATAACTTTTTATTAATTGAAATAACTTTTTTAGTTGTTTCTGATATCATATGTCCAATTTCTGAAACAGAGTGAGCATCTGACCCTATTGTATAATTTATACCGTTTTCATTCATTTTTATAATCATATACTCTAAAGTTTCACTATCCCACCTTGATCTATCACTAGTATTAATCTCAATAATAAGTCCTTTTTCTTTAACTTTATTTAAAATTACATCTATTAAATCAGTGCATTTTTTCCAATCATACTTTAATAACATATGCCCAATAATATCAAATTTACAAGTATCAATCATTTGTATAACAGCTTTCAAATAATCTCTACCATTAGTAAATTTATAATGATGTATGGAAGATATTACATAATCAAATCCTATATCAGTTAATTTGTTATTGTTATCATTAAATGCTTTATCATAGCAAAAATCTAATTCTATTCCGCAAAATATTTTTAAATGAGGATAATCTTTTTTTAATTTTTCAACATTTTCTTTAAAAATTATTATTTTATTTTTTGTGTTTAATCTTGAAATATGTCGTTTAGAAAGTCTAGGGCCATGATCTAACATCAAAATTTTGTTTATTCCTAATTCTACACAACGATTCACATATGATTTCAAAAGATTATAGTCGTTTATAGCATCTCTTACATGTATATGCATATCTTCCGTTGATACTGCACCTCCTATTGTATTAATTATAACACACATTTATTAATTAATTTTTTTCATAACCTTTTTGAAACGTTTTCAGTTTCAATCTCTTTTATCAAGTCACTAACAGTTTCATAAATACCTAAAGATTCGTATTTAACTGCATCTTTTGCATTTCTTATTGCAAACCCATTAAATGCTTCTATCATTTTTAAATCATTATAACCATCACCAACTGTGTAAATTTCATCATGTGCAATATGTTCTAATGTAGCAACAGTTTGAATTGCTTTAACTTTATCGTTCCTTTTATTAAAGTTGTGTTCAACTTTATGACTGATAATGATATTCTGCGTATGCAATATCAAGATTAATAGGTATATCTAATTTAATTATATCATTAGCTTTTATATAATTGTTATCTAATACTATTCTATTGTAAGATTCAGTTTTGATTTTATTTAAACTGAATTTTTTCTTCATTGTAAATATAAAAACAAACCAATCTAAATATTCTTGTAAATGCCTTATTGAAACACCTTTAAATTTTGATAACCATATTTCTAGTTGTGAGTGTATTCCATTAATTTTAGAAATATTTATTTCACCATCACTGTGTTTGCCAGAAGGAACCGCATACAATTTTATATTATGTTT
>DVKJ01000003.1 GCA_018716065.1 Candidatus Pelethosoma merdigallinarum
GATCCATAACATTTAATGTATCCGCACAAAATCAAGGAACCACAGATGCGAAATTAATGGAAATTAAAGGATTAGAAGAAAGCAATATCAAAGAACCAACTTGTATTCAAGTATCTGTACAAGATCACAACGTAGGAGAATTAGTTTATCCAAGTCAAATCAAGAATTTTACGATTACCGTTACGAGTACTTGCTCAACTTATTCAAGTAAAAAACTTGATCTTCACTTTATCTATGAAAAACAAGAAACGATTAATGGGGTACTTCCAACTTTAGGAAATGCCGTAGAATACTTAAAAAATAATGAAGTAAGTAGTGATATTAATACAAGTCCAACGGATGGATTATTTGCGATTGGAAATCGTGGAGAGTTAACAAATTCTACTTCCCCTAGAGAATATCGTTATATTGGGGCCAATCCTGATAATTATGTTTGGTTTAATGATGAATTATGGCGAATCATTGGAATTTTTGATGGGAAACTGAAAATTATACGCGCAGAGAAATTTAGTGATTTAGCTTATGATAATAAAACTGCTGGTGAAGGATCAGCAACTACGGAGTATGCGAGTAATGATTGGCGGGATGCTCGTTTACAATTGGTACTCAATCAAGGACCTTATTGGAATCGTGAAAAAGGAAGTTGTCCTCATGGGCAATATGATGAAATGATCGAATGTGATTTTCGTGAGACTGGACTTACGGAAGATTCTAAAAAAATGCTTGCGAAAGGAACGTGGTATCTAGGTGGAACGACTATTAGTGATAATCAAACCGCTCAAATGTTATACGAAGCAGAACGCGGAACTTTGGTATATACAGATAGGGCCACACAATGGACAGGATATGTAGCTTTAATGTATGCGAGCGATTATGGGTTTGCAACGAGCGGAGGGAGTACTATTAGTAGAGATGAGTGTTTATCAAAGACACTTTATTCTTGGGATACTAAATTTAGTGATTGTTATAATCATGATTGGCTTCACCCGACTACCGAAACAGCATGGACTTTATCACAATTTGTTCATTATCGATATGTTTATGTGATTTATTTTACTGGAGGAGTTTATACCAACAGTGTTTATAATAGTTATGCAGTATATCCTACGGTTTATTTATTACCTAGTTTGGAGTTGGTTAAAGGAACAGGAATTCGAGAAGATCCTTATGTGTTAACTTTACCATCTTCTAATTAATGTCAAATTTTGTAAAGTTGGAAAAAGAATGAGAATTGTCTGATTCTTTTTCTTTTATTTTGATATAAAAACTCTTTACAAATGAAAGGGAAAAGGGTAAAATAATGGTATTGAGTGGATTAAAGTGGGGAAAAGTGGGTGATTCTGATGTTATTGATGGGTGAGTATCACCATTCTTTAGATGATAAAGGTCGACTAACGATTCCTTCTAAAATCCGTGAGGAATTGGGAACGGGATTTGTTGTTACTAGAGGATTAGATGGATGTTTATTCATTTATCCGAGTGAAGAATGGAAACAAGTAATCAATAAATATAAAGAATTACCAAATGTAAAAGACGCACGTAATTTTATGCGTTTCCTACTTTCTGGTGCGAGTACTTGTGATTTTGATAAACAAGGTCGTGTCAATCTTGCTTTACCACTTATGAAATATGCTGGACTTACAAAAGAATGTGTCATTATTGGGGTAAATGACCATTTAGAAGTGTGGAGTTTAGAACGTTGGCAAGCCTTTATGGATGCGAATGAAGATCAATTTTCAGATATTGCCGACAAATTATTTGAAACCAATTTGAATCTTTAGGTGAGTTATGAAACATGTAAGTGTATTATTAGAAGAATGTATTAGAGAATTAAACATTGGGGAAAACAGTATTATCGTGGATTGTACATTAGGTTTTGCTGGACATAGTAGTGAAATACTAAAACGTATTCCTAATGGTAAATTATATGCGTTTGATCAAGATGATATGGCGATAAACGCTAGCCGTGAAAAATTATCTAAGATCGCATCTAATTTTGAAATTATCGAAAGTAATTTTGTGAATTTAAAACAAGAATTACAAAAACGTGGTGTTTCTAACGTTCATGGAATTCTATTTGACTTAGGTGTTTCTAGTCCACAATTAGATCTTAAAGAACGTGGTTTTAGTTTTCACCAAGACGCTCGTTTGGATATGCGAATGAATCGTCATCAAACTTTGAGTGCTTATGAGGTTGTAAATACCTATTCCTATTCACAACTCGTTCATATTTTTAAAGTATATGGGGAAGAAAAGTTTGCCGCTAATATTGCCCGTCGTATTGAAATGGAACGAAAGGAAAAACCAATTGAAACCACGTTAGAATTGGTGGAAGTGATTAAAAGAGCGGTACCTGAAAAATATAAACGTGAAAAACATCCAGCTAGAAAAGTATTTCAAGCAATTCGAATTGAAGTCAATGATGAGCTACACGTCTGTGAAAAAGCTATCGCAGATGCGTTAGACTTATTAGAAATCGGGGGACGCTGTTTAGTGATTACGTTTCATTCGTTAGAAGATCGTATTTGTAAACATATTTTTAAAGAGAAGAGTTCGATTCCAAAAGAATTATCGAAATTGCCAGTTATTCCTTTGGAATATCAACCAAAATATAAAATCATTGGTACGTATTTACCAACTGATGAAGAATTAGAAGAAAATCCGCGCTCCAGAAGTGCGACATTAAGAGTAATTGAAAGAATAAGGTAAGGGAGAGAGAAACATGAGAAGAACCAAAACAAGAAGAAGAGTACGAATTACAAAAGGCGAAAAAATGCTTTACTTTTTGGGTGGATTCTCTCTAGCCTTAACTTTAATTGTCCAAATTTTCTGTGGTGCGAATGCCGGTAGTATCAATTTACAAGTAGAACAATTAAAATCCGAAATTAATGATCAAAATAAAAAGAATGAAAGTTTAACCATGAAAGTGAATGAACTTACCTCATTTGATAAAGTAAAAGATATTGTCAATGACATGGGATTAGCGTATAATAATGATAATATCGTCGTTATTAATAAGTAGCTAAAGTAGGTGAATAAAACAATGAAGAAAAAAGTAGAACGTTTAAAAACTTGGAAATTTCCTCAAATAGTCTTTGCGTTTTTCTTTTTAGTCATTGTTTTTTTGTACATTGTTTTTGCCTATTTATCACTATCTCCTAATATTCTAGGTATTAATATGGATGCTTTCGCAAAGAATCGTAATACAGTAAAACAAACGTTATATGCGAGTCGAGGAACGATCTATGATAAAGATGGGAATGCGCTCGCACTTAATGTTTCTTCTTATACAGTTGTTGCTTATTTAAGTGAAAGTCGTAGTAAAAATTCAAAAACACAACTTCACGTAACGGATCCACAAATGACCGCTGAAGCTTTATCCCCAGTTCTTAATATGAGTGTAGAAGATTTATTAAAACTACTCACAAAAGATAGTTATCAAGTAGAATTAGGTCCAGGGGGTAGAGGAATTACCGAATTAAAAAAAGAAGAGATTGAAGCTTTAAATCTGCCAGGTATTGATTTTATTGAAGATCAAAAACGCTATTATCCGAATGGAAATTTTGCTTCTTATGTTTTAGGTTATGCGAAAGAAAATGACAATGGTGAAATTGAGGGTGAACTTGGAATTGAATTAAAGTATGATAATATATTAAAAGGAAAAAATGGTCGTTTAGAGTATCAACGAGATCGTTTTGGTTATAAAATACCAGATACGAAAGAATATCGTATTGATGCCGAAGATGGTAGTGATATTTACTTAACGATTGATTCTAATATTCAACGTTTCTTAGAAAGTGCGGTTAAGGAAGTAGAAGAACAGTATAGTCCAGAATGGATGATGATTCATGTTATGGATGCCAAAACAGGAGACATTCTAGGAACGTCTTCTACACCATCCTTTGATCCCAATGTACGTGATATTACCAACTATGAAAACCCCTTAGTATCTTATGTTTATGAACCAGGTTCTACGATGAAGACCTTTACGTATATGTGTACGATGGAAAAAGGTACTTATAAAGGAGACGATACGTATCAATCTGGAAGTTTTGAGATTGGTGAAGATACGGTATATGATTGGAACCGAGTAGGTTGGGGTACCATTACTTTTGATAAAGGATATGAATATTCTAGTAACGTTGGAATTGCCAATCTATTAGATCGTTATTTATCAAAGAAAGATTTAAAAGATTGTTTAACAAAATATGGTTTTGGTAAAACGACTGGAATTGAACTTTCACGAGAACAAGATGGAGATATTCAGTTTAATTATCCCATTGAAGTCGCAACCGCTGGATTTGGTCAGGGAATTACTACAACCGCAATTCAACAGTTACAAGCTCTTACTATGATTGCGAATAATGGACGTATGTTAAAACCGCATATTATTGATCGTATTGTCGATCCCAATAGTGGAGAGGTTACTTATAAAAGTAAAGTAGAAAAAAGTGAACAATTAGTTAGTACAACGACAATTAATAAAATGAAGGATTTAATGTATAACGTTATTCATGGAACCGATCCTGGAAGTACGGGATATATGTATAAAATTGATGGTTTTGACATTATTGGAAAAACTGGAACCGCTCAAATTTATGATACCGAAACGGGAGAATGGTTATCTGGAAAGAATGATTATATTTTCTCTTTTACCGGACTTTATCCAAAAGAGGATCCAGAAATCATTATTTATGCGGCAATGCGTAAACCAACTTGGGGAACTTCTAACGGATTAGCCGAGGCTTCTAAAGATGTGATGCAGAGTATTGCGAAATATCGAAATATGTTTTCTGATGTTACAAGTCCTACTACCATTAATGAATATACGATGAATAACTATATGAATAAATCTGTGATTGATGTAAAAGCAGAGCTCGATACGATGGGTGTAAAACAAGTGATCCTCGGTAATGGCGATAAAGTGATTAAACAATATCCGAACAAAGGGGATCAAGTATTATCCTCTGATACGGTATATTTAATCACCAATGATTCGAACCCTACAATTCCTGATATGACAGGATGGGCAAGAAGTGATGCGATTCGTATGATTGAATTCTTAGGGCTTTCTCATGAGGAAGAAGGATATGGTTATGTAACGAGTCAAAGTATACCTGGAGGAACACCAAAAGGAAGTAATACAACCATGAAAATTACATTATCGGAAAAGTATGATTTAAATGCCGGACAAACAGGAGAAACACCAGCGCAATAACTGGTGTTTTTGGTTGACATTATCTTTCTTTTTCAGTAAAATGAAGATAGTAAAAATAGGAGGATAGGAATGAAAACAAGACAAAAACAACGAATTGTGATTTTAACTTTAGGAGCGGTTATTTTAGGGTTAGTCCTTGGTTATGCGGCTCTTAGTCAAGTATTAAATATTAATGGGACTTCAAGTATATCTGGAGATTTTAATATTCAAATTATTGCTCTTGATGAAAATACGATGAATCATGCCCAAACAGTATCCAAGAGTGGTCTAGGAACGACAACGGTATCGTTTACCGTAGATTTAGAATCGCCTGGAGCTTCGGCTATTTATGATGTAACGGTAGAAAATAAAGGATCTATCGATGCCGTTTTAAAAAGTATTGAAGGTATCGATGAAGCTAATTTATCCGCACCTTTAGATGTTAAATTTTCTACAACAGGTATCGAAGAAGGAGATCCTTTGTTAAAAGGTCAAAGAAAAACATTTCAAGTACAAGTGAGATGGGATAGTAGTGCGACGGAAATACCAACATCGAATAAAACTTTAGTTTTAAAACTGAATTATGAACAACAAATTGTAGAGTTGCCAACGATCTCACAAATTACCTATGATAAAATAGAAGAATATACCATGCCAGAACCTTATCCAACTACCTATGTAGAGGGGACAACTACAACTTTACCAACGCCAACAAAAAGTGGTTATACTTTTGGTGGATGGTTTTTACAATCAGATTTTAGTGGTTTAGCTCTTACAGAAATTGGTACAGACATGGTAGGTGATGTGACGTTATATCCAAAGTGGGAAGCCAATGAACCACAAACACCACAAGTAACGACTTATAATTATAATATTGATGGGGAAGAATGGACTTCGGCTATTTCGCCAATGGGAGTTACTGCGACGGTTACAGATGGTGGTACGTTATCTTATTCTTGGGATTTATATAAATTTGCCTTGATTGATCAAGGTGGAAAATCTGTCCCTGGCGCACGAAGAGTATTTTCTACTTTTACCGGTTCCGAAATTACAGCTGATATGATTAACGAAGTGATGTATGCACCTTGGAGTCGTTCTTCTTGGATGCAAAGTAGTTCGGTCAATCCAGGTATGTATGGAAGTCCAACTGAATCAGGTATTGCTGGATATGTGACTGTTACGAATACCTTAAATGGAAAAACAAAATCGGTAACAGTTTGGGTAGGAACCGAAGGAAGCTATAAGAGAATGTATGAAGAAGCTCCTAAAGGAACACCTATTAGTTAAGATACTTCGGTATCTTTTTCTTTACACAAATTGACAAGTAAAATATTTCGTTTTAGCATATTTTTAGAAGCTTTATGATAGAATGAAGGTAGAGGTGTAGTAATATGGCAAGAGGAAGAAAGAAAAAGAAAAAAGGATGGAAAATACTTTTAGGAATTATTGTACTGTTAGTCATAGGCGCATGGGTTTATTATTTCGTTGCCCCACCTGCAGTACAAGATAAGTTAAAGAAAAATATTAAAGTAAAATCAGAATCATCGATTAAAATTGTCGACATCAATAGTACCACACGTCCTTATGCGGTCATGATTGATAATCATGATACGGCTAGACATGCAGGTCTTCAAGATTCTTATTTGAATTATGAGATTATCGTAGAAGGCGGACTTACGCGAATTATGGCTCTTTTTAAAGATCAAAATACGGAATTACTTGGGCCTGTTCGTTCATCTAGACATTATTTCTTAGATTATGCGATGGAAAACGATGCGATTTATGCCCATTTTGGATGGAGTGATCGTGCAAAGAATGATATTTCTAGCTTAGGTATTAACAATATGAATGGAATCACGAATGCTAGTAAGGCTTATTGGCGTGATACATCGATTGCGGCTCCTCATAATGTCTATACAAGTATAGAAAATTTAGAAGCACAAGCCAAAACTCTAGGATATTCTACCGAAAGTGAAGATTGGTTATTACTCGATTATAGTGAAAAGAATGTTGATTTAAGCACAAGAGAAGACGCCATGGTTGCCGTGAATGTCGATATCGTTTATTCTTATTATCACACAACAGGTTATTACTATGATGCTGATAACAAAGTATATTTACGTTCTATGAATAATGTCGCTCATAAAGATCGTGTAACAGGAGAAACTTATACCGCTAAAAACGTCATTATTGAACAAGTAGGAAATTATTCTTTTGATTCGGAAGGAAGACAAGATTTAGAAAATATAGGAACTGGTAATGGATATTATATGACCAATGGTTATGCGGTACCAATTACATGGACGAAAGATAGTAGAAGTGGTAAAACAAAATATGCTTATTTAGATGGAACAGAACTTAAAGTAAACGATGGAAATACATGGATTCAAATCCAACCAACCAAAGGATCTACCAATATCGCCGCACAATAAAATTGAAAATCTAGTTAAATTAAATTCGCATTTTTTAAAAAATGTGATATAATGTAATAGTCGGGGTGAAAAAAGGTGGAAAAAACGTTTGAAAAAGACGCACAATATATATCGATAGTACAAGATATTTTAGATACCAAAGAGTTTGATGATATGAAACATATTCGTCATCACGACAATAATCGTTTAGATCATTGTATTAAAGTATCTTACTATTCTTATAAGATTGCAAAAGCCTTACATGTTGACTATATCGATGTAGCTCGTGCAGGATTATTACATGATTTCTTTGTAGAAAGAACTGTAGATTATAATAAAATGAAAGATAAATTTTTGTTGTTTACAACAAAACATCCATTAGAAGCTGTAGAAAACTCTAAAAAGTTTTTTACAATCAATGCAAAACAAGAAGACATTATTAAATGTCATATGTTTCCTATGGATTATCGTATTCCAAAATACGTTGAAAGTTGGATTGTAAACTTAGTAGATACAGGACTTAGTATAAATGAGTTTAGTAAGAAGTTTGGTTATAAATTAAGTTATGTTACAAACTTATTATTCATTGTTTTATTAAATACTATAAAATAGGAGAAATCCTATTTTTTTGTTGACAAAATAGATTTGATGTCTATATAATTAAAGTATAAAACATAAAATATTTATGTAGTAGGGTTTTATTGAAATGAGGAGTGTTATCAAATGGTTGGATTTATTATCGCAAGTTTATTTTTAATCATGATTTCTTTTATGATTGGTGGATTGCCATCGCTTGTTTTGGCTATTTTATTAGAGATGAAAGGACTTGGGTCTTATCTTTATGCTTTAACCATTCTAATCGCCTCTGTGGTTGAATTGATAAAGTTTATTTCTTATATTATTGGTGGAGCAAATTATGAACTCAGTATTAAGGATATACCTAAAATGGTGAAATCGATATTTAAAAAGGATCAGAAAGAAAAGAAAAAATTAATTAGTAAATCTAAAAATCGATCACTAACATTGAATACTATCGAAGTTATTATCCTTTTAGGCTTTGTTCTTTATGCAATATTTGGTATGTCTCATTCTTTTGTATTTAGTTTGATTTACGATAATGTTGTAGTTAGAGTTATTGCCGTCATCTTTATTCCATTAGTACTATGTAATATTATTAATGGAAAAAGAGAAGATGAAATGGGTATTTTTTCGGGTATTTTTATAGATTTCATTCTTCCTATCATTATCGGGTTTTTTATAGCCGCACCTATGTTGTTTGCCGCAGATGTATGGTATAAAGATATCAGTGAGTCTATTCAGTCTTGGTTTATCTATGATAATAATGATTTTGATGATTTAAGAGAAAAAGATGACTTTAAAGGAGAATATGAATATTTAAAATCTCGTTATGAACAAACATATAACTCTGTAATTACAACATGTGATATTAATGAACCTGCGTGTCTTGAAACCGTAAGAAATAAAGTTATTAACGGTACCAATATTAAAGAGTATGGCTATACCATAACGAGTGATTTTCGTTATAGTCCAGAAATAGAATATTTATGTATAGCGGATAAGAAAACTAAAAAATACAAGTTTTATAAACTAACTTATAAAGGATTTTCATTTGAATTATCTAGTCAAGAAGAATTTGAAAATAAGAAAAAAGAAAAAAATAATAGTTAATTTACCTTGAGTTATCCTTGATAATTCTTTTTTCTTGACAAAATAGAGAATGTTTATTAAGATAGTTCACAAAGAAAGAAGGAATTTATATGACTTGTCAATTTTATACCTTTCAAAGTGCTTTTTTAGGTGGAGATTATTGGTGTGATGCGGAAAATAAACGTGTTAATGATGATATTTATTATCGTTATTGTAGAAACTATAGTTATGATGAATGTCCTGTTTATAAAAAGTATGCGAATAGTGGGAGTGGATGTTATTTAACTACGATTGTTTGTAAAGTATTAGGTCATGAAGATCAACATCCGGTATTAAATACGATGCGTAATTTTCGTGATCAAGTATTACAACAACAAGAAGAATATTATCCTATTTTAAATGATTATGATCATATTGGTCCCATTATTGCGATGAAGATCGATCATGATCCGCAAAAACAAATATTATCTAAACTCTATTATGATTATTATTTAATACCTGTTACCAAATGCATCGAACAGAACGATTATACATTAGCTGTTCAAATTTATACACATATGACGCAAAGTTTAATTTGTCGCTACCACTTGCAAGAAATCTATCATCATATGAAAGAAAATAGTATAAAAGAATCTTTTTGTCCTAAAACAGCTGGGCATGGTCTCGTTAAGAAGTAAAAAACTTCTTTTTTTCTTGACTTAGAGTTCACTTTAGGGTGTATACTATAAATATAGAAAGAAGGTATAACATGGAAAAAGCTAAAGTATATTTTATAAGAGAAATTATACCTCTGAATATCATTAAGGCATATGAAGCAGTAGGTAAGAAATTATCTGGAAAAGTAGCTGTCAAACTACATTCTGGAGAACAAGGGAATCAAAACTATTTGCGTCCGGAATTTGTAAAAGATATGATTGAACACGTAAATGGTACCGTTGTTGAATGTAATACCGCTTATGAAGGAGCTAGAAATTCTACAGAAAAACATCGTGAACTTATTAAAGAACATGGTTGGGATCAATATTTTCCATTCGATTTAATGGACGCAGAAGGTCCAGACATGGAACTTGATATTCCAAATGGTAAAATCTTAAAGAAAAATTATGTTGGTAAAAACATGAAAAATTATGACTCTATGTTAGTATTATCTCATTTTAAAGGACATGCGATGGGAGGATATGGAGGAGCTTTAAAACAATTATCCATTGGTTGTGCTTCTTCCGCTGGAAAGACATTAATTCATACTGCTGGAGTGATTGATGATCAAACGAAATTATTTGATCATTTACCAGAACAAGATAAATTCTTAGAATCAATGGCAGATGCCGCTTCTAGTGTTGTTAATTATTTTAAAGGTAATATCGTTTATATTAATGTAATGAAAAATATTTCAGTAGATTGTGATTGTGATGCTCATGCATCCGCACCATGTATGAAAGATATGGGTATTCTTGCTAGTACTGATCCTGTTGCGATTGATCAAGCTTGCTTAGATTTTGTATATCAATCTAATGATCCAGGGAAAGATAAACTCATTGAACGTATTGAATCAAGACACGGAGTACATACCATCGAAGCAGCTAATGAACTTGGTGTTGGAAGTCGTGAATATGAATTAATTGAAATTTAATAATAAAAATAGTTTTCGTATTGGAAACTAGTTTTTTCTTACCTTTGTAAATGAATAACCTATATAAGAAAAATAGTACTCATAGATTAAGTGCTTACCACTATTTTGGCAAGTACTCAACATTGAAACGTTAAGTATTCCCTTTTTATTATATTCAAGGTTCTTTGACAATTCATTGTAATATAGATTGAATGATTGGTCAAATGTATGGCTAGTTTTAGAAAAATAAAGATTATAAAAATAATTGAAATGGACAAATGGATGTTGTTGTGATATTATAGTCACATAAAGGAGATGTAGTAGATGAAAAGTATTACAAGAAAACAATTGGAAAAATTTCATAAAGCTTATCACGAAAATCCTATGAATAAAGTTATTGAAAATGCTATTTACAATAATGGCATTGATGAAGTATGTTTAAATCATTCGATTATCGAAGAAAATCAACCCATATTTAATATTGAGTTACCAAAAGCTAAAGCATATGATCAAAAGCAAAGTGGTCGTTGTTGGTGTTATGCGACGATTAATATGATTAAATATAATGTTGCGCAAAATATGAATGTGAAAGTAGAAGATCTAGATTTATCTGTTGCTTATTTAACTTTCTTCGATCGTTTAGAAAAAAGTAATAATGTTTATGAAAATGTGATTACGAGCGAAAAATTTGATTTTAAGTATTTGAAGGAAGAAAAATTACTTTCATTTGGAGAAGGTGGACAGTTTATATATGCCAGAGAATTAATCAAAAAGTATGGATTAATGCCAGCTGTTTATATGAAAGATTCTATTTCTTCTTCACGATCTAATAAATTAAATTTACTATTTCAAGAAAAAATAAAGAGTGATTGTAAAAAAATTATTGAACTCAAAAAAGAAAAGACTTCCATGGAAAAAATTCGTCAGGAAAAAGAAAAAATGTTAGAAGAAAACTACATTTTTCTATCAAAGATTTTAGGTGAACCGATCAGTGAATTCAATTTAGAATACTATGACAAAGATCACAAATTGATTCAGTGTGGTAAGATGACCCCACTAGAATTTAAAGAACGATACTTAACCATTGATTTAGATGATTATGTTTCTCTTTATCATCTTCCTCGCTATAATAGAACGTTGTATCACAAATATATTCGTAAGTATCACGGAAATGTTATTGGACATTCAAAAGTAGAATATGTTTGCGTTACGCCTGAAGAGCTTGCAAAGTGTGCGATAAAACAATTAAAAGATGGATGCCCAGTACCTTTTATTTGTCCTACCGCAAAATATTGGTATCGAAAAGATTGGATTTTAGATACCCGTATTTTTAACTATCAACAAGTATTAGATTTTACGCCAATGACCAAAGCAGATGAATTTGATTTCTATGATGTAAATCCCAATCATGTAATGACTTTTGTCGGAGTTCATGTTGTAAATCGAAAACCTATTCGCTGGAAAGTAGAGAATAGTTGGGGTACGATAAAAGATATGAAACAATATATGGTTATGAATCAAAGTTATTTTGAGGAATGTGTATTAGAAGTGATCATTCATAAAAAGTATTTATCTAAAAAAATTAAAGAAGCGTTTAACCGAGAACCAGAAGTGATTGAAGTTGATGAATGGTAATAAAGATGTAAAAACCACCAGATGAACGGTGGTTTTTATGTCATAAAAAATCAATATGGTGTCCCCTGTAGGAATCGAACCTACAACTAAACCTTAGGAGGGTCTTGTAATATCCATTTTACTAAGGGGACATAACATTAACATTATAACACATCTTGATAAAAGTAAAAAAAATATTGCCCGAGTTTTATAGTTGGTTATTAAAAAAAAGTTTATTTTTTGTTGAAAATAGGCTTTTCTTTTTGTTTTGTTTGTGAGATAATGAATACATAAGATATATTATATAGACAAGAGGTGTTTTATGTCCCA
>DVKJ01000004.1 GCA_018716065.1 Candidatus Pelethosoma merdigallinarum
TAAGCCATGCTTTATCAACTTCCCCACCAGTAGTAATATCTGGTGAATATAATACATCTACACTTCCATAATCATATTCTCTTTTTAAATTGGTTACAAAACTATAAAAATTAAATTTATTTGTAAAAAAATTAACATCTTCCCAAGCTTTATTATCATTACTAGGTTTAATCCAATATTGATCAGATAAAGATAAACCATATGACTTAACAACTAAATTACTAGTTAGTTTCATAAAATCATAATTCCATTGTTGTTTTTTAAACCATTCACTATTTCTTGAATATCTTTGATTTAACCATGTATTAAAACTATTAAGTAATTCATCTTCATTTAACGAATATAAATTTACTGGTAATCTTTCTTTATCATATAAGTTAATAATTTTTGTTATAGCATTAATTTTCAAATCATATTCAAAGTCAAATAATTTATAATTTTTATTCATAAAAGTATAAAGCATAAAATCACCTTCTTTATTTAATCTAATTGTACAAGATTTTGCTTAAAAAGTCCATATTACTTGCAAATAAAAAATAACACGATTCATTTCTTCTTTGTCAACAGTCTGAAACATTGGATTTTCCAATGTTTTTATTAATTAAGTGATGAAGAATCTAGGAATTAAAAAATCTCTGACTAGACTTCATATAAAAATAACACTATTTCGTGTCAATAGTGTTATTTTTTTGTTGTTTATCTTTTATAATAACTTCCAAATTATGTATTTTAGCTATAGTAATTAAATCATCGATAAAATATCTGCTTCTACCGGTTTCATTAGAAGCTTGCCAGTCTCTAGTTTTATTAATAGTCTCAGCAAATTCCTTTTGTGTCATATTTGTGTTTTGCCTTATAAACTTTAGAATATCTTTTCCTTTATAATTTGTTGCTTTAATTTCCATATTTATCACAGACAAATTATAACAATATTATTTTTAACATATTCAAATTGTGTATTGACTTACACAAAGCATTTTGATAAACTTTATTTGAATAATATGTGCATAGTAATACACGTGTGAAAAGGAGATTTTATGGAAGAAGTAAATTTATCACAAAAAAGAAAAAAATTAATAATCTTAGTAAGTGTACTTGTAGTATTTATAAGTATAACTTTTGCTTTCATAGTAGCCCAAATATCTGGTAGTGCTATAGGTAATGTTAATATAACAGCTGATACAGCAGATAACTTAGATTTTAGTATTGATAAGGATATAAATCTAAATCCTAATCAGTTTAATGTTCCAGAAGGTGGTGGAGGACTAAGTGATACTGCAACAGGAACAGCATCGCTTCTTGCTAATTCAACAAATGATACAGCCACATATAACTATTATGTTTATTTTAATATAAAATCTAATAATTATACTTATACAACAGAAGATTATAAACCAGAAATAGTATTAACAATAACAGATCCAACAGGAGCACAAGTTACAGAAGTAAGTGGCCTTACATATGTAACAGTAAATAATGCTGATGGAAGTGAAGTAAGTGGATTTGATATAACAACTGCATCTGGATTAATTAATATAGCAAGCAATTATGAAATAACTTCTAATTCATCAACGGATGCAACAAAACAAGATTGGGTATTTACAGTAACATTTATAAACTTAACAACAAACCAATCAGCGAATGGTGGAAGTACATTAGATGCAGAGATAATACTAAGTAGAGATGAAACCGGTTATCATGAAGTATGTGAAGAAGGAACATTAGCATGTAATATAGCGATGTTATATAATGAAGAAAATCCAGAATCAAATGGATTATATTATCATGACGGAAGAGTAGCAGCTGAGAAAAGTTGCATGTATGAAGGTAATCAAGTATTAAGTTTTCCTAACGGTGATCCATCAACAAATGAAACAGATTGCCAACGGGTATTTGATTTAATGGGACAGTATGTCGATGCTTCTATAATTACATATTGGTATGGAAGAAGGAATGATTGAGGAGGTTGTGTGGAGTAATGGAACTTGTGTAACCACTACAAGTGGAGCATCAGTTTATACAGATACAAATTTTAATACCTTAGCAACTCAAGAACAATGTAATGGGTATGCTGTTACTGATGGCAACCAAGCTATAGTTCTTACTGAAGTAGGTAGTGGAACCATGGAAATTACAAATCAAGGGCTAGATACAAATGATTATTCATACCGTTTTGCTGGTGGAGACTATAAAATTGCAGATGCTTATCAAAGTACATATTCTAAGATATATGATGAAATAATCTTATTAACATGTGATGGAGAATCACAATCAATAAGAGATTATTGTAGATCAGAAAATTTCTATTATACATTAGCATATGATACAAATAATACTCAATATACAACAATGAAAAGCGCATTAGAAAAAGCGGTAGAAGACGGATATTTGGTAAAAGATAATATTAAAAATTATGTCTGTTTTGGAACAAACGTAACCCCATGTCCAGAAGAAAATCTATATCGTATTTTAGGGGTATTTGATGGAGAAGTAAAACTAATAAAAGCAGATTATGCAACAGCAGATGAACTTGGAACAAATGGCGAGTACACAGGTATTGATTTTGATAATAGTCACTCCTACAAAGGAAATCTAGATTTGTCTTTAATAGGGACATATAATTGGAATGTTGTAAATTATGATTTAGCATATCAAGAAACAGGATATAGAAATGTATGGAGTTATAGTGAGTTAAATACAGTAAATTTAAATACAAATTATTTAAATGCATTAGCAGAAGAGTGGCAAGAAAAAATAGCGATAACTGAATGGAAAGTGGGAGGGTTTGGTGATGATAATATATCGTTTAGCGAACTATTTGATTACGAAATAAATAATCCCAATAATAATACAGGAGAAACAACATATAATGCTAAAATAGGCTTAATGTATATATCAGATTATGTGTATGCATCACCAGTAGAAGACTGGAATGTAACAGTTAATGATTATGCATATGCGGAAGAATCGGATCCTAATGATAACTGGCTATACATGGGGCTTACTGAATGGCCAATTACTCCTCACTTCGACGGAGTTTCACGAATTGAAAATGAAGGAACGGTAACATCTCTTATGCCTAATCGAGGATATGGTGCTATACGTCCTACATTCTATCTAAATTCTGATGTAACTTATGTCGGGGGATCTGGAACAAGTTCTGATCCAATCCGCATAAACTGACTAACGGACAGTTTAAAAAAACATCGGTGGAACCTAATGAGAAATAGGGTAAATGTTCGCCTAAAGGTGAATTATTTACCCTATTTTTGTATAGATACACCAAATTAATGAAAAATAACAAAAAGAAAGAAGCCCGACTGGAGGCTTCTAATTAGCTGCGTATGACTTAATATATTTAAGTATTTCTCTATCGTTTGGTACTTTTCCTTCGCTGAATTTTTTTCCATTGATTACCAAACCAGGTATATTTTTAATGTTATATTTTCTCATTGATTCTTGGTCGTCTTTTAACTCTATTTCGACATCTCCGTCATAGTTGTTAGCGACTTTAAGCAACAACTTTTTGAGTTTTATTCCATT
>DVKJ01000016.1 GCA_018716065.1 Candidatus Pelethosoma merdigallinarum
GATCAAGAGAAAAAAACATTCTTACTTTATTCTACCAATCCATCTTTCGCATGGGCAAGACTTTATGATTACAAGTTGTTCGAACATGCGATGTATCCCGATCCTAATATTTGGTATGAAGATATTGCGACTACACCCATCTTACTTTCTTATGCCGAAAATATATGTCATATTAAAGAAGATTTATATTACTATCGTCAAAGAGAAGGATCGATTTCTCATGAAACAAAGAATCCTAAAATATTAGGAGTTCTTCAAGCTTGTGAGAGAAGTTTAACGTTGTGTAACAAAGAATTCTTACCAGAAATAGAGTATGCGATGTATCATACCATTTATGAATTTCTACATTTTCGTCCAGAATATGCGGAAGAATATTTAGAATTCTTGAAAAAATATCCAGAGATTGAAAATAATTCTTATGTTCAAGCCAAGATTGCGACAGGAAAATGGGAAAACTTGTATCATAAACGATTAATTCCTAAGAAGATTCATTATTTCTGGTTTGGAGGAAATCCTTTAAATGAAAATACTCTAAAATGTATTGAATCATGGAAAAAGTATGCGCCAGATTATGAGATTATTGAATGGAATGAGTCTAATTGTGACATCAATGAAAATGATTATGTAAAAGAAGCATATGAAGCAAAAAAATGGGCGTTTGTTGCGGATTATTTCCGAATTGAAAAACTTTACGAAGAAGGTGGTATTTACGTAGATACCGATGTAGAGTTTACAAAACCAATCGATTCTTTATTATTAGATGAAGTCTTCTTTCCCATTGAAAAAGATAGTGTAAACGCATGTGTATTTGGTTGTGTACCACACCATCCATTTATTAAAGACTGGTTAGATAGTTATAAAGATGTGCACTTTGTTCGTGAAGATGGAAGTTATGATATTGATACAACCATTGTGGTTCGTCTAACGAGAGTGATGAAAGCAAAACTTCATTTAAAAAAACATCGTTATAATACAAGAAATGTAGGTATGGGAGTGAAGTTATATTCTCCTGATGTGTTACTAGTAGATGTTTTTAACAATCAAAACATGATGCTTCATCATTATGATGCCACATGGTGGGATGTACGTGTCGGAATGCGTTCTTATAAATATGATGTTATGAAATTTTATTTCACACATATTCCAAAACATGAAGAACCTTTAAGTTTCCGTATTAAAAGAGGAATTTTAAATAGTGCTCGTTGGACACTAGGACATCTTTTACCAAAATCATGGTATCAAAAATTAAAAAGAGTATATAGAAAGATCAAAACAGTAGAGAGGTGATTGAATGAAGCGAGAAGATTTAAAAAAACTTTGCCCAACAATGTTTTTAGTATTGTTGTGCTATGGCTTATTTATATCGAATCACAAAGTTATTACGATGGATACCATTTCTCAAATTACGTTGTTAATAACAAGTGGTTTTGTCGGTTATTGTTTTGTTGATTTTTATGAAGCTTTAAAAAAAGATTATTTAAGAGGTTCAACTTTAGTATGGATGATCCTCATCACACTATCTTTTTCCTTTATTTTAGCAGGAAAACCTATTTTTTTAGGAGATCGGGAATTTGGTTTTAAAACCGTTCTTCTTTTCTTGGGGACAAACATTTGGATGTTTCCTCATATTCTATCGGTTTTCTATCTTTTAGAAAAGAAAAAAGAGTCTAATGAAGAAATGGTTTATCAGAAGAAACATCGTTGGATCTTATTTGCGATTTTCTTTGTTGTATGGGGAATTGCTTTGATTGCTTTCTTCCCAGGAAATCTAACTTCTGATTCGATTGATCAATGGTTACAGGCATCTGGAGTACGAGAAATCAATCAGTATCACCCCGCACTTATGACCGTCATGTTAAAGTTTACTTATCAGATTGTAGAATCACCTGCTTTATTCTTAACTTTACAAATTGCTTTTTGTAGTTATGTATTAAGTACCTTTTTCGATTATTTATATAAAAAAGGGTTATCTTTAAAAATCATCTATGTTGTTGCGATTGTTTTTGCTATATTACCAACCAATCAATTGTTAGTCATTAGTTTATGGAAAGATATTATTTATACTTTCGCATTATTATGGATGACTTATTTCTTCTTGTTGTTGGCAACTGATGAAGAGTATTTCTTTAGTAAAAAACGACACTATGTATACTTTATTTTATGTATGATTCTAGCTATTTTAATACGTTATAATGGAATCGGACCATTAGTATTTACTGTGATTTATCTCATTTATTTAGCAGTTAAACGTAAACAAATGAAATATACTGTTATAAATGTAGTCATGGTAGGATGTGTATTATTTGTCAATGGACCTGTATTAAAGTGGTGTGGAACCACTTCAGAAGGGCAGGTAGGAAGTGGCTCTTATTCTTTCATTACTAATTTAGTGATTCGTAGTGCGGCTCGTGCAGAGCTTTCTGATCGCCCGGTACCAGCTTTCACTAAAAAAGTAGTAGAAGGATATGCACCAATGGAATTCTTAACGGAAAACTATGATCCATATAACGCCGATGTGTATGGATGGAATGAGGAAGTAGATGAATATCAAGAACAATTAAAAGATAAAGCTAAAATTACCAATATTGACGCGATAAAAGCTTATTTAATGTTATTCTTCTCTTCGCCAGATCAAGTGATTTTAGAACGTTTGGATGGTATGGATTTAATATGGAATATGACACCACTAGATAGTTTTAATCATCGTTATGGAATTGGAATCTGGTTACCTGCAGGTATTAACAAAAAAGAAGAAGCCGAATTAAAAAAATTGAATTCTGCGATTGATCGCGATAAAGAAGCTTATATTCCAGATAATGCTGGGGCTCGTTTTATTCAACAAAAAGCTGAAAAAACGAGTACGATCTATTTATTAGATAATCTAGCTTCTCGTTGTGGCTTTTATGTTGGAATATTAATGATTTTGTTATTATATACATGGAAACGAAATAAAAAATTATTTGCCATTTACATTCCAATCATGGCAAATACAGCAACTTGGGTATTATTGTTTGCTTATCAAGCATATCGTTATGTTTGGTATTTACCAGTATTAACCATTTTTATCTTTCTGGTCACTTATTGCTTTTCAAAACGTCCAGAAGCTAAAAAAGGGGCAAAAAAACGTAAGAAAAAGGTGAGAAAAAATGAAAAGTAAATATGGTGTAATCTTCTATAAAGGAACTTCTAATATTGGGGATGATATTCAATTGTATGCGGCAATGCGTTTTCTTCCTCAAGTAGATTATATTATCGAAAGAGAAGCAATGGATTCTTTTGTTTCCAAAAATCATGAAAAAGTAAAAGTCATTATGAATGGATGGTACTTTCATAAAGCAGAAAGTTGGCCACCAACACCTTTTATTAAACCAAAGACGTTGTCGATGCACTTTACGAATAATATGATGATTGATGGATGGAGTGCGAAATATCCAGAAGTATTTGATGGATATGGAAAGAAATTCTTTAAGGATCATGAACCGATCGGTTGTCGTGATACTCACACTGTCCATTTGATGGAACAATTGGGAGTAGAACACTATTTTTCTAGTTGTTTAACAACGACCTTATCTTTAAAACAAAAGAAAAAGGTAGAAGATGTAATTTATGCGGTGGATGTCGATGATGAAGTTTTACATTATATTGAAGAACATACAAGTTCGAAAGTGATTTCTCTTACTCATGTTATGACAAAGGAAGATCAAGAACAATCTTTTGAAGAACGTATGAAAAAAGTAGAGGAATTACTTTTAAAGTATCAAAATGCGAAGATGGTGGTAACGAGTCGTTTGCACGTGGCTTTACCATGCTTAGCGTTAGAAACACCGGTTTTACTTATTCGTCATGATGATCCATTATATCCTGGACGATTAGATACGTTCTACGAATTTGTTCCAAATACTAGTATAGAAGAATTATTATCCGGACAGTCTCAAGTTCGTTTTGATAAACCGAAGAAAAATCCAACTAAACATCTCAAGTATCGTAAACAATTAATTGCGGATTGTGAAGAATTTGTCAAAGATGAACCTTTGGAATATGTATCGGATCAAGAATATATCGAATGGTTGGAACATACCAAAGAATACCAAAAAGAAGGATTAGTAAAGATTATTCTTCGTGAACATGAAGAAGTACAAAATGCTTTAAGAGAGTATCACACGATGAAAAAACGTGCCGAAAAAGCCGAAGCAACCTTAGAAAGTATTTATGCGTCTAGGTCTTATCGTTGGCCACAAAAAGCGATTCAAATCCTTCATTTGAAAAAGAGATAACTCTCTTTTTTTCTTTACTAACTATAGAGAATCATGTATAATGAAAGAGAGGAGTAAAGCTATGAAAAAGAAGATTTTAATGATTATTCCAGCCTATAACGAAGAAAAAAATATCTTATCAGTTTACGAGGCTATTCAAGAATATAACCAAAAAAATAAAGTACATTATGAAGTATTAGTAATTAATGATGGATCTACGGATCACACAGAACAGATCTTAAAAGAACATCACATTCCTTATATTACTCTAGTTCATAATTTAGGAATTGGTGGAGCAGTTCAAACGGGGTATAAATATGCTTATGAACATGATTATGACATAGCCATTCAATTCGATGGAGATGGACAGCACGATGTAGCTTATGTCAAAAATTTGATAGTTCCTATTTTGAAACAGCAAGCAGATTTTGTGATTGGTTCTCGTTTTATTGATAAAAGTGTAAGTAAATTTCAATCTACCAAAGCTCGTCAAATGGGAATTCGTTTAATTTCCACGACAATGCGTATGGTTACAGGAAAAAAGATTTATGACACCACTTCTGGTTTCCGTGCGGCAAACAAAAAAGTCATTCAAGAGTTTGCGAGAAACTATCCATTAGAATATCCAGAACCTGTAACGACGACGGAATTAATCAAAAAAGGATATCAAGTTTCCGAAGTTCCTGTAAGTATGAAAGAACGTGAAGGAGGCGTTTCTTCGATTCGTAGTTGGAAGAATGCTTATTATATGATTAACGTTTTATTATCCATTATTATGGTTGGTATTAGGAGGTATAAATCATGACAATGACATTACGGATCTCGCTTGTAATCTTTGCGATTGTATTAACGGTAATTACGACAGTAGTTTTAAGAAAAGGACGTATTCCCATTAAATATTCTTTATTATGGTATTTTTGTGCATTTGTCATTCTTTTGGTTTCGATCATCCCATTTGCTTTAGACTTTGTGGCCGATCTTTTAGGATTTGCGACAATCTCAAATTTAATCATTGGTATTTTAATCACGCTTTTATTATTTTTGACGATGTCGTTAACGATTATTACATCTGGTCAAAAGAAAAAAATTACCTTATTAATTCAAGAAGTTTCTATGCTAAAAAATGAGGTGCACAAGAAGTGAAAAGTATTGCGATTTTTTCAGGATATTATTTTCCTCACGTAGGAGGAATTGAAACGTATATTGATCGTTTAGCTCATCGTTTAGTTCAAATGGGGTATCACCCCATTCTCATTAATTGTAATTATATGAACCTTCCTGATGTAGAAGAAAAAGAAGGAATGACGATTCTACGTTTACCTGTATATTCCATTTTCAAAAATCGTTATCCGATTCCTAAAAAGAATAAAAGATTTAAACAATTAATGAAAAAATTAGATACGTATGAGATTGTAAGTGTCATAGTAAATACCCGTTTTCACTTAACGTCTCATATTGGTGCGAAATATGCAAAAAAAAGTGGAATCCCTGTTTATTTGATTGAACATGGATCTAAATACGTTACGTTGGATCATAAGTTCATCGATTTTTTTGCCAATCGTTATGAAGATTTTTTAACTTGGCGAATCAAACCTAAAATTAAAGGTTTTTATGGTGTATCGCAGGCATGTAGTGATTGGTTACAACAGTTTCACATTCAAGCAGTTGGAACGTGGTACAATTCTATTAACATCGATCAAGAAGTACCTACTAAAAAAGAACATGATGGCGTTCGCTATTTTTTTGCTGGGCGTTTAATCCGTCAAAAAGGTGTCGATAACATCTTACAAGCTTTTATGAAACTACGAAAAGAAAAAGAAGATATTTATTTAACGATTGCTGGGGATGGACCTCTATTAGAAAAATATAAACAAGAATATCCAGATGATCATATTCAATTTGTAGGTAGAATTTCTAACGAAAAGGTATTAGAAACGTTTGCCGAATCTGATGTCTTCTTATATCCTCCTCTTTGGCCAGAAGGATTACCTTCTTCGATTTTAGAAGCAGGAATGATGGAATGTATGACGATTGGAACCGATCAAGGAGGAATTAAAGAAATTATTGAAGATGGTCAGAATGGATTAATTGTTGAAGGAACAAGTGAAGCTTTGTATCAAGCAATGAAAGAAATGTATGATGATCCAGCTTATCGTGAAACCCTTGCAAGAAATTTAAGAAAAACGATTGAAACTAAATTTTCGTGGCAGAATACTGCAAAAAAAATATTAAAAGATATGGGAGTGAAGTAAGTGAAGAAAAATATTATTTGGAATACCATTGGTAGTTTAACGATTTCGATTACTTCTTTATTTTATACAATCATCTTAACCCGATGTAGTACCCTTGAAGAAGCAGGAATTTACACGATTGCGTTCGCACTTGCGTGTAATACAGTCACACTCGCTTCCTTTGGAGGACGTACTTATCAAGTAACCGATACGAAGAATGAAATTCATCCATTCTCCTACATCTTAAGTCGGTATATGACAGTAGGGGCAACCATTGTATTATTACTTTTATACTTATTTTCGAAAGACTATTCTGTATATAAAAGTTTAATTATCTTTTTACTATGTATCTTTAAATACTTAGAAGAAGTCAGTGATGTATATTGTGGTATTCTACAAAAGAAAGATCAGTTATATAAAGTTGGTCAATTTCAATTTGCCAAATCTATTTTAAATGTTCTGTTGTTTTTCTTGATCATTTATTTTCAAGGAAGCTTATTATATGCGATCATCGCCATGATTTTAGTCAATTTATCTTTTGTTCTTTTCTTTGAAAGAAAAAATGCGTTAAAATGTGAAAAATGGGAATATAAAGTATACAAAAAGGAATTAATTCAATACTTTAAGGCGAACCTTTTCATTTGTCTGTTAATGTTTTTAACGAACTATTTAATCAATGCGCCAAAATATGCGATCGATCAGTTCCTTTCCTCTGATGTTCAAGCCATTTTTGGTATTATCATTATGCCAGCTACGGTTATGATGCTAGTGGGAAGTTTTATCATGAATCCCTTATTAGTGAATATAGCTCGTATTTTTAATGAGAAGAAACACAAAGAATTAAATCGTTTAATTATCAAGATCATCGGTCTTATTAGTGCGCTTGGTTTATGTGGTTTAGTTGTTGCGTATTTCTTAGGAATTCCTGTCTTAAATTTTGTTTATGGACTAGATTTATCACCTTATAAAACACCACTCATGATTATAATTGTGGGATCTATTTTCTATACCATTACGGCGGTATTATCCACGATATTCGTGGCTATGAGAAAGATTAAGAGTCAAGTTATTTTAAATCTTATTCTTTGTGTTTTTGCTTTCTTATTATCTTATTATTTAGTAGGTCAAATAGATATTATGGGAGGGGCAATTGCTTATCTCATCATCGTTGTTTTACGTTTTATCGGTTATATGGCATTATTTTTTGTTCACAGTAGAAAAGTGGTGGTTATCAATGAATAAATATCCGCGTGTTTTACATTTACTGGCAAGTAATAAATTTTCAGGCGCAGAAAATGTAGCTTGTACTATAATGAGTCATTATCCAGGCGAGGCCTTTTATTGTAGTCCTAGAGGACCTATTGAGGAAACTGTAAAAGAAAAAGGATTATCTTATCTGCCACTTCCTAAGTTTACACCTTCCGCACTAAAGAAAATCGTCAAACAAAATCACATTGATGTTATTCATGCCCATGATTTTAAATGTAGTATGTTGGCGTCTTTTCTAGCCCCTCAAGTAAAAGTAGTTTCTCACTTACATTGTAATCCTACTTTTATAAAATCATGGAACATTTATTCTTTGGCTTATCGTAGTATCTGTCATAAATTTACGAAAGTTATTGTTGTTTCCAATGAAATTTTAGAAGGAACGGTTTTCTATCCTGCGATCAAAGATCGTGTTCTTGTTTTAAATAATGTGGTAGATCCAACGATGATTCAAAAACGCAGTGAAGAGTGTAAACAAGAGATTCCTCAAAGTGATTTGATATTTGTTGGAAGATTAATTCCACTGAAACAACCTTTATTTTTTATTGATATGGTCAAAAAAATAAGAGAGAAACAAGACATTCATGCGACGATCGTAGGTGATGGTGAATTGTATGATGCATGTATCAAAAAAATTCAAGAAGAACACCTAGAATCGGTGATTCATGTGGTTGGATTTCAAGAAAATCCATTCCCTTATATTAAAGCTTCTAAAGTGGCTGTTTTACCATCCACTACAGAAGGATTACCTATGTCCGTTATTGAATGTATGATTCTAGATGTTCCAGTAGTCAATAGTGGAGTAGGAGGTCTTTCAAAAATGTTTTCTAAACATCCAGAATACCTCTGCCATACTCTTGAAGAATATGTTTCTTGTATTGAAAAACTTTTACAAGAACCACACGAAAAAATTCATGAAGTGTGTCAAGATGTAATTGAACCTTATGTTAATATTTCGGACTATATGGAACAAATTGTACATAGTTATCAGTAAGGAGGCTATATGATTACTGTATTAACCCCAGCGTATAATCGTAGTGATTTAATAAAACGAACGTATCAAAGTTTATTACGCCAAAAAAGTAAAAATTTTGAATGGATTGTTGTTGATGATGGATCTACGGATTCTACCAAACAAGTGATTGAAAAATTTAAGAAAGAAAAGAAAATAAACATTCGTTATATTTATAAAGAGAATGGTGGGAAACATACCGCATTAAATGTGGGAATTCCTTATGCGAAGGGAGAATTCTTAGTTATTTTAGATAGTGATGATTATCTTGTGGATGAGGCGATGAAAAAAATAGAGCATTATACCAAAAAGTATAAAAACGAAACAGAAATCGCTAGTTTTACCTTTTTAAAAGTATTTCCGAATCAAGAAGTCATTGGAAAAACGTATCACGGTTCAGAAATTATCGCGAATCCCATTGATTTTCGCTACAATGAAGGTCATCTAGGGGATATGGCAGAAGTCTTTCGCACTTCCATTTTAAAACAGTTTCCCTTTCCAGAATATCCTCATGAACGCTTTTTAAGTGAGGCTATTGTGTGGAACAAAATTGCGTTACAATATCAAAGTATTTATATTAATGAACCTATTATGGTTTGTGAATACATGGAAGGTGGTTTATCCGATAACACCTTACTCGCACGAATCAAAAGTCCCATTGGATCTTTAGAAAATGCAAAACTATTTATGAATCCACGCTTTAAAATGAGCATTCGTTTAAAAAATGCGATTTTATATGTCGGATTTTCATTAGCGGCGAAACGTTCTGTTTCCCAAATATTCCATGAAAATTCACATTTTGTGTTAACGTTCATAGGATTCCCACCTGGATTACTCTTCTTTCTATATTTACAATTTATAAAACGAAGAAAAAAATGATATAATGAAATTATGGATGAGAAAGGATATGACAAAAATGAAGAAAAAAGTAGGAATGATATTATCGATCAGTGTTTTTTTCAGTTGTTTTAGTACTGTGTGTGCACTAGAGGGAGAAACACCTGTTGTAGAAGACAATGCAACCATGGTTGAAGAAACAAAAGAAACCGAAACTTCTACGTTCGCAGAACCAAATCCTCTTTTCACAACACCAGGTATTATCGAAATAGATGGAAATAAATATTATGTCAACGAAGATGGAAGTTATCACCTCGGATTTAAAGAAATCGATGGAAATTTATATTTCTTTAGTCGATGGGGTGGTGCGATGCGTACCGGTATTTTCATGATTGATGGAGCTTTATATGGTTTTGGTGAAGATGGAATTGCTTTAGAAGGCTTACACACTTCTAATAACCATACCTATCATTTTGTTCGTGGAAAAGCGCAAACTGGATTTCAAACAATCAATGGACAACTTTATTATTTTGTTCCTGAAACGGGAGTGATGTATAAAGGAACAATTAATATTAATGGAATCGATTATGGATTTAACGAAGAAGGAAGCGCTATGAATGGATTATCGACATACCAAGGATCTACTTATTATGGAGAGAATGGAAAATTACACCTTGGATTTAAAGACATTGATGGAAAAACATATTTCTTTAGTCGATGGGGCGGAGCGATGCGTACTGGAGTTTTCAAAATTGATGGAATTGATTATGGATTTAATGAAGACGGAACGGCTATGAATGGATTATCGACGTATGATGGATCTACTTATTATGGAGATAACGGAAAACTACACCTTGGATTTAAAGAAATCGATGGAAATTTATATTTCTTTAGTCGTTGGGGTGGTGCGATGCGTACTGGAGTTTTTCAAATAAGTGGCGTTGATTATGGATTTAATGAAGACGGAACGGCTATGAATGGATTATCGACGTATCAAGGGGTATCTTATTATGGAGAGAATGGAAAGCTACACCTCGGATTTAAAGAAATCGATGGAAATTTATATTTCTTTAGTCGTTGGGGAGGCGCCATGCGTACCGGAGTTTTTCAAATAAATGGTGTTGATTATGGTTTTAACGAAGATGGAACCGCTATGAATGGATTATCGACGTATGAAGGCTCTACTTATTATGGAGACAACGGAAAACTACACCTCGGATTCAAAGAAATTGATGGAGATATGTATTTCTTTAGTCGATGGGGTGGAGCGATGCGTACCGGTATTTTTGCGATCGATGGACGTATTTATGGCTTTGGTGACGATGGAAAAATGTTTAAAGGATGGACAGAATATCAAGGACAAACTTACTTTTTCAATGAAGATGGAACCCGTTATTCTGGTTTTCAAACGATTAATGGAAAACATTACTTTTTCAGTCGTGATAACGGAGTATTAAAACACGGATGGTTTAGGTGTGAAGGTTACCACTATTATGCAACTGCAGATGGTTCGATGGCCGTTGGAGATGTAGAAATTGACGGTATGGTTTATCACTTTTCTGATCTCGGTCGTTTAAAACTTGGATGGAGTGAAAGTAATGGTAAAACTTATTTCTTAGATGAAAACGCCAAACCAGTTACTGATTGGCAAGTGATTGATGGTGTAAAATGTTTCTTTAACTCATTAGGAGAATTAATTAAGAAAGATGCAAAATACATTATTGATGTTTCTACTCATCAAAAACAAATTAATTGGGATCAAGTAAAAGCTCAAGGATTAGTAGATGGTGTTATTGTTCGTGTAGGATATGGTAGTTTTTATGAAGATGAATGGCTTGCTTATAACATTTCTGAATTAAAACGTTTAGGTATTCCATATGGAATTTATATCTTTAGTTATGCAGAAAATGGAACAGAAGCTTATAACGAAGCCAATGGTGTTTTAAATATGATTCAAAAATACAGTTTAAATCCTACTTTAGGTATTTATTACGATATTGAAGATTGGGATTTAGGATATGCGAATTCCAATAATATATCTGTAGGAATGTATGATACGATTATTACAACTTTTATCAATCGTATGAAAGAAAATGGATATACAAGTTATGTTTATACAAATTTAAGTTATACAAGAAATCGTTTGAGTAGTGCGATGAAACAATATGTTCGTTGGATCGCTCAATATAATCATACTTGTAATTATGATGGAGAATATTTTATGTGGCAATATTCTTCTACAGAACGTGTGGATGGAATTTCTACCAATGTGGATTCCAATGTATGGTTTAATTAGAAGAAGGTGTTAGTAATGAAAGATAAAAAAATTGCAGTGTTATTACCTTGTTATAATGAAAGTTTAACAGTAGCCAAAGTAATCAAAGACTATAAGAAAGCTTTTCCAACCGCAGATATTTATGTGTATGACAATAATTCAACGGATGGGACGGATGAAATTGCACGTGCATCGGGAGCAATTGTAAAATATGAATATAAACAAGGAAAAGGAAATGTCATACGAAGTATGTTTAGACAAATTGATGCCGATTGTTACATTATGGCTGATGGAGATGATACCAATCCACCAGTACCAGAGATGGCTGATCTTATTTTAGAGGGAAAAGCGGATATGGTAATTGGAGATCGTTTATCTTCTACTTATTTTACTGAAAATAAGCGTATGTTTCACGGATTTGGTAATCGTCTAGTACGTGCATTAATCAATAAATTATTCCATGTTCATGTCAAAGACATTATGACTGGAAGCCGTGCGTTCAGTTATGAATTTGTTAAATCATTTCCGGTATTATCAAAAGGATTTGAAATCGAAACCGAAATGACTATTCATGCGGCTGCCAATAACTTTAAGATGGTGGAAGTACCTACAAACTATCGTGATCGTCCAGAAGGAAGTGAGAGTAAATTAAATACAGTGAGTGATGGAATCAAAGTATTAAAGACCATTTTTACCTTATTTAAAGAATATAAACCAGGTTTTTTCTTTAATCTTTGGGCTTTCATTTTACTAGTGATTTCTATGATTTTCTGTGTACCAGTCTTTATAGAATACTTTAATACAGGATTCGTTCCTCGATTCCCAACTTTAATTTTTGGTTTAATTCTTTTAGTAATATCGATTCTTCTTTGGATTACTGGAATTATTTTACAAGTGATTGTTAAAAAACAAAGACAATTATATGAATTATATTTAAATTCATTAGAAAGTAGAAATCATGATTGAATCATTTAAAAAAAATCAAAAAGGAATTTATTTCATTTGTATTTCTAGTGTTTTTGCTTGTGTTGGACAATTACTATGGAAATTATCAAGTGATGGAAATATCTGGTTATTACTATTCGGATTTGGTCTTTATGGATTAGGAGCACTTGTCATGCTAATCGCTTATAAATTTGGAAGCTTATCGGTTATTCAACCTTTCCTTAGTTTAAACTATGTTTTGAGTATTATTTTTGGTTATTTCTTTCTAGATGAAGTCATTACCCTAAATAAAATCATAGGTATTATTGTGATTATGGTAGGTGTAACCTTAATCGCAGGGGGGGATGAACATGCTTAATTATGTATTCATATTGATCATGACCGTTATGGGATCAGTTGCTAGTCTATTTTTAAAGAAAGCATCTTCTTTTAAAAATTTAAAAGAATTATTACTTAATTTAAATTTATATATTGGTGGTTTTCTTTATTTAGGAGCGGCTATATTAAATATTATCGTATTAAGAGAAATGGACTATTCTATTGTATTACCCCTTACATCTTTAACGTATGTTTGGACGATGTTTATTTCGTATCTATTTTTAAAAGAATATATTTCGAAAAAGAAAATGATTGGAGTATCACTGATTGTATTAGGGGCTATCATGATTGTATTGTGATAGTCTTTTTTTTGTGGTATGATAGGGATAGGTGAACGGTATGAAAAAAGTATTATTTATATCTAGTACAGGAGGTCATCTAACAGAAATGTTAGAATTAAAACCCTTATTTCGTAAATGTGATTATCACATTATAACCGAAAAAACCAAATCGACGTTATCGTTACAGAAGAAATATAAAGGAAGAGTAGATTATCTAACGTTTGGAACCAAAGATCATTTATGGTCTTATCTCTTTATTTTTCCATGGAATTGTTTAAAAAGTATCTATTATTACTTTAAAATAAAACCTGATGTTGTAATTACTACTGGAACACACACCGCGGTTCCCATGTGTTACATTGCGAAACTCTTTCGTAAGAAAGTAATTTATATTGAAACATTTGCCAATATTGAAACCAAAACATTGGCTGGAAGAATGGTTTATCCGATTGCGGATTTATTTATTGTTCAATGGGAATCGATGTTAAAACTATATCCTAAAGCCGTTTATGGGGGGTGGATTTTCCGATGATTTTTGTGATATTAGGAACCCAAGATAAAGACTTTTCCAGATTGTTAAAAGAAATGGATCGTTTAATCGATGAAAAATACATTACTCAAGAAGTCGTTGTTCAAGCAGGAACGACAAAGTATCACTCAAAAAACATGAAGATCTTTGATTTACTTCCTATGACGGAATTTAATCGCTTCATTGGAAAAGCAGATCTAATTATTACTCATGGGGGAGTAGGATCCATCATGAATTCATTAAAAAAAGGGAAGAAAGTAATTGCTGTTCCTAGATTAAAAAAATATGGGGAACATACCAACGATCACCAATTACAAATTGTTAAAGAATTTTCTAAACAAGGTTATGTAATTCCTTGTCTAAAGATGAGTCAACTTGGAGACTGTATTGAAAAAAGTAAAACGTTTCAACCAAAACGATATAAAAGTAGTAATAAAAAGATGTTAGAATTAATAGAAGAAGTAATACAATCTTGATTTGTATTGCTTCTTTTTGGTATAATGCTAGTAGAATAAAGGGGCTGAATAATAGTAGTTAGGAGTAGAAAAATGAAACGAAATTCAGCTTATGATTTAATGAAAATCATATCTATGTTTTTAATTGTGTTATGTCATATGATTACTCATGGACAAGTTTTATCTTACATTAATAATCCTACATTAGAAATCATGATTCAATTTTTATTTTTGGGAACACTTGTTCATGTGAATTCTTTTGTTTTGGTGACAGGATATTTTCAGTGTGAGAATTCTTTCAAATCTTCTAAAGTATGGTCTTTAATAAATGCGTCTATGTTTTATAAAATTGTATTTCTATTAATTTTTGGTCTAGGATTTCATTATAGTCTTTCTGCTTTACAAGTATTTAAAGAATTATTACCTTTTAATCTAGATGAATATTGGTTTATTCGAACTTATATCTTTCTTTATTGCTTAAGTCCATTTATCAATTTACTAATAAAGAAATTAAAACAAAAACAGTATCAAAATTTATTATTAGTAATGTTTTTAATTTTTTCGGTTTTACCTTATATAACGGGAAATCAAGCATTTTCTAATGATGGATATACCTTGTATCATTTTATTTTCTTATATTTAATTGGAGCTTATTTAAGAAAGTATCCTATTCAAAAAAGTTTTATTTTTGAACGTTGTTCCACTAAAATGTTTCAATTAATCTGTATTATCTTTTTATTCGTAGGGTGGATAAGTAATTTTATTACTTATACTGCTTTTGCTAGTTTTTCTGGAACACATTCCATTATAGAATGGTTTTCTAATAACATTATGACTATGACGTACGCTTATAGTAATCCATTATTGTTGTTGCAATCGATTTCTTACTTTTTACTATTTAGTACATTTACTTTTACGAGTAAATGGATCACTTCTATTTCTGCATGTACGATGGGTGTATATTTAATTCATGATCATCCGTTAGTCAATTCATGGTTATATAATGCTTTAGGAATACGACAGGAATCCATTACGTCTTATCAAATTCTTTTACAAATTGTTGTTTCTGCCATTTTGGTTTTTGTCGTATGTTTGATTATAGAATTTTTAAGACGACAACTATTCAAGTTTATTTATCATCGAAAATTTTCTAAAAGAATCCGCCAGCGTTATCACAATTGGATAGATCAGTTGACACATGTTTAAATTTTTTCTATAAATCATGTCGAATTTGTGCTATAATACGTTCTAGGTGGTTTTATGAGATATGTAGTAACCGGAATGGTGTTGTTATTTACCATTACCTTTATGTTTGATACAAGTGCAAAAGAGACAAAAGAAACAAATAAGAATGATCATTCTATCATCTTTTTTGGTGATTCGATTACCGATGGAATGGCGAATGATATGATTTCATGGGATTATTATATGAATCAGTTAAATCCATTTAAAAAATCTACGAATGCCGGTAGTAGTGGAGCAACTTTTTCCAATTCCCGCAAAATCAATATGATTGTGACGCAAGTGTTAAATCATAAAAATGAACATTATGATTATGTTTTAATCCAAGGTGGAGTCAATGATGCAATGGATGAAGTTCCTATAGGAACCATGAATGATTCTTATGATCCAGAGGATTTTGATATGAGTACGTTTATTGGTGCGGTAGATATGACTTTATATTATTTAACTTCTTATTATAATTCTTCCACATTAGGAATGATTATTACTTATCCTACACCAGATGCGTTGGAGCATGGATGGAGAGGAAAAGCTTCTGAACCTCAAGCATATTATAATGCCTTGAAAGAAGTATGCGAAAAATGGGAAGTTCCTTATATTGATTTCTTTTCAGGAGAACTTTCTACCGTTATTGGAGAAGAAGAATTATTGGATGGACTTCATTTAAATAGTCAAGGATATGAAAAAATCGCTCCTTATTTACTAGAGTTTATTCAAGAAGTATCTCCGTATCACACCAATTTAAAACGTCAACAAGAAATTAAAAATTCTGGTTTAAAATATTATAATTTAACTTATTAAAAGAAAGTAGGGATTACAATGATGCAGCTAATCTGTTATTTATTTCCATCTGTACTTGCAGTATGGGTAAGTGAAAAAATAAATAAAAAAGAATATACATGGAAGCAATGGTTTTATACTTATGTTTTGTATGTCTTATCTATTAATTTTATTATCGTTACCATATTGTCAACACTCTTTCATGGTGCGGATGTATATCTTTCTTTCACACATTTTACGAATTCTTTAAATATGAAATATTTATTAATTTCTTTACCATTGGCAATCTTTTTACCATTTGTTTATTCTATGATTACAAAAACTTTCGCACTAGATGTAACTATTGATTCTATTGATATGAGGAAAACTAAAGATGACAAAAAAAAGAAACAAAAGAAATCGAAGAAATAAACTTTCTTTTGTTTTTCTATTCCTTGCTTTACTTTTAATATTCAGTGCGAAATGGTATTCTTCGGCATTTTCCGAAGTTAGTCTGGAACAATTAATTTTTCACTTGAAAGTACCTCTTGAAGGTAGTAATGACGATTTTGTTATGCAATATATTACTTATATGATTCAACATTGTATTTTTATTTTAATCCCTCTGGTAGCCTTTTGGATTTTCCAAAGTTCATGGTTTAAACATTCTTTTTCTCTTCATGGAAAAATACGAGTGAGATCCAAAGAATATCCTTTTCATTTTCAAATTCATGATAGTACAAAAGGAGTCTTCCTTTTAAATAGTCTTCTTTTGATTGGATCTTTGTTCTATGTTGGACGTACGTTACACGTAGGAGAATACATTTATAATAGTATTAATGTATCTCAGTTGTATGAAACTTATTATGTTGATCCAGAAGAAGTTCAGTTCACATTTCCTGAACAAAAGAGAAATTTAATTTATATTTTTCTTGAATCTATGGAAAGTACTTCAGCTTCTGCAAGTGGGATCAACTTAGAACAAGAAAACTTAATCCCTGGGTTAGAACAGCTTGCTTTAGAAAATATTAATTTCTCTCAAAACGATGGATTAGGTGGCGCACAGTCTTTATATGGAACGACTTGGACGGCCGCAGGTATGGTTAGTCAGACGGCTGGGATTACTTTAACCGTACCTATTGATGGGAATACAATGAATGAATATTCTTCCTATTTACCAGGGGCGTATAGTTTAGGAGATTTATTAGAAAGAGAAGGTTATTCTCAATATTTAATGGTTGGATCGAATGCAGAGTTTGGAGGACGCGCTAATTATTTTACGCAACATGGAAATTATGAAATTTATGACTATAATAGTGCGATTGAAGAAAGAAAAATCGATGAAGATTATTTTGTTTGGTGGGGATTTGAAGACACTAAATTATTTGAGTATGCAAAAGAAAAATTACTAAAAATTGCTCATGATGATTCCGAAGAGCCTTTCAATTTTACTTTATTAACTGCGGATACCCATGCGACATCTGGTTATGTGGATTCTTCTTGTGAAACGCCAACATCCAATCACTATGCGAATTCCATTATTTGTTCTGATCAAAAAGTGACAGAATTTATTCGTTGGATTCAACAACAAGATTTTTACGAAAATACAACCATTGTGATATGTGGCGATCATTTGATCATGGGAAATTATTTCTTCCCAGCTGATTATCCACAAGAGCGTAGTATTTATAATGCTTTTATTAATTCTGCGATTTCGACAGATGAAACACATAGTAAAAACCGAACCTTTACAGTCTTTGATATGTATCCAACTACATTAGCTAGTTTAGGTGTAACCATTGAAGGAGATCGTTTAGGACTAGGAACAAATTTATTTTCTGATCAAAAAACATTACCAGAAGAATTGGGATTAAAAGAATTTGAAAATCAATTAAAAAAGAAATCAAATTATTATAATAATCAGTTGTTATATGCAAAAAAATAAAACTTGGAAATCCAAGTTTTATTTTATATGTATATAAACTTCTTTTTGTTCTAAAAGGGTGATATTATTTTGATTGATTTGATTTTGAAATTGTTCAAAAGAATCTAAATCCATTTGAACTCGATAAACAATCTTTTCTTCATATTTCTTTTCTATAATAGAAGAATCTTTTAGAAGAAAATCAATTCTTTTGGTTTCTTCATAAGGAAAAGATAAGAGAATTTCTATTCCTTTCGTATATTCTGTAATTTCTGCTTGTTGTAATGCCTCACTCACACTATTACTATAGGCACGAACGAGACCTCCAGCCCCTAATTTAATACCACCAAAGTAGCGTATGGTAATAGCTAGGGTATGATTTAATTGTTGTTCCTCTAAAACATGTAACATCGGTCTACCAGCAGTTTTACTGGGTTCTCCATCGTCAGAACAATAGACTTCTTGATCGATGATATAAGCATAACAATAATGAGTCGCACTGGGATAGTCTTGTTTATTTCTATTTAATAATTCTTTCACTTCTTCCTTTGATGTTATAGGGTATAATAGGGTAATAAAACGAGATTTTTGAATCACGAGTTCATGGCTCACTTCTTTTTTAATTGTTTTCATACAACCACCATCTCCATTATAACATGAAATGTGATATAATAAATGAGTCAGGTGGTGAAACGATGTCAGAAGAAACAAAAAATTATATTAAACAAAAATTATCACTTGTACCGAACTTACCAGGCTGTTATTTAATGAAGAATAAAGATGGTATTATTATTTATGTCGGAAAAGCAAAAAAATTAAAGAATCGTGTTAGTTCCTACTTTCGTGGAACTCATACCGGAAAAACTGCGCGATTAGTTAGTGAGATTGCGGATTTTGAATATATTGTCGTTGGTAGTGAGACGGAATCTTTAGTTTTAGAATTAAACTTAATTAAAGAAAATGATCCAAAATACAACATTTTGCTTAGAGATGATAAAAGTTATCCTTATATTGAATTGACGAATGAAGCGGTTCCTCGATTAATGGTTGTTCGTAATATTAATCGTCGTAAAAAGAATCGTAATCATATGTATGGACCGTATCCGAATGTTACGGCAGCTCGTAATGTAGTGAATCTCCTTAATCGTATGTACCCTTTACGAAAGTGTAACACCTATCCCGATCGACCTTGTCTATACTATCACATTCATCAATGTTTAGGTTATTGTAAATATAAGATCGATCCTAAAGTTATCGAAGAGATGAAACAAGAAATTATTCATTTTTTACGTGGGGATCACACTCTTATTACGAAAAAAATAGAAGAAGAAATGTATGCCGAAAGTGAAGCCTTTCACTTTGAAAAAGCCAAAGAATTAAAAGATCTATTAGATTATATTAATATTACTTTAGTGCGTCAAAAAGTAGAAATTAAAGATCAAATTGATCGTGATGTTTTTGGATACTTTGTAGATAAAGGATATCTATCGATTCAAGTTTTCTTTATTCGTGGCGGAAAGATTATTGAAAGACATTCTAAAATTGTGCCTTTAGTAGATGAGATTGAAGAAGAAATGACACGTTATATTGCGAAGTTTTATGAGAAGAATGTTTTACTTCCCAAAGAGATCTTGTTACCTCCTAAGTTAGACGCACCTTTATTAGAGTCTTACTTAGGAGTTCATGTTCGAATTCCGGAACGTGGAGAAAAGAAAAAGATTGTTGATATGGCATGTGAGAATGCGAAAGTTGCCTTAGATGAAAAATTTGAACTCATTAAACGAGATGAAGAACGTACCTTTGGTGCCAATGAAGAATTACGTAAGATCTTGGGACTAGAAAAATTAGATCGTATTGAACTTTTTGATAACTCGAATCTTTTTGGAACCTTTAATGTATCGGGAATGGTTGTTTTTAAGAATGGAATACCATCTAAAAACGATTATCGTAAATTTAAAATATCTTTAGATCAAAATGATGATTATGGTACCATGAAAGAAGCGATGTATCGAAGATATTTTCGTGTCTTAAAAGATCACTTAGAAGCTCCTGATTTAATTATTGTCGATGGAGGAATTGGACAGATGCACATCGCCCGTGAAGTGATTGAATCTTTAGGAATGAATATTCCTGTTGTCGGTTTAAAAAAAGATGATCATCATGCGACCAATGCTTTACTAGCGTTTGATCCCATTCGTGAGATTGAAATCGATCGCCGTAGTAATTTGTTCTACTACTTAGAAAGAATGCAAGATGAAGTTCATAACTTTACAATCAGTTATCACAAACAAATTCGTTCCAAAGGATCACTAGAAAGTGTATTGGATCACGTAGAGGGAATTGGAGCTAAACGAAAAAAAGAACTCTTAAAGAAATATAAAACCATTACAAAATTAAAACAATTAACCAAAGAAGAATTAGAAGAAGTATTACCATCTAAAGTAGCTTCTAATCTTTATGATTTTTTACAAGCGTATCAAGAGAAGTAGGTGAGAAAATGAGTAAAATTCATATTATGGATGAAATACTAGCCAATAAGATTGCGGCTGGAGAAGTGGTTGAGCGTTGTTCTTCCGTTGTCAAAGAATTAGTTGAAAATAGTATTGATGCCGGGGCAACCGAAATTAAAATTGAACTTCAAGAGGCTGGTACGAAAGAAATTAAAGTTACCGATAATGGAAGTGGAATGGAAAAAGAAGATGCTCGTCTAGCTTTCTCTCGTCATGCGACCAGTAAATTATTAGACGAAGATGATCTTTATCGTATTGAAACCTTAGGTTTTCGTGGTGAGGCTCTTCCTTCGATTGCTTCTGTTAGTAAAGTAACCCTAGAAACTTCCACAGGAGAAGTAGGAACCCTCCTACGATTAGAAGGGGGACATATTATTAGTGAAAGTAGTAGTAGTGCACGTAAAGGAACGATCATGACTATTTCAGATCTTTTCTATAATACGCCCGCTCGATTAAAACACATGAAGAGTTTATATACCGAACTTGCCAATATTACCGATTATGTCAATAAAATTGCTTTGTCTCATCCGGACATTACTTTCACGCTTAGTAATAACGATCATGTGATTTTACATACCGATGGTTCCAATCAAGTTCTCAAAACCATTAAAGCTATTTATGGTTTAGAAGTAGCCAAAAGAATGATTCATGTTGCGAATGAAGATGACGATTATGTGATTGATGGTTATATATCATTACCAGAAGTTCATCGTTCGAGTCGTAATCATATGGTCACACTAGTAAATGGAAGAGTGGTTCGTAATATGGAACTCAATCGTGTTATTAACGATAGTTATCACTCTTTTAAACCCGATAATCGTTATCCGATTGTAGTCTTGGAAATTACTGTTGACCCTAGTTTAATCGATGTCAATATTCATCCAACCAAAATGGATATTAAATTTTCTAAATTTGAAGAATTAAAAGAATTAATTGGTACTATGATTCGCGAAGTTCTTCATCAAAAAACATTAATACCTCATATCGAAGTTGAAGAGGTAAAGAAAGAAGAACCAGACGAAGTCGAAGTCAAAGAAAAACCAAAGTATGTAGAACAACAACTATTTGTAGAAAGAACGGTAGAGGAGGAAGAAAATCCTTACACCAAAGTAGAAACTCCTCTTATCGTCAATGAAGACTTCGTCAATAAGGAAGAAGTTGATTATGTCACACCAGTAGTTACTGAAAAAAAAGATCGTTTGCCAGAAATTTATCCTGTAGGAGTGGTTCATGGAACGTATATTATTTGTCAAAATGAACAAGGGATGTATTTAATCGATCAACACGCAGCCAAAGAACGTGTGAATTATGAATACTATATGAAAAAACTAGGAAATCCTAATCAAGCGAGTACCCCTTTGTTATTTCCTATTACCATGGAGTGTTCCAATAGTGAATTTATTATTTTAAAAGAACACTTTGATACTTTACGTCATTTAGGTTTTGTCATTGAAGAATTCGGAGTCAATTCCATCATTGTGAAAGCACATCCAGCTTGGTTACCTCATAACTATGAAGAACAAGCCATTCGTAAAATTATCGATGTCTTAATTCATTGTGATAAAAACTTTAGTATTGAAAAATTCAACGAACGAACCGCAACGATGTTAAGTTGTAAAATGGCCATTAAAGCCAATATGAAAATATCGATGGAAGAAATTGAACATTTAATCGATGACTTACGAAACTGTGACAATCCATTCAATTGTCCTCACGGAAGACCAACGATTGTCTATTATTCAAATTATGATTTAGAAAAACTATTTAAACGTAGTGGATTTGAAAATAAGGTATAATTGACTTCTACCTTATTTTTTGTTAGAATAACCACCAAAAGGAGCGATATTATGACCGCATATGAAAAACAAAAAAGACATTTTCAAAGCAATTCTTTTCAAGTTTCTCTTTCTACTTTGAATAATTTTTTTGTAAAACACATTGGCTTTTCTATTACAAAAGAACAAGCTTTAGAAGTGTGTGAAGAACTTGCTCAAGGAAGGTTTACAAGAGTGGAAGAGTGTAGATTATTTCAAACGTATTTCAAGAAAACAAAAAAACAAAATCCGAGACATGATGCCACAAAAGCACTTAAATTAATCTTATTATATGTAAAAGGAGAAAACAAAGATTTAGCCTTGAATGCTTATTTAACTCATCGATTTCTACCAAAGTATAAAGAATTTTTAAATCTTACGCAAGAACAAAAAACAATTCATCACACTATAATTCAACCTAGAGAAGAAGATGAAAATGTAATCTCTCAATTGTACCAAGAGTATGACACCTTCTGTCAAAATGTAGAGAACAAACGTTATAGGATTACTCGTGATCAACTTCGTTATTATAAATCGTTTGAAAAAGTTTTTACAGAAGAAAAAGGATTACAAAAGTTCTATCAACTATCTAAAAACACTAAAATATTATCTAAAAATTATAAGAATGAACTATATGAAGTGATTATTTCTTTCATTCAAAGAAGACGAGAAGAATTTTTACAAAAAGATTTTAGTCATCTTTCTTTAATGAAAGATTATAAAGAGTGGGTAAACAAATATCAATATTCTAAAGATGCCACTTTAAATACTTACTATGAATCAGTATTAGAAACCGGAGAAACACTTTATTTTTTAGAAAGTGTAAAAGCTTATTTACAAAATCCAGTTCCTTTTTCTCAATTTTGTGCGGTCATTCATAGAAAAGAGAATGAAGTGATTCAATTATTGTCTCATTTAAATCAAACGGAATTACTAAAACAGATAACGCTTACCATTCAACAAGAAAAACAAGAAAACACCATGAAAAAAGAAAGGGAATACACAACATTTATTCGTTTTATGAAAGAAGAGCTAGATCCCTGTATAACGCCCCATGATTTTACCTTAACGCATTATTATTCTTTAACTAGTATTCCTCTTGATCAAATGATTACTAAACTTATTGAAACCAAAGAATCAGAACTTGCGACCTTTTTAAAACAAGTATTTGTATTAAACCAAGATCGAATGGGAAAAGTAAAAACAAAAAAATATAAAGAGATCACTTCGGATGTTGTGCAAGAGATACGTACGAAAATGAATCAAGAACACTTTCCTAATATTACAGGTATTTTTGAAGAAGCTTATCGTTATTATCAATATAACTCATTAGAAAATTTTACAAAAAAACATTATATACAAGATTTAAGTAAAGAAAAAGTATATAAAAAATCATAAAAGAAGAAAAATGTCTTCTTTTTTGTTTACAATCTGTGTTATAATTTTATCATAGGGTGATGATATGATAAATGTACGTAAGTTAAAAAGAAAATGGGAGAATGTTTCAAAGAACAATAAAATGCTCTTTTTATTGTTAGGTTGTTTATGTTTTATTACCGTCGGATATGCGGCAATTAACCAAGTACTTAAAATTGCAGGATATGCGAGCATTGATAAAGGAGACGGCATGATTTTCACCAGTATTGGTATTAAAGAAAATAATAATGCCTCTATTGAAACCGATGCCTCTATTAAAGCCAAAACCTTAGTCAATACGCAAATTGGTTTTACCGGAGAAGGATCGATAACTTTTCAAGTATCTGCTCAAAACCAAGGAACGACGGATGCTAAACTCATTGAAATCAAAGGATTAAACGAACACAATACCAAAGAACCAACTTGTATTCAAGCATCCGTACAAGACCATAACATAGGAGACCTTGTTTATCCAAATCAAGCCAAAAACTTTACCATTACCATCACCAGTACATGTTCTTCATACTCTAGTAAAGAATTTGACTTACACTTCGTTTATGAAAAACAAGAAACGATTAATGGAGTATTACCGGTTTATGACTTAGGAGATAAAACAACAGAGTTGTTGAACAATAGTGGTGATGGAACTTATAATTACATGGATGGAACGTATTTAAAAGGAAGTCAAGATTCAAACTACGTATGGTTTGATGGATTCATGTGGCGAATCATGGGAAAGAACGCCGATGGAAGTATTCGTATGATTACCGAAGAAAATGTAACAGGAATCCCATGGGGAGCAAGTAATACTGCCCAAGATTATGACAATAGTTATGTGAATGATTGGTTAAATAATTATTTTTATCCAAAGTTAGAACATAAAGATTTACTTGTAAATCAAACATGGTGTAGTGAAACAAC
>DVKJ01000005.1 GCA_018716065.1 Candidatus Pelethosoma merdigallinarum
TTTTCTAAATTTACTGTATTATTTTTCATAGACATGTGAATCTCCTTTCATTTGTGACGAAAGATATTTTACAGATTCACATGTCTTTTTGCAAATTGAAAAGTGTTGCACTTCAAATTTAAATTAACAACCTCTTTTTAATTTGACAAAATGATAAAAATGAGGTAAGATAATCCCACGTTAGGGGGGAATATTATGAACACATATGATAATATATCAAATTTAGCTAGAAAAACAGTTGATCAATATGTAGATGAAAATGGATTAACTCGTACAGAACAATTACTAGAAAAAGATAATCCACTTTCATTAATGCCTTTATATGTTGAACAATTTGGCGGAGTGGATATCAAAGGTATTACTACTATTGAATTCTTAAGAGGATATAAAAAATTTCTTGAAGAATTACGTGATATCTATGGTGTAGAAGTTAAACAAACATCGGTTAAGAGAAGATAAAAGGATGTTAAATGTATGGCAAATTATGGAATTAAAATTGGTAGAGAGGAATTTATAAGCATTCCTGAAGAGGAAGATATAGAATGTTCTGAGCTATCGATTGAATATGAATCCAGATATTATATTGGTCCTAGAGACTGGAACGAGGAAGTTGTCCCAAAGGTGGAAACTATATTTTGTGATCCAAATTCTAAAAGAATCTCTCACTCATTATTAAACTTAAATGATCTTTTAAAATCACCAGAAGATTCAAGTAAAACATCATTTTATGACTTAGCTCCTGTGATCATTTGTAAGAAAGTAGATTCTTATTTAAAAAATAATTATTTACCATCATTTGAAAAACTTGTTTTTCAAGATATGACAGAAGTATTAACTTTATTTTATGATAGAGAAATTGATTATCAACAAACAAGTGGAACGGAATTTTTTGCTGGGTTTGAAAACTTTATTACTTTTTTGCACCAAATTTACCATATTGATTTACCAAAAAAACTGACAAAAACAAGATAAAAATGTATTATTTTACAAAAATAGTATATTTTTTCTTTTTTTTTGTATTTTTTTTTGATATAATTTTTAATAGAATAGGGGAAGTGGCTTATGAATGATCCAAAATATAATGATGAAATAGAGGTTTTAGATGGTTTGGATGATATTCTGGAAGAAGAACAACCAAAAGAAGAAAAAATAGAAACTTTTGAATCAGTAGAAGTTCAACCAACATCAGATCCAGAACCAGAGGAAGTTTTGTCGGTTTTAGATGAACAACCATCAAATCTTAATACAGAAAAGCAGGAAGAATCTCCATTTACAACTTTTGTTCCAGATTCTTTAGGTGATTTTTATACGAATGAAAATGAATCTTTGATGCAAGAACAACCTGCACCACAAGAAGAAGTTGAAACACCTACTGTTACAGAAACACCACAAATGGAAGAGATTTTTCATTTTGATTTTGAAGAGCCTGCAGAGGCAAAACAAGAAACTGCTGATCCAGAACCAGTTCTTCCTGAAGTAGAAACGATTGTAGAACCAGAAGTTAAACCTATAGAAGAAGAACCACCAGTAATGCCTCAAGTGGAAGAAACAGAAGAACCTGTAATTCCAGTAATGCCAGTTGAGGAAGTGGAACCTGCAGTTGTGGAAGAGAAAACACCAGAAACTGTAGAACCAGATCCTGTACTTGCAAGTTTTGATAGTGTATTAGAGCCTATTGATATTGTAGATTCTAAAGAACCAGAAAAAACAGAAGAAGTGAATTCTTTTACAGAGCCTGAAATTGCAGAAGAAGAACCAAAAATAGAGGAAAAGGAATCATCAAAACCGGATTCTGATTTAGAAAAGACAGATTATAACATTAATTATAATTTTGCAGATGTGTTTGCGAATGGTGGAGAAAGTTCTGCGGAACACCAACCAACGATTGATGATGCTTTCCAATTTGAACCTTCTTTAACCGCATTAACGCCAGAACCATCAAAAGAAGAACCTCAAAGAGAAGATGATTTAGGAAAAACAGTAATTATAGAACCTGTGGAACCAAAACCTATTGTAGAAGAAACTCCTCAATCAGGTTCACAAGATAAGGTTGAAACGAAACAAGAAGTAGATCAAAAACAAGAAGAGGTTACTCCAGTAGAGGGTGACATAAAAGTAGAAAAGAAAGAAAAAGAAGAAAAGAAGAAAACGAAAAAAGAAAAGAAAAAAATGGATGGTCGTATGATTGTATTCATTGTTCTAATTATTTTGTTATTACTTGCTTTCGTTATTCTTTTACCAACCATTTTAGAAAATTTTGCACTTTAAGAGCTATGATTTACCATAGCTTTTTTTCAAAAGGAGGACGTATGAAACCGATTATAGGAATTATAGGACGTGTTGATATAGATGAGGATCATTATCAAATGTTTTGTAGTTATGAAAAATTAAGACGAGCAATTCAAACAGTTGGTGGTGTTCCTATTTTGTTGTTACCTACACAACAAGTGGATTATTATCACTTATCTAATCATGAAATTGAAGAATTAACAGAGGAAGAAGAGCAAGATTTAATTCAAGAACTAGTATTATGTGATGGATTAATTATACCTGGTGGATATCGTTGGTTTACTAATTTTGATCTTTTCTTAGCAAAAGAAGCTGTTAAAAGAAAAATTCCTGTTTTAGGAATTTGCGCTGGAATGCAGGTATTAGCTATTTTAGAAACAGAAGGTCAAATTATTGAAAAAATTAAAGGAAATGATCCTCATTTTTCAAAAGAAAAGTATGTTCATCCAGTTACTATTGTTCCTCATACTCATTTATCCAAAGTTTTGGGAACGTCTACCATTAAAGTAAATAGTCGTCACCGTTATGTTGTTCATCACGTGAATGAAGAAGTCTACCAAGTGAATGCTTATTCTATCGATGGTTATATTGAAGGTATTGAACGAAAAGATGGACAATATGTAATGGGCGTTCAATGGCACCCGGAATCTATGGCTCAATTTGATTCTTATGCTAGAAAAATCTTAGAAGATTTTATAGATGAAACAAGAAAATTGAAAAAAGTTTAAAATATACTACTTTTAAGAAATTGGTAAGAATAGTTTTACTAATTTTTTATTTCTGTCTAGCTAGATCAAAAAAAGGATGTAAAGATATTTTCAATCATAATGAGATATTTATAAAATAGAAAAAGATGAAATGAGATTCATTTTTAGGAAAAACTATTTTTTTAAAGATATTTTATTATTTGTTTGGATTGTGATATTTTGATTTTTCTTTCTACCATGTTATAATACATAAGGTAGTGAAATGAAAGATAAGAGTTATTTGAATCGCAATCATCTTAAATGCAAAGGGAATATGCATACACATACCACGTTCTCAGATGGAGAAAATATCTTGTAAGAAAATGAAATTATTTGTGGGTTATGATTATTGATGAGCATGGGCGCAACCAATAAAAATAGAAAGGTAATGGATTATGGAATATAAAGTAATCATTAATGAATTCGAAGGACCTCTTGATTTATTGCTTCATTTATTAAAAGAAGCAAAAATGGAGATTACTGAAATTAAAATCGATGAAATTACGAAACAATATTTAGATTATATTGAGGCAATGGAGGAAATGAACTTGGATATTGCTAGTGAATATTTAATTATGGCTGCGGAATTAATCGAAATGAAATCAAGATCTTTATTACCAAGAATGAAAACCGAGACAGAAGATGAATATGAAGAAGATCCTAGGGAACAATTAATTGCTCGTTTATTAGAATATAAACGATATAAAGAAATGACTTCCATTTTCGAAGAACTAGAAGAAGAACGAAAAGAAGTTCATACCAAAGATCCGGAAGATCTTCGAAATTATAAAATAGAAGAACCAACTACAGTAGAAGAAACTATGGATGTTCAATTGTTAGTTCAAGCTTTTCAGAAATTTTTACAACGAAAAGAAAGAGAAAGACCATTACATACGAAAATTACGAAAAAAGAATATTCAGTAAGTAAACGTAGTCACGAAATTCGTTCTTTATTAAAAAAGAGAAAAAAAGTATTATTTGAAGAATTATTTGATATTTATAGTAAAGATTATATCGTTGTTACTTTCTTATCTATTTTAGATTTAACACGTAAACAAGAAATTAATGTAGCTCAAGAATCAAATTTTTCTTCTATTATTTTATCAGTAAAGGAGTAAACATATGGAACTAGTAGGAGTATTAGAAGGATTATTATTTATTAATGGAAGTGCGGGACTTTCTTATCAAGAACTTTTAGAACTTTTAAATGTAGATGAAATTGCGTTAAAAGAATTGATTGAAGAATTAAATAGTATTTATAGTAATCCAAAACGAGGAATTCGCTTAGAAGTACTAGGGAATCGATTAAAATTAGTTACAAAACCTGAGCACAAGCAATTTTATCAAACATTAGTCCAAAAAGAAGAAAATAGTAAGTTAAGTCCATCAGCTTTAGAAACCTTAGCTATTATTGCATATAATGAGCCTATCACTCGTATTCAAATTGATGAAATACGTGGTGTAGATAGCAGTTATATTATTCGTAAACTATTATCTAAAAATTTAATTTATGAAGTAGGTAAATCAGATATGGTGGGACGTCCTAATCTTTATAGTACGACGGATCAATTTTTAGATTATTTTGGACTGTCATCTAGAGAAGAATTACCAGATTTAATACCACTAGAAGAAAGCGATGAAGAAAAAGATTTATTTACCTCTAAATATCAAGAAATTTAATGTGTTTCTAAATTGTTCTTCTTTTACATAAACAAGTAAAGTATCAAGTATTGCTGTAGCAAATTTTAACTTTTAAATTAACTGAATGAATATAGTAAAGAGGATTATTTAGAGTGATAAAATTATATTAGATAAAAAATTCCAACCAGTGGTTAGAAAATTAAGAGAAAGTAGTAAATGGAAACAAGTGAGATTGGAAAACGAAAAACAATATTCTAAATATCAAGAAATTTAGGCTGGTATTTATTTATAAAATGTGTTATAATGAACACATGCCAGCCTGGCGGAATGGTAGACGCAGTGGATTCAAAATCCACCGATGGCAACATCATAAGGGTTCAAGTCCCTTGGCTGGTACCAATGTTTTTGTCGTGTTCTCATAGTAAAATGCTTATATTGATTTAATATAAGTATTTTTTGGTTTTAAAGTAATATAGTTGTTTAAATTTAAAAAAATTATGTTATACTATAGTTAGAATAGAATAGGGTGATGGTATGGTCTTTCGTAAACCTTACGCTTTTTTTATTAAATATTTCAAATTATTTCACGTTATCATGACCGTGATTACTTTCTATATGATTTATAAATCAGCGGCTATTTTGTCTTTTATTAACGATTATGTAGCTAATAGCACAAATGTAATCGGACAAGCCATCTTAGAAAAGCTTTACAGTCCATGGATTTTCATAGGATCTATTTTGACGATTGTTATGGCAACGTTAGTATTAATTGTCATGAAGGTAAAAGAGAAGCCGATTGCTTTTTACGTATATAATGTAGGTACCTATGTAGCTAGCTTTATTCTTTTTGTAGTTGGTCAAAAGATTTTAGGTACCATGGAAATTGAAATTGTTGATATTCGTATTGTTAAACTTGTCAAGGATATGTTTACAGCAATTATTGTTTTACAATTTATTAGTATGTGTTTGACTTTTGTTCGTGCGACAGGATTTGATGTCAAGAAGTTTGACTTTGCACGTGATTTACAACAATTAAATGTAGATGAAAAAGATAATGAAGAATTCGAGGTTGATGTAGAACTCGATACAGATCGTTTTAGAAGAACGATGAATAAACGACTTCGTCATGCAAAGTATGTGTATTTAGAAAATAAATTTTTAATCCATGTGTTTGCCATCTTATTAGTAGTTGTTGGAGTTACTTCTATTTATTTTGTAAATCGTGATAAAGATAAAATTTATAAACAAGGTTCTTATTATACAGCAAGTAATTTTACATTAATGGTTAGTGATAGCTATCTCACTAAGAAAAGCTATCAAGGTGAAACTTTAAGTGATAATTATACAATGTTGATTGTAAAAATTCATGCTAAAAACAATTACGATGGAAATTCGAAATTGGAAAACGCAAGAATGGAATTAAGTGTAGGTGATCATTACTTTTATCCTACTACAAAATATGCACAATCATTTATAGATTTGGGAACAAATTATGAAGACTATAGTATTGATACGGAAGAATCAACTTATCTTTTAGTGTATGAAATTTCTAATCACTTAGCTGAAGAAAAAATGTATTATCGTTATGCCTTAAATAGTGGAAAATCGCCAAAAGTACGTTTAAGCCCTATAGATTTAGATCAAAGTCATAAAATTGAGGGAACAATCAATAAGACGGTTACTGTAAAAGAGGGATTGTTGAAAAATAGTACGATTGCAATATCTAATCCAGAAATTAATGATTCGTTCCAAGTTAATTATCGCTTTTGTGTAACTGCGAATGAGTGTTATGATTCAACAGATTATATTACACCAACATTAAATGAAAATTATGATAAAACATTGATTCGTTTAAATGTAAATACAAAATTTGGTGAACAATATAATAATGAGCAAATAACTAGCAATCGAGATGTTATTGCAACTTTCGGAGTGATTAAATATAAACTTCCAAATAGCGATCAATTTAAAGAAGTTCGCCCAACCGTAAAAAATGTAGGAAACGAACCAGATAAAACTCATGTTTATATGGAAGTAAATAGCGAGGTTAAACAAGCAACAGAAATTATTTTAGAATTACGAATTCGTGATCAAATTATTTCGTTTAAACTAAAATAAAGAAAAACTGCAAAAAAATATAGGAAAATAAAAGAAAACTATGTTATAATTGAATAATGGAGGGTAGTGTAATGAAAAGACATATGAAAGGGGTCGTGTTTGCTATTTTCTTGGTTTCCTTATTCATGATAAGAAACGTTTATGCTGAAGAATGTGATTTCACCACTAAAGCTAAACTAAAGAACTTAGCGAGTAACTTAAATACAAGTTATGTTCCAGTAGAAAATGGGAACACATTAACATTTAATGTTACACTTAGTAATATTTATCCAGGAATTCTTATTGTAGATCCTACAACTGGTAATGAATATCATTATGATACAAGTCGTGAACGACCAGGGGAAATTACGATTACTGGATTACAACCTGATCGAACATATCGTTATGAAGTTTATAGTGAAAATGAAGATTGTGCAGAAACTTCTCTAAATGTTTATTATGTTACACTTCCAGCATATAACGCTTATTATAAAGATCCGATTTGCCAAGGGATCGAAGATTATAAGCTATGTAATCGTTGGTTGAAACATTCTTTAAGTTATGATGAATTTGTGAAAGAAGTCAACGCTTATAAAGAAAGTTTAAATCAACCTATAGAAGAAAAAAAAGAAACAAAAGAAGAATTGAATCCGATGCTACAATTTGTTATTGATTATTATTATATTTTTATTGGATTATTTGTTTTAGGTGTTGGTTATGTTATTTACGTAAGACGTAAACGTGATTCATTTGGTTTTTAAGGTAGGTGTTAAGATGAAAAAATGGAAAGCTTTAACAATGTTTTGCTTATCTTTGTTATTGTTAAGTCCACTTTCTGTATATGCAGAATCAAGTAGTAATGAAAGTGGTACTGGTAGTGGAGCTGAAGGTGGAGGAAGTGGTAGTAGTAGTGCATGGGATCAACGTACTTATGGAGCCTATGTTGCTGGAATGCGTATGACGGTTATTGATAAAAATGGTAATATCGTTAGTGGAACACATACGGTTGATTTTGTTAATTTTCCTGAAATAAAAAATAACAAAAATGTTTCTATGAATCCTAGTTCAAACCGTTTTAAAAACAAGGTTGTATCCGCTGGTGGTGTAAATTGGACAAAACATTCTTATAGTTATATCCAATCTCCGCCTAAGGGAGTGACTATAAAATTTGATTCTAGTGAAAATTTAAAAATTAATGGCGTTAGTCAAAGTTCATATTTTAATAATTTAGCAAAATCGAAAGCATTATACAATAATTACATTGTTAAAACAGGTTATGATCGTAATAAATATTCTAATTATGATGAACATTATATTATTGTTGAACCGACAACTATGATACGTTTTAGAGGAAAGTTATATTATGGTACAGCGACTGAGTTAGCTTGGCTTCAAGGTGATGATGGACCGGTATTTACTAGTACCATTCCGAAAAAATACTTAGCTCGTTCTACTTGTTATCCAGGTGATTTTGCTTATGCAGGAAAGAAAAACAATGGTGTTACTCTGGAAAAAGAAAACGTATTGAATGCTTATGTTAAATCTGATTTCATGAGTGGAAACAATTGTAAAGCGACTAACAAGAATAGAGACTTGACAAAAAAAGTTAATGGAAAATCAAATGGTAATGGGGTAGGTATTTATTATGCAGCTGCTATGCTACCTAATATGTGTGACATCAATAATCCAGAACATTTCCATGTGGTAGATGGTAGTGATGATCAGGATTATAAACCAAATGATAAGACAGCTACATGTTGTGAAGAGATGATTGATCGTTATGGATACGATTATGTAGTTAATCTATATCCAATTTGCGGAGCTTGTCCGGTAGAAACAAGTTCATCAATTAATGCCTGTGGCTCTGAAAATAGTGTTGTTTTAAAAGATGAGGATAGTTTCTCATGTTTATTCCAAGGTGTTAGTGGAAAGAATGCTAGTAAATATGATTATAGTGCTCGTCAATCAGTTCGTAATAAATATAAAGTAGGAACAATTGGAACAAAATATTGTGAAGTATATTGTACTGATGATGTAACAGCTCACTTCCCAGGTGCTTATAACGGGCCATCACTTGCACCAGGCGGAAGCTTTATGTGGCCAAGTTATAACGATCAATACAAAGCAACAGTAGAAACAACAAGAACTTGTAAAATTCGCTTTAGACAACAAGAATGGTTAAATGCATTTAATAAAGGAAATGCTAGTACAAAACAATCTTTAGTCAATGCTCTAAAAGAATGTGCAAGTGAAAATGCTATTACAAAATATTATGATAGTTATATTAAATCATTAAATCCAAAATTGGAATTAAGTTATAATAATGGTTCGACTAAAATTGGACCTAAAACTTTAAAATTAGATACATCACGTTCTACTTATAGCAAAGATTGTAGTGGATGTAATGTTAGTACAAGTGGGTTGACTACAAGCAATGTTACTTCACGTTTGAGTTCGTTAGCGTCACAAATTACAAATAAAGTATTAACGATTAAAACAAACTTACGTTATGTATTACCAGATGGATTATATCAATATGTTGATAAAGATACTGGAAAACCATTAGAAAGTTATACTCCAAAATCAGATGTTAATAGCGATGGAACAACCAACTTAACTGATGTTATTGACACAGGAAATTCTAAATTAGTGATCAGTGAAAATGCTAAAGCTGGAAAGAAATATGATGTAACGATTAACTTTAGCAAACTAACACCTACTTCTGGTAAATTTGATAAGGAAACTGGGAAGTATACTTGTCAATACGAAGTGTCAAACCCAACTTTAGGGCCTGTGTGTGATGTAAATGAAGAAGGTCATTTCATTAATGCGGATTCTGGCCCAAATGGAGAAGATTGTTGTGAATATTTTGGAAATAAGTGGGGATTCGATAGTGAAGAGTATAAAGAATTAGCAGCTAAATATCCAAGATGTAATTCGGATTGGCCACCAAAGGATCCAGATCCAAATAATCCAGATTCAAATAACCCGGATTCAAGTTGTACGTATCCAAATGATTTACAAAGTGCGGATTTAGTTACAAAACAGAAATGTTGTACGATGTTGTTGGTGGATAATACGATTTCAGAAGACGATCGAAAAACTTTCTATGAACAATATTGCTCAGGAGATCCATATTGTCCACAAGATTGTGAAGATGGTGTTTGTCATAATAGTCCAATGACAGAGAACCTTCGCTCATGTATGGCCCAAGGTAAGAGTTACAATGAATGTAAAGTAGACAATTGCCCTGGTGGATCTATCTTAATTTATCGTCCTATTTCATTGTATGCGAACGAGGCGTTCCCAGGGGTTCAAAAACAAAATCGTATTTGGTCAAATAACAACTGGTATTATTATTCCAACTGGGCATATCGAGGAAAGAGTAAAAAACGTGATTACTATGTAGATATGTTTATTACAAATAACCGTGAAGTAAAAGAATATGCCATTTATGATTTGGATCCAATGTATACTATTGAATTGGATGCTAAAACTATAATGAGTATTCGTGAACATAATAAGAAAAATTCTTATGATGACTTTAATTTAAAATGTAAAGATGGAAGACAATGTAAGAGTACTTACATCCGCGAAACATTAGCCGGTAAGGTAAAAGGTTGTGGTGTAAGTAGTGATTGGTATGCATGTAGTGGTATATCAAAGAGTAGGGGGGATTAATTGTGAAAGAGTCATACTGGATTGTATTTGTTGTAATGCTTGGTGTGATTACCGTATTGTTAATTAATCTCTTCCAAACTCTAACAAATACAGATGAACATAATTATAATCTATTGAAAGAAACAACTGAGTCAGCTATGGTTGATGCGTTTGATTTAGCTACTTATACGTCAACAGGTAATATTCGCATTGATCGCGAGAAGTTTGTTGAAAACTTCATTCGTCGATTTGCTGAAGATGCATCTTTAGCACAAAAATATACGATTGAAATCTATGATGTTCATGAATATCCACCAAAGGTGAGTATTCAAATAAAAACAAAGCATACAGCAGCGGCTTTGAATAATGAAATAATAGATTTTAATATATGGAATCGTTTGGATGCAATTTTAGAAATTCCATATTAGAGAGAAGAAAGGGTGAAAATTTATGAATAGTATGTCTGTTACGTTTAACAGATTCTTTAGAAACAAAAATACGGTAACTATTATTGGTGTTGTATTGATTTTAGTTATTTTATATTTTGGTTATTCAACAACCATTAAAAATGCGGTGACACCAGTGAGTGTGCCTGTAGCTGCTACTACGATCCAACCTCGTACGTTAATTACAGAAGAAATGGTTACAACAACAGATATTGCTGCTAAAGCTGTTAGTGGTGATATTGTACGTAATACTAATGATATTATTGGTAAATATTCCAATGTTAATAGTGTTATTCCAAAAGGAAGTATGTTCTATAGTGCTTTACTTACAACTGCAAATGAATTGCCAGATTCTGCATTTGTTAAGGTTGGTAAAGATGAAGTTCCTTATAACTTTCCAGTAACTATGGATACTACTTATGGTAACTCAATTTATCCTGGTAATAAAATTGATATCTATATGAAAGCTGAAAATACTGATGGACAAATTATGGTTGGTAAATTAGTAGAAAATATTGAGGTGTTAGCTGTTAAAGACTCTAATGGTAAACACGTATTTGAAAATACTGAAGAAGAACGTGTACCAGCATTCTTAATCTTTGGAGTTAATGATGAAATTAACATTTTACTTCGTAAAGCAAGTTACATGGATAGTTTTGCTGTAGAATTATTCCCAGTACCTCATGGTGGTAAGGTAGATACAACTGGTCAAACTCAAGTTTCAACACAATACTTAAAAGACTTTATTAATGCAAATACTGTATTAATTCCAGAAGAACAACCAGCTCAAGATGAAAACACAAATAAAGATGATAATAAAAATGAGACATCTAATAATACCAATAATAACCAAAATAATAATACAGGGACAAATAATCAATAATGAATGGTAATTTCTTAGATCAGATTGACTTTGGCCCATTAAAGGAATATTTGGATAACGATGATGTTACCGATATTTCTTATGCGAACCATGGTCAAATTCATTTAAAAACGTTGTCTAAAGGTATTTTTAGGGTTGAAAATAAAGATATTAATGATGCGTTTATGGAAAAATTAGCTTTTCAATGTTCGAATGCGATGGGTAAATCTTTCAACATGGCCCATCCTTTCCTGGACGCAGAAAGTGCGGAATTACGTTTGAATTTCGTTCACGATTCTATTGCAACGAATGGAATTGCTTGTGTAATTCGTAAAACACCTGCGAAGATTCGTCTTGAAAAAGATAAAATTATCGCTGATAAATATATTGAAGTTGATATACACGATTTCTTAATGAAATGTGTAGAAGGACATTGTAATATTATTGTCAGTGGAGAAACAGGTAGTGGTAAAACCGAGTTTGTTAAGTATTTAGCAGCTCATACGAAAGAAACAGAAAAATTAATTACGATTGAGGATACGCTAGAGTTACACTTAGATCGTATTTTCCCACATCGTGATATTGTCGCAATGAAAACGAATAATATTGCTTCTTACAGTGATGTGTTAGTTACTTGTATGCGACAAAACCCAAAATGGATATTATTATCCGAAGTTCGTAGTGCGGAAGCAGTTACGGCTGCGCGTAACTCAATTTCTTCTGGTCACTACATCTTATCTACTATCCATGCGGATAAGGCTTCTTCCATTCCTAACCGTATGTATAGTTTGATGGAAACAACACAAGATATTGATCAATTTTTAAAATCAATTTATCGATATATTCAAATAGGTGTTTATGTACGTGGTTATCAAGATAAAAAAACACAAAGTTTTAAACGTGAAATTGCCGAAGTGGTTGAATTTTATGTAACCGAAGATAATGAGGCCCGTTATAATACTATTTATCGTAAAACAATGGAAGGAAGAGTTATACGAAATGAACCTAGTAAATATTTAGTGGATTATTTGGAAGGACAAGGAGTTGTTTTACCAAAAGATTTAATTAAGGCAGGAGAGATTATTTTAGAAGATGCGGATTTACTAAATCGTGAGGTTCCAGAAGAAACAGAGGAAATAAAACAAGTTCGTAGAGAATTTGAAAGTGGAGTGGTACAACCGGTAACTCCTTCAGTTGAACAAAAGCCAATTCAACCACAAATTACTCCTCAACCAAATGTTTCGAATGGAAATATCGGTGTGAATCAAAACGTTATTGGGCAACCAACTATGAATGTAAATCCAAATCCTCAGTCGAATACTTCACCATCCACGCCTACAACCAATTCTAATCCTCTTCCAACAGGGAATCCAAGTAATGGATCAATTCCAACCCCACCGAAAGTGAGTTTTCGTATAAACCCTAATAAATTTGGATAGGAGGGTGATAAAAGATGGTAACGTTTGTAATGTTTGTAGTTATTACGTTAATCGCGCTTTTTATTGTTATTTATAGAAATAATAATGGTCAGAATGTTTATAAATATATTTCTGATCAGGCAATAGGATTATATGATAAATATGCACCCTATTCTTTTAAAAACATTCGTGAAAAGGTAAAGGAATTAGGTCAAGAATATACAACTAAACAATATGTTATTCAAATTATTGTATTTTCTGTGAGTGCTTTTGTTATCTCGTATTTATATTTCTATAATGTCTTATTATCACTACTATATTCAGTAATTTCTATTGTTGTAATTCCATATTTAACTTATTTGCGTTGTAATCGAATTTATAGTGAATATATTTTTGAACAAATTCAAGTATATACAACCAATACTATTATGGAATTTGCGACGACTCAATCTTTCGTAAAAGCCCTTGAAGGTGTTTATGAATCTGGAGTATTAGAAGAGCCTGTTCGTAGTGATGTCAAAATGATGATTGATTTAGCTTATCAAAATGGTACGATTGATCAATCAATTCATTATATGAATACAAAGTATGATTTCTATATTGTAAAAAATATGCATCAATTATTTTATCAAATTACGAGTGAAGGTTCTAAAGATGCAGGTGCAGCTTTAGAAAACATGTCATTGGATATTGATATGTTGGTTGAAAACGTATATCGAGATCGTTTAGATCGTGCTCAATTCCATAAGAAATTCTTACAATTTGGTATTATTCTTTATTTAATGGTAATGCTAATTCAGTTCTTATTAGGTGTTGAGACTTATATTCAGATGCTTGGTGATTGGTATGTACAAGTATTATTGCATGCAATTATTATTGTTAATACTTATTTCTTACTAAGTGGAGAAAAATATTATAATGAAGATGTGGGGGCGGAATAATGTCAACAGAAATAATGTTTATATTAATTACAGTAATTACCGTCTTTGTTCTAAATTATATTAATGTAATTGATGCAAATCGCTTTGTTGGTGATACAGCACCGCTCTTTAAATTCTTAATGGAAGATGATTATAAGTTTTTATTATCTGTAAAGTATGGTTCAGAAGTTAGTTTTGATGTTGATAAGTTATTTAAACAACGTATTTCTAATGCTTTGATTGCGTTAGTTATCTTTGCAATACTATTATTAACTAATGTAACGATAAATAACTTTTTTATAAGTGTTTTGGTTGCAATTGGAATTGCTTTCTTAGTATTCAAATTGCCATATATGCAATTAAAAACACTTTATAAAAAGAACTTATATCGTATTAATTTAATGTTACCTTATTATTTAAAAAGCTTAGAAATTTTAATTCAACATTATACTGTTCCAGTTGCAATTGCAAGATCAATCGATACAGCGCCTGAAATCTTTAAACCAGGATTACAAAAATTAATATCACGAATTGAAGCTGGAGATATGAGTGTGGATCCATATATGGATTTTGCAAAAGAATATCCCGTTCGTGATTCTATGCGTATGATGCGTTTATTGTATCGTTTAAGCTTAGGTTCACAAGAAAATAAACAAGAACAATTAATGATGTTTGCAAAAACAGTATCGACTTTACAAAATAAAGCACGTGAACAAAAATATAAGAGTCGTCTTGAAAAAATGGAACAAAAGACGATGATGATGTTGGTTTGTACCGGAGGTGGAATTATCCTTTTACTATTATTGTCAATCACAAGAATGATGATGGTATAAAAATTGATAATTTTAAAGACTTTGTGGTATAATAAAACTGTATAGAATAGTTTGAAAGAGGTGAGAATGTGAAAGAGGCTGCAGGAGAAGCAAACATGACTGTAGTTACAATCATCATTATTGGTGTTATCGTAGCTATTGCAACCCCAATTATTTCTAATATGATGAAAAGTACTGAAGCTAAAACAGAATGCTATAATAATGGTGGTACTTGGGTAGATGGAAAATGTAATCAATTGAGTGGTTATTAATAGATAAGATAAACATTTTGTTTATCTTTCGAAAATTATCTATATTAATATTAGATAATCTTCGAAAGGCAAATAAAAGGAGAACGAGGTGGAGTTATGAGAGAGAGTATTGGAAGTGTTACTCTATATAATTTTATAATTATTTATATAATTATTACTTTTGGTTTTATGGCTGGTATGGTTAGTTATAACAAAGCTTTTAGAATCAATAGTAGAGTAATTGGAGCAATTGAAAAATACGAAGGATGGAATTCAGGATCTCAAAAAGAAGCTGATTATGTATTACAAACGTTAGGATATCGTCAAAAGACGGGTAGTTTTAGATGCCCTAGTCGTAATGATGGTGAAATATTAAATAACTCTAGTAAGTATCAATATTGTGTTTATGATTTAGGATATGACAAAAATGGTTACTATAAATATGGAGTTACTACTTATATTTATATTGATTTACCTATTATAGGAAATCTAAGTTTTCCAATTCATGGAAAAAGTAATCGTATTTATAAATTTACAGATAGTCAAGAACATTAAGGGGTGATGAGTGCATGAGAGAAGCCATAGGAAATACCTTTGTTTTCAATTTTATTATTGTATTTGTTATCTTATTTGTTGCTTTATTTGCAACTTCATCTGCCTATTCTAAGGCTGCACGTGTAAAGAATACGATTATGGATATTGTAGAAGAAAATGCAGATTTATTAGAAGATCGAATGAATCTTCCTGAAGAAGTGGTTGATGAAATTGAAACAAGTTTAAAAAAACTTGGATATCGATTAAATGTAAATCAACAAAATAAATGCCCACAAGTTGTAGGTGGAACGTTAATGAATAGTTTTAGTAATTATCATTATTGTGTATATAAGCATGAAAAAACAGATAAATCATCTGGTAATTTGCCACGTAGAGGAAATTATTATACTGTTATTTCTTATATGTATTTTGATATACCTTTAATTGGAAGTAATTTAGAATTGGAAATAAAAGGTCAAACAAGAACTTATTTCAAAGAAATAAAATATAATGGATAAAAGGAGGGATATGTATGAATGTCATTGTTGCCAATAAATATCAATCGATGTTAGAAGGTTTACAAATTGATGTCATTAAATCCTTAAATGGAGAGTTTGAGGCCGATGAAATCGTCAATCAATTTCAAAACTTTTTTTATCAACGTATGATTTTAGATATTACGGCTATTAAGAATTATCAAGATATTCGTAATTTACAAAAGTTATCAATTTCACTTGATATGAGTAAAGTTATTCTACTTTTGGATGATTCACCAGAAAGTAGTTCTCCTTCTTATTTATCAAAATTAATTTCCATGGGTATTTATAATTTTACTCGTAATTTAGATGGAATTATGTATTTATATAATAATCCAAATAGTTATCGTGATGTTGCTCAGTATCAACAATTAGATAATTTTACAACCACAGCTGCGCAAGCTCAAGGAGCAGCTATGCGTGGAGCTCCTATGAATAGTAATGTTGCAATGCAAATGACACGTGTAATTGGAGTTAAAAATGTAACCGATTCTTCTGGAGCTACTACTTTGATTTATATGATGAAGAAACATTTAGAAAAAAATTATAGTGTTGGTGTGGTTGAAGTAAACAAACGAGATTTTATGTTCTTTAAAGAAAAAGATATTTATAGTGCGGATGATAGTAATGCTCAGAGTATTATTAATGCACATAAAGATAAAGAGGTTTTATTAGTAGATGTAAATGATTCTAAAAGTGCACTTAGTCAGTGTACCGATGTTGTTTATTTAATTGAACCATCTATGATTAAATTAAATAAAATGATGTTAAATAATCCACATATGTTGAGTACATTAGCTGGTAAGAAAGTCATGTTAAATCAAAGTTTATTAAGTTCTAAAGATGTATTAGACTTTGAATATGAATCAAGACTTAATATCTTTTATAATATGCCCCCACTTAATGAACGTGAAAAAGATGTACAAGTTGTCAATGCTTTTTTACTTAAATTAGGGTTTGAACGTCAAAGTGCGTCAAGTAGTGGACAAAAAAAGAATAGTATTTTAGGTCTATTTGGTATGTAAATATTGACATAATCAACAATTTATAGTATATTTATTTTAATGAGGAGGTAACTTTTATGTTTAATGTTTTAGTAAATTGTATGGGTGTAGATGTTCCAAACATTTTACCTAATATTGTATCCTTAGCTGTGGGAATTATCCAAGTTGTAGTTCCTATCTTATTAATTATCATGGGTATGCTTGACTTAGGTAAAGCAGTAATGGCATCTAAAGAAGATGAAATTAAAAAAGCACAAACATTGTTTATTAAACGTATTGTTGCGGCAGTATTAGTATTCTTTATTGTGGCAGTAGTAAAATTAGTATTTAGTGTTCTAGCAGATGCTAGTGCAGGAACAGATACGCAAATCGATGGGGATAGTATTACAGAGTGTATTGAGACATTCTTAAATGGTGCCTAATTTGTTATAAAAGTAATAATATTCGTTTATTATTGCTTTTTTTTATGTTATAATGATAATATGAAAAATTGCGTTTAAATGCACAATTGGGGTGGATAAAATGAAGAAGTTAATATATAATCTATTATTTGTTATGAGTGTTATGATCGTGAGTTTTGTTGGTATAAGTGGAGCGGAAGCAAAAGATTATTCTTATGCAAAATGTACTTATACAGATGATTTAAAAGGTGGGAAGTTTAATCTAACAATTGAATATGGAACAGATGGGAACATTGTAATCCCTAAAGAAATTGTATCAAATGATGTAAGAGAAGTTTGTTCTGGTTATTCAGGCGGAGTGTATTTCGGCTGTGAAACTAAGACAGAAGAAAAGGCAAGATATAAAGTAGTAAGCGTTGGACTTAAAGCATCTGATTTTTTATCTGGACATGCTTTGAATGCGGTATGCCCTGGATCGAATGATATTGATTATTATCAAGTCGATTCTTCTAAAACGATTTACATAGCATGGAGTGAATCACAATTAGATAAATATATTAAAGATCATAATTTATCCGGAGGAACTAAATATAAAGCAAAGACTACAAAACAAGGTATTCACCAAGGGGATACTATTAAAATAGACGGTAAGGATTATGATGTAAAGACGGCTTTAACTTGTAATTATAGTGGTTCGGGATTATACAATACAATTAATATTACATTGAATTTTTCTTCAGACGGTACTTTATTAAGTAGTTCTGTTACAGCTCCAGATGCGCCATCTGCTAAGATTACTAAAGTCGAAGGAGGGTTTAGTGGAAAAAAATGTGTGAGAAGTATTAGTATTTCGGATACAACACATGGAGATCCCCATATTGGTGCTAAAACAGAACGATTAACATTGTATAGAAATCCTTCTAAAGGTGCTCATAAATTGGAATTGACAAACAAGGATAATGAGCCAGGTACAGGAGAAAATACAAAACCTAATGATATTGAATTATCTGATAAAGATGGTTGTGGTATATGGGGAAGCTTATTGCTTTTCTTAAGAGATGATATTTTTGGTGTTATAAAGGCTGTATTAATTGGATTTTTAATTGTTCTTGGAATGCTTGATGTGGCGAAAGCTTCTATGAGTGGGGAAGATAACACATTAAAGAAGGCACTTTCTAATTTTGTTAAAAGAATTATAATTGTTGTTTTAATATTTATTTTGCCATTGCTTATTGAAACAGCTATTACTTGGATTTTACCTGAGGAAGAAATTGAAACTTGTATTTCGGATTTTTAAAGGAGGTCATTTATGGAAGCTAGTTTTTGGATTGATTTGTTACGTAACATATTTGGTTGGCTAGATCAATTAGTTTACGGATTTATTACAACTGTTTATAATGTATTTACAAATCTTGCTTCGTATACTTTAATCAATACGGAAGTATTACAGACATTTACCCAACGCATCTATGCTTTAATTGGAATTTTTATGTTGTTTAAGCTAACTTTCTCTTTGATCACTTACTTTATTGATCCGGATAAATTTAGTGACAAAAAAAGTGGATTTGGCAATCTAATACAACGTATTGTTATCAGTTTAGTTTTACTTGCTTTAACGCCTACAATATTTAATTTAGCATTTAAGGCGCAGACCATAATCCTAGAAGAAAATATTCTAGCTAATCTTGTTTTAGGTGGATCATATGAAGGTCTTGAAATAGATGATCGTGAAGATTATTATAAGGATGCAGGTGATGTTATGGCTTGGTCTGTATTATCTGCGTTTGCACATCCTTCTGATCCAGATGTCTTAAATATGAATGATGAAGAGTTAAAAGCGGCATATCACGATTATGATGCAGAAGCTTATAATTCATATCAAACATACAGAGATGCAGCAAAAGAACATGATATTGATGCATTAGTTGGTTGGGGTGGATTAGTAATTGCTCGTGATATAGACGATTATTATTTGTTTGATTATACACCATTTTTATCTACAATTGCTGGTATTATTGTGATTTGGGTATTATTTATATTCACAATTGATGTTGCAGTGCGAGCTGTAAAACTAGCATTTCTTCAATTAATTGCTCCTGTACCTATTTTAGGATATATTGATGTAAAAAAAGGCGAGAGTATGTTTAAAAACTGGATAAGTGAAAGTATTAAAACTTATTTAGATGTATTTGTTCGTTTGTTAGCTATTTATTTTGTAATATTCTTAATTGTGTTGATATCGGAATATGGTATTTTCCAATATGTTATTTCTGATGGTGAATTAATAACTGAGGAAGCTACTAACGCTGGGTTTTTTGAGAAAGCTTTAATTATCATTGGATTATTAATATTTGCTGGTCAAGTTCCTAAATTATTAGAAGCTTTACTTGGAATTAAAATGGGTGATTTTACTCTTAATCCAATGAAAAAAATCACCTCATCACCATTAGCCGGTGGTGTCATTGGTGGAGGAATAGGAGCTTTAGCAGGAATGGGAATGTCAGCTTATGGTAATTATAAGACTAATCGCGATATGAATCAGGGAGTATTTAAAAGTCTTGCTTCTGGTGCAGGGGGGTTATTTACTGGTGCCGGTAGAGGATTAAGATCTGGTATGTCGCAAAAAACTTTATCTGGAATGATTGGTTCAGGTACTAAAGCATCAGGTATTAGTTCTCAACGTATATTAGAAAAGCCAAATACTTCTTTTTGGGGAAGAAATGTTGCTCGATTACAACAAGCTGCTGGTATTCAAACTCGTGGTGGAATCATGGAAAAACAAGTGAAAGCTTATAATGATTTTACTAAGAATATGAGTAATTTAAAAACTGCTGCTGGTAAGCGTTTGGATAAAAAACCTGATTTTACTACAACGCTTAAAGATAAAAACGGAAATATAAGAGGAACTGTCAACATTTCTCAACAGAGAGCTTTAGTTGAGGCTTTGTCCAATAGAGACACTAGCAATTATGATGATGCAAGGCTTCAGAAACATGTTGCAGACTTAGCTAGTGCTAAATCAACATTGGCCGAAGCAGAGAATCAAGCTAAAAAAGACATTATGAAAGACATGGTACAGCAGTTTGAAAATAATCAATTATCATCTATTGATGATGCTGATGCTATTGCTGCACTAGATGCAATGAAGTCTGCAATAAATGATGATCCAACATGGTTCTCTAACTTGGAACATCAATATACTGATAAAGCTGGAAACTCATATAGTTCATATTCTGTTAATATGGAGGATGCAGACACATTTGTAGATCAAGCAAGTGCTGCTGTTGGTCAAGCTGCAACTAAGTTATCAACTAGTGATGAATATAAACAAGCTACATCAAATGCAGATTATGCAAAAAATGCTTCTAAAAATGGAAAGAAGTAAAGGAGGAATAAAAAGTGGACAATTATTATTTAATACCTGCAAATTCGAAAAGATCGATGTTAATTTTAGGATTATTTAATATGTTTGATTTGATTTTGTTTGGGACAGGATTAGGTATTTCACTGTTGTTAGTTATGATTATTCCCTTAACTAATACGTGGATTACAATTGCGGCTATTACACCAGGGTTAGTGACAGGATTGTTAGTAATGCCTGTTCCTTATCATCATAATATTTTAACAGCGTTAAAAGCAATTTATGAATTTTATACAACAAGACAAAAATTTGTGTGGAGAGGTTGGTGTGTGACAAATGAGCAAAGCAATGAGAAGTAAATATACAGATGTTAATTTCGTTCCTGTACGAAATATTAATAATGGATTTATTATTTTAGATAACAATGAAAAAGTTACAGGTGTGAAGATTATGCCTAAAAATATATTTATTTTAGATCAGTCTTCAATGGCAAATACTATATCGGGAATCAAAGATCTTTATAACATTATTGATTATGAATTTTGGCTAGTTGCGGCCGATAGACCAGTAGATATTCATGTTTATTTGTCTCAGTTAGAGTTATTGTATAATAATACTCAATCTCCAATAAAAAGAAAATTGATAATGGAAGACATTAATAAGGCAAATATGTTTATGAATAATAATGTCGTGGATACGGAATATTTTTTACTCTTCAAACATCGTGATCAAGAATTGCTTCAAAAAAGAATTCGTTCTTTAATTAATCAATTTGCAAGTGCGGGGATGATGGCTTATCAAATTACTAATGATGATGCCAGAATTATTTTGGATAACTTTTTAAATGGTGGACAAACTACTAAATTTGGGACGGTGATTAGCTAATGAATATTAAAAACCAAATCGCCCCTAAAGGGCTTGAATTTAAAGCAAATGAATTTATTATCAGTGATAAATATGCGACGATATTAACAGTCGTTTCATATCCCAAATTTATAAGTCCTGGCTTTTTGTCTAATTTAACAAGTATGGCTGGAATTAAATTAGTTATAAAGCATATTCCTCTTCCATTTAGTACAATCAGTAAAATGATGAATAAAGAAATTGCTGAATTAAAACAACGTTATCAAGAAGAAAATGATGTAACTATTCAGGAACGTATTCGACAGGATTATGAGTCTTTGGAAAGTTTTATTTCTATGCTTGCTGCAAGTCAATCACATATATATGATTTTCAAATGCACATTATGATTACTGCAGATAGTCAAGATCAATTAATCAGTAAAAAAATACAAGTTAAAAGTTACATCGAATCTATGGAGATGAGAGCTGTACCGTTGTCATTTGAAATGGAGAAAGTGTTAAAATCAATTATTCCTATCTTTCCAAAACAAGACATTGAAGATCGAATTGGTACACCTATTCCATCTAACACTATGGCCGCAATGTATCCATTTATCTTCGATAGCATTAAAGATCCGGGCTTATCTACTTTGCTTGGTGTAGACTTCTCAGGAGGAGTTATTCTATTTAATCAATTTTTATATCAAATCAAGAAAGAACATAATCGAGTAAATGCAAACATGATTATATTAGGTACTTCTGGTAGTGGTAAATCTACAGTAGCTAAATTATTACTTCGTAGTCATTTTAGAAATGATAGTCAAGTTATTATGATTGACCCAGAAGGTGAACTGGAAGATATGGCAAGACTTTATCAAGGTGATTTTATTGATCTTGGTAAAGGTGGAGAATTTGGTATGATTAATCCATTAGAAGTTATTTTAGATACAGATGAAGAAGAAGCCAAAAATGGATTAGGTTATACTGTATTAACGCGTACACTACAAACATTAAAAGCATTCTTAAAATATTACTCACCTGATGTAACAGATGATATTGTTACCTTATTTAGTGAGGTTGTTATTGATACCTATCGTCGTTTTGGTATTGATTTTAATACAGATTTTACAAAATTCAATTCACAAGATTATCCAACGTTTAAGGATGTGTATGCAACTATTAAAGGTAAATTATTGTCTATGACTGAAAAAACGCATGAACGAGACATTATGGAACGTTTAGAGTTAAAAATTCGTCCAATTGTAAAAGAATTAAAGTATTATTTTGATGGACATACAACGATTCAACCTCAAAGTAAATTTGTAGTTTTTAATATTCGAGAAATTATGAATGCGGATGCGAATATTCGAAATGCTTTATTCTTTAATATTTTAAAATATGCATGGGGTATGACTTTGAATAGAAACGTAAATACCATTTTATGTGTAGATGAGGCACATGTTTTGGTTAATGGAAATAATGCTTTGGGGGCAGACTTTTTAGCTCAAATTCAACGACGTGCTCGTAAATATAATACAGGAACCATTATAATCACACAACAACCATCAGATTTTACGGATCCTGGAATTATTACGCAAGGAAAAGCTATTTTTGATAATGCCTCTTACTATATTGTCATGGGTTTAAAAAAACAAGCGGTTGAAGATTTATCAAAATTAATTGATTTAAATGATAACGAAATTGAAAGTATTAAACGTTATAATCAAGGAGAGGCTCTCTTTGTTTGTGGTAGTCGAAGAATGCGAATAAATATAATTGCAACCGAACAAGAGTTAGAATCATTTGGTTCAGGTGGTGGATTATAGTAAATAGTTAGTATAGGTGGTGAGAATTATGCAATCTAATGGAAGCTCTGGAAGTCGTTTTGCTAATGCTATTAAAAGTATATTAATACGCTCCGCAGGTACGGGTTGTTTAATTCAAGCATGCATGCTTATTATCATTGTTTTATTGGTAATTATAGCTTTGTGTACACCACTTATGGCAATGGATGGTATTATTAGTTCAGTTGAAGAAACAACTGAAGATATTGGTGATGCAGTATCAGAAACTGCTGAAAAATTTGTCAATTTTATTACTTTACATGGTTGGAATACTAATGAAGAGTCTTTTCATAATGAGTTGAAAGATGAATATGAAAAGTACAAAGAAGACGGAATTATTATAGATACTCGTTTAATTATGTCCATTGTATTTTATGATATCGGTGTTGATGAAAATGAGGATTATAGCTGTGATCTTCCGGAAGATGCTGATCCAGATTCGGATGAATATCAAGAATGTATTTCAGGTGAAAATGATTATGATTATGCTCAACTACGAAGTGAAGTTCATCAATTGGTTGATGGGATGATCGAAGATGGTCAATTAAAAAGCGAAGATGATTTTAAGCAATGGTTAAAAGATAATTTCATAGAAGATAAGCTAAAATCGTTAGATTATAATATTCCTACAGATGAAACTGCTAAAGAAAAATTGTTTGATGAATTTATTACAACCGTTTATGAGAAAAAGGGATTGTATGAAGAATTGATTGGTGAAACAACTAACAATAATCAGTGTATTACTACAACTTCTCCTGATGAAGATTCTAAGCAAAAAGTTCGATTAACGAATTATTCATCTACCGCCGGTGAAAGTCCAGGTGCGACTGGTTCCATTAAATCATATATGAAAAAAGGTCAAATCTATCTTAATGATAAAGGCTTCTATATGTGGAAAGGTGGAACGAAAGGAAGAAATGGCTCTGTTTATGGAGAAGAGGGGCAAGATTATTTAATTGTTGCGGCTTCTACGAAAGCTAAAGATGTATTAGGAAAATATTCTAGTGCTTGTAAGACAACGTTTAGGCTTTTAGATGACATTCGTTATTTTAACTATGGTGATACTTTTACTTTACAAGTTACTACTGATGGTGGTAAAACATATGATACTTATAATTCCATTGTATTAGATACTTGTGGTGCTTGTATGCTTTATTCACCAAGTGTAGATAGTCCTTGTAGTGGTTCCATTAGTCAAATGAAAGAAACTAATAATTTAAAAATTGACATTTATGTTAATCATGATGCTAGTGGCTATAAAAAGCCGGGCGATATTGGATATTTCATGGATGGAACTAATAGTAATCTTTGTATTGGTACGATTGACTTGGGTGAATTAGAAGTTGGTGTAAAAGGAACGAAGTCTTTAAATCAACCAATTGAAAAGGTGTTAACTAGTCAAGGTATTGAAGAATTGAATCAACAAATTGAAGCGAATGTAAATAAATATGGTCGTGGAACTGGTAATGGTGTAGCTGCTGCGGCTATTACGTTGATTAATGGCTTAAAACAAAAAGGTTACCATCTTCCATACTACTTTGGTGGTGGACATGCCCAAGGGATCACAACGGGTGTTGATACCAAATGGGGATATCCAGCTAGTAAGTATGATTCATCTTACGTTTCGTCTAATGCTAGTCAAGGACGTACGATTTATAGTTATGATTGTAGTGCCTTTGTTAGTTGGGCTATGCATAATGGTGGATGTCCTAAAAAAGTATATAGTACTTCTAATATTGCGACTGATAAATCAATGAAAAAAAGATCTAAGATTAGTGAAGCACAACCAGGGGATTTACTGAATGATGCTGGATCACATGTTATGTTAGTTGTACAGAATAATGGTGGTAAAGTAACTTTAGCAGAATCAACTGTAAGTGGTATTCAATTTTCAGAAGCAACGCCAAGTAAAATTAAAGGATATGAAATTTGGGATATGTCAGGTTATTATCAAAAAAATTGTCAAGCTTAAAGGAGGTTTTATAAATGAAAAAGAAGTATTTCTTTTTATGCCTATGTGTGTTATTATTAACCGGTTGTAATGCAACTTATGAGCTAGATATTAAAGAAGATGTATTTACGGAAAAGATTCAAATTAACGATATGAATATTGATGAAAATACAAAAGAAATATATTTGACAAATCCTATGCCAGTAGATTATCGTGAATCTTGCTATTTAGATTACGATCGTTTGGTAAAACCGAATGAGGTAGAAAAAAAATCGGGTGTTGATTATTATAATATAAAAAATACAGCGTCAGGTTTAGAAGCAAGTGCGAAAATTAATATTGATCAGTATCAATATTCAAGACCTCTTAATTATGCATTTGTAAATATGCATGTTAATAACTATGATAATTATATTTCAATTTATGGATTTGATGGTCCTGCTATCTTTAATATGTATAATAATTTAACATCGTTTGATGTGATCATCACAACGGACAAAGATGTTACAGATCATAATGCAGATGAAGTACAGGGAAATAAGTATTCTTGGCATTTTACAAAAGAGGATACAGAAAAAGAGTTATATATTGAAATGGACTCTACAAGAATTATGCAAGAAAAAGAAAAAGAAAAAAATGAAGAATTACAAACGAAAATTGTTTATATTATATTTATTTCGTTAGTTGTAATTGCTGGTCTTGCACTATTTATTATTAAAATAAAACATCACAGAAATAATAAAATATAAAGGAGTGATACAATGAAATTAAAGATTCGTGCCGAAAAAAAAGATTTCATCATGTTTGGAATTTTTGCTTTAGTATTATTATATTTAGTTGCCATTGCTATATTGAATGTTGTATCATTTCTTAGCGAGTCAACGATTTGGGGATTAAATCCCTTTCCAGCTTTTGGCCCTGATTATTTGGCAGCTACCTTAGTTTTTTGGTTCTTTGCTCTCGCTGGTGTGTTCTTAAGTGTCAAATCTTATTTCTTTGATCGTGATAAGGGAGTAGGGATTAGTACCCAAAAGAAAAAAGAAAGTGGTTATGCAAGATGGGCTACTGATAAGGAAATCAAAAAGGAATTAACCGAGATTGATCCATCGAAAGAGACCTTAGATCATGGTGGAATCCCCCTTTATAATAATGGGAAACACTTATGGGTAGATAGTGGGGAGTATCACAATTTAGTAATTGGTTCCACTGGTAGTGGTAAAACACAGATGATTGTTCAACCAATGGTTAGTGTTCTAGCTAAAGCTGGAGAATCAATGATTATTACAGACCCTAAGGGTGAGATTTATAAAGATAATGGAGAATTATTAAAGAAGAATGGATATAATATTGTGGTATTAAACTTCCGTGATCCTTTAAAAGGAAACTCATGGAATCCATTTACTCTTCCATATCAATACTATAAAACTGGTAATCAAGATAAAGCCATTGAGTTATTGGAAGACCTTGCTCTTAATATTCTTCGTGATCCAAATAGTAAAAATGCGGACCCTTTCTGGGAAAATCAATCTGCGGATTATTTTACAGGATTATCAGTAGCGTTATTTGAAGATGCCCCAGAAGAAGAAATTAACTTAAACAGTATTAACTTAATGATCGCAGATGGTGATAGTAAATGTGGTATGGGATCTACTTATGCGAAAGAATATTTCTATATGAAAGATCGAACGAGTACGGCATTTGTAAAGGCTCAAGGTACGATTGATGCGCCAAATGAAACCCGTGGTAGTATTTTATCTGTATTTAAGCAAAAGGTAAGTATGTTTGCTTCTCGTGAGAATTTAAGTGAAATGCTATCTCATAGTGATTTTGATATGCGTAAGATTGGTCGTGAAAAGACTGCGATCTTCTTAGTTATTCAGGATGAAAAAACAACTTATCACCCTTTAGTTACGATTTTCTTAAAACAATGTTACGAAACATTAATTGATGTAGCTCAAGAATATGGGGATAAACTTCCATTTAAGACGAATTTTATCTTGGATGAGTTTGCCAACATGCCACCATTAAAAGACGTTACAACGATGGTTACGGCAGCTCGTAGCCGTAAGATACGATTTACGTTCATTATTCAGAACTTTGCTCAATTAAATGAAGTTTATGGTAAAGAACAAGCTGAAACGATTAAAGGTAACTGTGGAAACATTGTTTATTTAATTAGTAGTGAAATGGCCGCCCTAGAAGAAATTAGTAAAATGTGTGGAGAGGTAAAATCAAAAGAAAAAGATAAAACTGCTAGTACACCACTTGTAACAGTGAGTGACCTGCAACGTTTACCTCAATGGACGGTTATTCTCCTACGTATAAGGATGATGCCATTTAAAGCAAAACTAACTCCTTATTATCAAATGGCAAGTAAAGGATTATGGGGAGAAAAATATAAAGAAGCGGAATTTCCTACTCGCCAACGTAAGAAATTTAGTGTATTTAATGTTAAAGAATTTGTTGATAAACGTCGTCAAGCTAAAATGAATGATTTATTTGGTGGAGGAGGTAATGAGCCTAGAAAAAGACCAGCACCTACACCACCACCATTCCCTTTTGGAATGAATGAAAAACCATCTTTTCCTGCTGGACCTATGCCAACACCGAATCCAATGGACAGTGATTTCAATGTGGATGACATTTTAAAAAGAATTGATGAACAAATTGCTAAGTTAGAAGAAGAAGAAAAACAAGAAAAAGAAAAATTAGAAAAGGAACAAAAGAAAGAAGAAAAGAAAGTTCCAAAAGAAGAAACGATACCAGAACCTGTGGTACAGGAGGAAAAGTTGGATCCTGCTATGGAAGCTATGGTTTCTGGAATAGATGATCAAACAAAAGAAGAATTATTAAAGAAGATCGATCAAAAAATTCAAGAACTAGAAGGAGAAGAGAAAAAAGAAGAAAAAGTGATTTCTCCAAAAGTTGAAGTTCTTCCAAAGAAAGAAACACCGAAAGTGGAAAATGTTGTTTCACTAGACGAAGATTTTGTTACTGATGATCAGTTCTTTGATGATTTCTTTAATGATGATGATGAATAATATATAGGATCTATTAATGAACATGTAAAGAATATCTATTCGAAACATGATCATCGGAAACAATACTATGAGAAAATTCGGAAATTCCGAATTTTTTACTAAAACATTATAATTTAGATATGATAATTGATAAGGTTAGTAATAGAGAAGGAGATGAACGATGATGTCCCGCTTAAAAACTTCTATTTGTGTTCAAATTGATAAAGAAGATAAAAAACGTGCAAATGTGATTCTTCAAAAACTCGGTGTGAGTATGAATGATTTAATTAACCTGACTATTAAACAACTTATTATGAGAGGTGAAATACCCTTTGATGTCTCTCTTCCACAAGAGGGACATGAATTATATTCATATTTTACGAAGGATAGCCTTGATAGAGCAGCGAAAGAACTTTCTTATATTGAAAAACATCCCGAAGAATATAAAAGCTATAATAATATCGAAGAACTAAAAGAGGCATTTAATAAATGTCTAACGTAATAAATTAGGAAAAAAGCAAAAAAATTACGCCATGGCGTAATTTTTTGATATATCTATAAAATAGCATTTTAATAAAATAAATACTTTTTTTGCACAAAAATGGTAAAAAATAAAAATAAAATACAAAAAAAACGTTGATTTTATATTAAAAAATGCATATAATATTAGTGAAAAAAGGAGGGATCTTGATGATATTGGAATTTAGTATAGCAAATTTTTTATCATTTAAAAATAAAGTTACTTTTAGTATGATTGCCAATGCAACTAAGGGATTAGATGATAATTATGTTTTATACGATAATAAAAAAATATTAAAAACAGCTGCTATTTATGGGGCAAATGCATCTGGAAAAACAAATTTATTTAAAATAATATCTACAATCAGTTATATGTTAAGACGATCAAATAACATAGATGTTGATTCTAAATTACCCATCATTCCATTTAAATTTAACAAAAATTCAAAGAATAAACCAAGTGAATTTGAAATTAAATTCATTGCTCAGAATATACGTTATGTTTATGGATTTAAAGCGGATGAAAATGTAATTTATGATGAATATTTATATTATTACCCAATGGGGAGAGAAACGAAAATATTTGATCGGACCAATATTAATGATTACTCTTTTCCACAAAAGGATGAGAGAATTTTAAAAGATATAGTTAAAAAAAATGCACCCAATAAATTCTTTTTAGCCAGTGCGACAAATTGGAATTATGAAAAAACAAAAATTCCATATAAATTTTTAAGTATGAATATTTATAATTTTAGTGATTTAAGTAGTCTTAAAAATATAGCAATAAGAGAATATTTAAAAAATGATAAAAAATTAAAATCATTTGCGTTAGATTTCTTAAAAAAAGCAGATTTTAATATTGAAGATTATAAAGTAATTGAAACAGATGTTCCGAGTGATGTTTTGGCGGTTATCCCAGATTTCATAAAAACAGGGATGAAACTAAAAGAGGCACCTAAAGTTTTTACGGCTTTATTTAAACATAAAGAATCTGATATTGAATTATCTTTTGAAGAAGAATCAATGGGAACACAAATGATATTCTGTTTTATTCCATTTATAATGAACGCATTAAACAATAAAAAGGTTGTAATAATCGATGAATTAGATAAAAGTTTGCATCCATATCTTGTTGAAATGATTGTTCAAATGTTTAATGATCCTGACATTAATAAAAATGGTACACAATTAATATTCAATACTCACGATACTAATTTATTAAAGTTAAATATTTTACGAAGAGATCAAATATGGTTTACAGAAAAAGATAATTATAGTGGAGTTAGTGATCTATATCCATTAAGTGATTTTTCTGTAAGAAAAACGGAGAATGTTGAAAAAGGATATATGCTTGGTAGATATGGAGCGGTTCCTTTTATCAAAAATGATTTTAATTTATGGGAAGAAGAATAGAACATACAAGAAAAATTAGTAGTGATCGCGTGAGGAAACGTAGACATCCAAAGAAAACAATATTGATTGCTATAGAAGGAAACAATAAAACTGAGAAAACATATTTTAGCAATTTTGAAAATGGCAAGAAATCATATAATATAACCTATGCTAGAGGAAATAATACTGATCCGTTAAATTTAGTTCGAATGCTAATTAAAGAAGTAAATGAATTGAAATCAGAATTAGCAGATGAGGTTGAATCTTATTGTATTTTCGATACGGATACAGATCCTAATAAAAATAAAATTATAGCTGGGGCTATACAATTAGCAAATAGAAACAATATAAAAGTAATTACTTCAACACCTTGTATAGAATTGTGGTTCTTACTACACTATGAGTATACAACCGCATATATGAACAATAAAGAGGTAATAAGAAAATTAAAAACTCATTACCCAAAATACGAAAAAAATGTTAATCTATATTCTGATATTGTAGAAAATTTAGAATCTGCAATTGAACGTGCGAAAAGACTAGAAAGCTATCAATTAAATAATAATCACATTATAGGAACAGTCGAAGCCAACCCTAATACCGAAATTTATAAAATTGTTGAACGATTGATGAAAAAATAAAACTTTTATGATGTTTAAAATATTAGGTTATTAAATTAAAAACACACCAAGGTGTGTTTTATTCGTCTTGTAATAAGAAATCAATGATATTGATAACTTCAATTCCTTCAATTTGTTTTTTTTTACTCGGTCCATAGTCAGAATGATTTTTTTGTAATTATCATGAATGGCAAGCAAAGATCTTTTTTCTCGTTCTTCTACTTTTTCATCCATAATACTTCGTGATACTTGAATGTATACTTTTTCATTTGGTTTAATGGCAATAAAGTCAATTTCTATATCGTTGTATTGTCCTACATAAACCTCATATCCTCGACGTAATAGTTCAATATAGATTAAGTTTTCATAACTACTTCCACTATCATAGGAAGAAATACCATCAATGATATTTTTGAGACCATTATCGATAAAATAGTATTTTCCTTGCGTTTTTAGTAATTGTTTTCTTTTTAATTCATATCTTGGCATACGATAAATAAAATAAGCATTTTCTAACATCTTTAAATAGGAGTCTACCGTTTCGTTTGAAATAGGACTATCATTTTTCTTCATGTATTCTGCAATCGCATGAGGCGTGGTTAAGTTTCCAATGACAGACGCCATGTATTTAATTAAATTATCTAAAAATACAACATCTTTAATATTATTTCTGTTCATGACATCTTTTTTTAAAACGACTTCCTTAAGATCATTTAGATAATTGGTGATTAATTGCTCGTTGTTATTCATGTTCACAATCATAGGCATTCCACCATATTTTAAATATAGATCAAATTGTTCATATTTGTCTTCATGGTTCATAAAAGGGTATACTTGAATAAATTCTTTGAAGGGAAAAGGATAGATCTTAATAGTAAGAACTCTACCTGCGAGTAGTGTAGTTAATTCACTAGATAATAGATAGGCATTTGATCCTGTGATGTAAATATCAGAATTAAAATCTACTAACAATGAATTTACTGCTTTTTCCCATTGTTCTACATTTTGAACTTCATCTAATAAAATATATTTTTTATGATGATTGGTTATGTGTTTTTTTATGTGTTGATATAAATCTAGATAGTTTTTAATATCATACCATTCTGCACTCTCAAAATTCATGTATATGATATCTTCTTTTGAAATTTTTTGAGATATTAAATAATCTTTATATTGCAACAATAATGTACTTTTCCCACTTCTTCTCACACCTGTAATTACTTTTATTAAACTTAAGTCTTTACCAGCAATCAATTGATTTAAATAGTTTTCTCTTTGCAACATATTATCACCTCTAACTTTATTATATTCTATTTTTAAAAAGTCAAGTTTTACGGATGAAATCGCAAAACTTTTGTAAATGATTATTTTTACGATTAAAATCTAATTTCTCTTTTTTACTGTCTAAATAAGATTTGCAGAATATACTATAATAGGTGATCAAAATGAATATTAGTGTTTCTGATTTAAAAGAACGTTTATTGGATGGAGTGATCATTGATATACGTAGTGTAGAAAAGTATAACAATCATCATTTGCCCAATGCGATTAATATTCCATATGCCAAACTAGCGGTTGGTTATCACGATTTATTAGATAAAAACAAAACTTATTTTATTTATTGTGAAAAAGGACTTACGAGTCCTAAATTGTGTAACTATTTAAATCATCGAGGATATCGTACTTATAATATTATTGGTGGATATGAAGAGTGGGTAGTAAGTGAAAATTAAATTTCAGGATTATCGATACTTATATTTGGTTCTTTATTTTCATCATAGTTTTTAAGTAATACATATCCAGTAATTAAAGCCGCTATAACTACGAGTAAAGAGGCAAGAACTTGTAAGTAAGCATCACTACTTGGTTGTTTTTGATATTCCTGAATACTTACATATAGAAAATAAGTGAGTAAAAGAAGGGCAAATAATTTATTTAAAATCGCAACATTTTCCGCTTCTTTAGGTGTTAAAATGGTTTCTTTTCCTTCTAGATCTAATTTATTGTTATATAAAAGAATAATAGCAATCGCGATACTGACAATAAATAACGCAGACGCAATCATTTGGCCATTAATGATTTCAATTTGTTCTTGTGTGTTATTCATCTAGTTTTCTTAAAAGTTGAGCTTCTTTTAATTCGCTAACCGTTACAAATTGAAATCCTTCTTTTTTTAATTCTGGGAGAATAATTTTTAAAGCTTCTACTGTTCGTTTATGTGTGTCATGCATTAATACAATATCTCCATCTTCTACTTTGCCAATGACACGATTTGCAATTTGTTTTGGATCTTTAATTTTCCAATCTAGAGTATCGACGTTCCACAATACAATATCTAGATTGGTATTTTTACGAATGGTATCATTCACCGAACCATAAGTAGGTCGAAGTACTTTTGGTGTAATTCCGGTAATTCTTTTTACAATACTTTGGGTTTGATTTACCTGGTCTATAAAATCATCTGATTTTAATTTAATTAACCATTTATGATTATAGGAATGATTTCCAATTTCCGATCCTTGTTTTACAATCTCTCGAGCTGTTTCGTCATAAACTTCTACTTTATTTCCTAATACAAAAAAGGTCGCGTTCGCATCATATTTTGTTAATGTTTTCAGAATATCTTTCGTATATCGACCAGGACCATCATCAAAAGTAATCGCAATCATTTTTTTATGAGGATCAATGACTTTGCTAGTTTCTTTTAAAACGGTATATTCTTTTGTTGTATTCGTTCCTAGTTCAATGTCTTCGATTTTTAAATTGATGTGATCAAGAGGAATGGTAGTATCAATGATTCCACAACTCCCATTCGCAATCTCATTTGGATTAAAATAAAGATTTAGATCTTCATCAGTAAAAGTAAATAAAGGAAAGTTTTTAAAGATGGGAGAAAGCTTTTGATTTAACTGTTGAACGCTAAAACATTCGGGATATTGATCCATTAATTCTTTTTGAATCTTGGGTACTAATTTTTCCAATTCTTCTTGTGTAATGAGATCTTCTAATCCTAAAAACCGTTTATCATTAGAATCATAGACATAAGTATAGATTTCATTAATAGGATGCGCAAGGGAACTACTACTAATAAATTTTTCTAGAACAATATTGATATAATGAACACTGACAATGTTGTAGTGATAGTCAATATTTAGTTCTGCACTTTCATTTTCATTTTTTGTTATTCCATATTCTTTGATAAAATCTTGATAAATCTGGTCTACTTGGTTTTTAATTTTTGTATCTAAAGGAGAAATCCCTGTTTTTGGATAATTAATACCAATAACCATATTTTTATCATGGATAATGAGGGTTTCAACGTTTTTTTGAATGTTCTGATCTCGTTGGATGCTAAAATAAATACCAATGAGTAAAGATAAAGTAATAAATAAAATCACCCATTTTTTCACAATTATCACCAATAAATTATATTTAAAATAGTTGAATTAAATACATGGAAAAAAGAATGATTCATACATAATAGTAGACACGGGGTGATGAATATGGATTTTATTGTACAATATTGGCTTGAATTTCTATTTGGTGTGGTAGTCGCATTATTAGGGTATTTGGTACACAAAATTAAACGATACTATAAAACATTAGAAACAAGTGTAGAAGGGGTACGTATTTTATTAAAAACAAAAATTATTGAAGAGTATCACCAAATAAAAAAGGAAAATGTAGCTACGATGTATCAAAAACAAAATCTAGCTAATCTGTATCAAGAGTATCAAAAATTTGGTGAAGATAGTTTTATTGAAGATGTGATGCAGGAATTAGATAAAATACCCATTACCAAGTGTTAGAAGGAAGGTGACCTATGGAATTTGTATTACCTACAAAATTACTACATATTTTAATGATTAGTATGATGTTTAGTGTGATTTTAATGGCATTTATTCAAAAATGTAAAACATTAAAAATCATTCGTAAAAGTTCATTGATATGGCTCCTTAATTTTATTTTTTCATTTCTTCTGGGAATTCCATTTGCGCATATGTTTTATGAAGTATCGTGGTTAGAAGGAATATGGGTCGCCATATTTAGTTTTATTGGAGCTCCAGGACTTTATGAAACATTAAAGAATCAACAAATTATATCATATAAACCAAAGGGTGTATCAGAGATTCAAACAATAGAAGAGCCAACTGAAAAAAGTTAAAATAATTCGTTTTTGTTGAAAAATAAAGGGTTAATAGTGATTAACTCTTTATTTTTCTGTAACAAACTTTTGTTCGCTATAATTTCACTTTATTTTTATAAAAGATTACCATTTGTTGTTTATTTATAAGTGAAAAAAATTACTGTTTTCAAAAAAACGAGTAAAAAATAAAAATATAAAATAACTGCCATTTCTTGTAAAACAAGGCTTTTTTAAAGGTTAAGTCTATAAAAAATAGGAATATTTTTTTAGGAAAATATTGTTTGACTAATATTCAAAAAAAGACTAAAATCAAATTATAGATGGAGGATGAAGTAGTATGACAACAGAAGAAAAAGTAGAAACATTAAAAGTAATAAAGAGAAACGGGAAAAAAGTAGACTTTGATGGAACAAAGATTGCTTTAGCGATAAAAAAAGGGTTTGACAGTATTAAAGATCCAGAAACGGATGAAGTAAAATATAATGAAAAAGATATTCATAGAGTTTATCATGCGGTTATTTCACGTATTGAAAAAACATATGGAGAAAACGATAAAATTAATATTGAAGATATTCAAGATCTTATTGAAGAAGAGTTACACAAGAAACATTTTGATGATGTTGCTAAATCATTTTCAGAATATCGTGAACGTCGTAATTTATCACGCGAAATGTTTTTTGAAGACAAGAAACGTCATAAGTTTTTAAAAACATTAGAAGGATTAGGACTTAAAACGGCTCATGAAGAAGATTTAAAAAGAGAGAATGCGAATATTGATGGGGATACGGCAATGGGAACGATGTTACAATATGGATCTACTATTTCCAAAGAGTTTACGAAAGCTTATTTGATGAAACCAAAATTCGCAGAAGCTCATGATGAAGGTGATATTCATATTCATGATATGGACTTTATGGCTATGGGAACCACAACTTGTTGCCAGATTGACTTAAATCGCTTATTTAAAGGTGGTTTTTCAACCGGACATGGACATTTACGTGAACCGAATGATATTATGTCTTATAGTGCTTTAGCGGCCATTGCCATCCAATCCAATCAAAATGATCAACACGGTGGACAAAGTATTCCAGCATATGACTATTTTATGGCACCAGGGGTGTTAAAAACTTTTAAGAAACAATTCAAACAAATGATTTATGATTACCTAGATTTTAGTGATTTTAAACATTTTATTTCTATGGATAAAATAAGCAAAGATATTGATAAACTAACAACGATTGAATTTGATATCAATGAGATCTTTGAAAAATATTATAATGAATCTGAAGAAGTAAAGAAGATTTTTTCTATGGCTTATCATAAAGCTTATGAAAAAACAGATCGTATTACGTATCAAGCAATGGAAGCTTTCATTCATAATTTAAATACGATGCATTCACGTGCAGGAGCGCAAGTACCTTTTTCATCCGTGAATTTTGGAACGGATCATTCTCCGGAAGGACGTATGGTTATTAAAAATTATTTACTTTCTTTAGATGCTGGTCTTGGTCATGGGGAGACACCAATCTTTCCTGTATCAATCTTTAAAGTAAAAGAAGGAATTAATTATAATCCTGAAGATCCAAATTATGATTTGTTTAAACTTTCATGTAAAGTAAGTGCGAAACGTTTATTCCCAAATTTCTCCTTTTTGGATTCTACATTTAATAAACAATATTATAAAGAAGGAGATTATACCAGCGAGGTTGCTTATATGGGATGCCGTACTCGTGTCATGGGAGATGTTACAGATCGTAATAAAGAAGTCACTCCAGGAAGAGGAAATTTATCATTTACTTCTATTAACTTACCACGTTTAGGTATTAAACATGGAATTTGTTTAAAAGAACGTGAACAAGCAGACCTTAAAGGGTTCTACGAAGATTTGGAAAACATGATGGACTTAGTAAAAGATCAGTTATTAGAACGTTTTGAAATTCAATGTAACAAACGTTGTTATAACTTCCCATTCCTTTTAGGTGAAGGAGTATGGACAGATGGTGAAAAATTAAAACCAACGGATCGTTTACGTAAGGTATTAAAACATGGTACTTTAACATTCGGGTTTATTGGACTAGCAGAATGTTTGAAAGCTCTCATTGGAAAACATCATGGAGAAGATGAAGAAGCACGTGAATTAGGATTAGAAATTATTACATTTATGCGTAAAAAAGCAGATGAGTATTCTGAAAAGTATAATTTAAACTTTAGTTTAATCGCTACTCCAGCGGAAGGTTTATCTGGACGTTTTGTTAACATAGATAAAGCCATTTATGGAAAAATCAAAGGCGTTACAGATCGTGAATATTATACGAATTCTTTCCATGTACCCGTTTATTATCACATTGGAATTATGGATAAACTAGCGATTGAAGGACCTTATCACGAACTTACAAATGGTGGACATATTAGTTACATTGAAATTGACGGAGATACTGCCATGAATGTGGAAGCATTCGAGAAAATTGTTCGTTATATGCATGATAATAATATTGGATATGGTGCGATTAATCACCCTGTAGATCGTGATCCAGTTTGTGGTTATACAGGTGTGATTGGAGATGTTTGCCCAGGTTGTGGTAGACATGAAGGTGAAGGTGTTCCAATGGAACGTATTAAAAATATGGATTGTTGTAATTAGAAAGGATGAGGAAAATGAAAACAGATGGAAGAAAAGTAGGAGAAGGAGTAAAGTTTGAACGTATTCGTCGTATTACAGGATATTTAGTAGGAACGACAGATCGTTTTAACAATGCGAAAAAAGCCGAAGAACGTGATCGTGTAAAACATGGAACTAAAGGTATTTTAAATGGAAATTAGAGTTGCCAGTGACTTACAACCAGATAGTATTGTCGATGGAGAAGGAATTCGTACCGTATTATGGACACAAGGGTGTGGTCATCATTGTAAGGGATGTCATAATCCAGAGACATGGTCTTTTGATGCAGGAATTAACGTTGATGTAGAATTAGTCAAAAAAGAACTATCTAAGATAAAAGGACAAGATGGAATTACTTTATCTGGTGGTGATCCTTGGTTTCAAATAGACGCTTGTTTAGAAATTGCTAAATACTGTCATGAACTGGAATGGAATGTTTGGTGCTACACGGGATTTACTTGGGAACAAATTATGATCATGAGTAAAGGGAATCCAAACGCATGTGCTTTCTTACAAGAAATTGATGTTTTAGTAGACGGACGTTTCCAATTGGAAGAGAGAAGTTTAGATTTAAAATACAAAGGATCTAAAAACCAACGAATCATTGATGTTCAAAAGAGTTTAGAAAGTGGATCTGTAGTAGAAATTGAAAAATATCAAGGACAAAAAGAGATTGGTTCTATCTATCACAAACCTGAACATATTTATATATAGAAAACTGCTTCGGCAGTTTTTTCATGAATATTTTGTAAAAATGTGATTATAGAAGCCAAAAACATTGGAATTTTGTGATAAATATAGGTAAAATTGCTGGAATTTTGTGATATAATGTATAAAGAAAGGGTGATATCAATGAGATTGAAAAGAAAAGTAGACAATTTTTTACTATCATGGAAAAACGATAAAACACATTTACCTTTGATTATAAAAGGAGCAAGACAGATTGGAAAAACGGATGCGATTGAACATTTTGCGAAGAATAATTACAAAAGTGTTGTAGAAATTAATTTTGTTTTACAAAAACAATTTAAATCTATTTTTGATGATGGTTTTGAAGTAGATACGATTATAAAAAATATATCTTTTATTAATCCTAACTTTGAATTTATTCCAGGGGAAACTTTATTATTTTTTGATGAAATACAAGATTGTATCAATTGTGCCACCTCCCTAAAATCATTTCGTATCGATGGACGTTACGATGTGATTTGCTCAGGATCATTGATGGGAATCAACTATCATGAAATTGAGTCTAATAGTGTCGGAAATAAGCAAGATTATGAAATGTATTCTATGGATTTTGAAGAATTCTTATGGGCAAAAGGATATAAAGAAGAACAAATCGAAGATTTGTATGAACACATGAAGAATTGTGAGCCTCTATCGCAACTTGAATTTGATGTGATGCTTAATAATTTTCATGAATATATGATTGTTGGAGGAATGCCTGCCATTGTTAGAACATTTATTGAAAATAAGAATTATAGTGGAATTTTAAATATGCAAAAACAGATTATCAAAGATTATGAAGAAGACATTACAAAATACGCTCATGGCTTAGATCAAGGAAAAATTTTGAATGTTTATCGTAAAATCCCTGTTTTCTTGGGAAACGAAAATAAAAAATTTCAAATTTCAAAAGTTAAGGATGGTGCCCGTAATAGAGAATATATTGGAACGATTGAATGGTTGGATAATGCCGGAATTATTAATATTTCTTATTGTTTAGATCAAGTCTCTTTACCTTTGAGAGGAAATTATAATCCAGATAATTATAGAATATACTTTAGAGATACGGGATTATTAATTGGAAGTTTAGATGACGAAGTTCAAGATGATCTGCGAAGTAATAAAAACTTTAATACTTATAAAGGTGCGATTTATGAAAATATTGTTGCGGATATGTTAGTAAAATCAGGTTATTCTTTATATTTTTATAAAAATGATAGAGGGACCATCGAAATGGATTTTATTGTAAGAGATAAAGATAGTCTTATTCCTATAGAAGTTAAGGCAGAGGATGGAAGTGTCATTTCCTTAAATAATATGATTACAAGTAATTCTTTCAAAGATATTAAATATGGAATTAAATTGTGTAACAAAAATATAGGTTTTAATGGAAAATTCTATACGTTTCCTTACTTTTTAACTTTTCTATTAAAAGATTATTTAAAAGGAAAATAAAATGAATACATATCGTTTACACTAATGTCGAAAAGGGTGTTAGATTTGGAGAATGTTACATTTTGTGATATATTAAACAGTAAGAAAGAAGGAATCTATGTATGAAATCTTTATTTACTGATGGGAATAATATTTATACGTATGATATTGTGGAAAGCAATAAAGAGGAAATTCTAGAACAATTAAAGTGTTATGCCAAAGAAGGAGTAATAGAGCGCTCCGGTAAGGGACCCTATGGTATTGAACATCGATCTTTATTTATAGAGATCATGAAATCTTGTGATCAAATTTTAGAGGTTGAATTTAAAGAATGGAAAGGAAACGGACGCTATGGAGGCGATTTAAATGTTTCTGCGGTTGCCATAGTTAAGTATTATCCTGTTTTATATAGAATCGTAAAAGATCTTCAATCTTTACAAGAATTACTAGATTATATGAAAGGTGATGTACTTATCCGAAAGGCATACAGAAGTCAGGTAGCGTTTGAAGTAGCTCGTAGTATTAATGTATTAAGTCCTCAGAGTTCAAACGAAAATAAATTTTATTATGATAAAAATATTAGCTTCAATAAAAAGATACAAATTCTTCAAGAGTATCTTTCGGGATTACAATTTCGTTTAGTAGAAACAAAGTCTTTAGAAAAAATAAAAGAAGAAATTTATCTATTGAAAGGGATGCAAGAGGATGAATTACAACAGTCTCTTATTATAAAGAAGGAGAACCTGTTAGAAGAAGCGAAAAGAAATACGGAAGTGTTTAAAGAATTATGTCAATTATCCCAGTACCGAGTAGATGATGAAAAAATATTCACAAAGAGAAGATAACTTTAGGGTTATTTTTTTCTTTACATGTTTGTCGAAAAAGTGATTGAATTTGGAGAAAGTTACGTTATCTTTTAACTTTTAGAAAAAAGAACATAAAAATAGAAGTTTTATGATTAAAAAAATAAAAAAAGCATGCTATAATATTGTATAGAATAGAATAAAACGGAACATAAGAAGAATGTGGGGTGAGAAAATGAAAATCAATTTATATAATCACGATTATTTAATTACAAGTACGACGGTTGTGAATGGTGTTGTTTATCTTTTGTTACAAGACTTACAAGATCCAGCTCATAAAATGTATCGAAAAGATATTGAGAGTGTTGTTTTATATTTATATGAGATGCAAGCAAAAGCTTTTATTAATCTTCCAACGAAAGAAGAATATCAAAGAAAAATAGAATCATTATCTACATCTTTGAAAGAGAATGATGTTTATCGATATTTGGAAAGGCTTGTTCCTAATATGAATATTCCACAGGAAAAAGTAACTCCTTTATATCAAAAGTGGATAAAAAACTATGATTTGATGCATTTATCCACAGAAAAAGCTCCCGCTGTGTCTTCTAATCCTGTGGAAAAGAAAGAAAATTTAAATAAAACTGTGGATAACACCAATAATCAAGAACATTTATCCACAATGACCAACTCACAGAATGTTACTTCTGTGGAAAACGATGGTATAACGGTAGAGAGAAAAAATGAATTAAATAGTAAATCATTAGAAGAATTGATTTTCTTATTACAAACAAATCCAGCATCAGAAGAAAATGATTTTATTCGTGCACTAATCGAAACGAAAGAAAAACAACAAGTTCATGATCAATCATTATTTACTACAAACTCGACAAATGATTATCAGGCAGATTCTGAAAAGTTGTTACTTAAGAGTCAACGAAATCATTTTGTAGGTGGATTTACGAGTGATATGTTCATTACTTTTCTGTTTGGTATTTTAGTTGGTGTTTGTGGTATGGTTACTTTTAATATGATTTTGAGACTTTTATAGTCTTTTTTTCTTAAGTATGGTAAAATATTGAATGTAGAAAGAGAGGTATTATGGAGGAAATAATACGTAATGTTTTGGAAACCATTCAACAATTTGCGGTTCATACGAATCCCTTCATTGGAATATTTATTGGTGTTGGATTAATTATTTTAGAATCTATAATACCAGTTCTTCCTTTGGCACTATTTATTGCGATGAATACGATTATGTTTGGTAATGTATTTGGCTTTTTATTGTCATGGATTTCTACAATATGTGGATGTATGTTATCGTTTTATATTTTTCGTAAAGGAATTAGTAGTCATTTATATAAACATTTACCAGAAGATGGACATGTTTTAAAATTCATGAGAAGAATTACAGAAATTCCTTTTGCAGATTTAGTAGTAATTACCGCAATGCCATTTACTCCTGCATTTACCGTTAATATTGCTGGAGGTCTTTCTCAAATATCACCAAGAAAATTTCTAGCAGCTATCATTATTGGAAAATTACCAATGGTGTACTTCTGGGGATTTATTGGATCAACTTTTTTAGAAAGTTTAGGAAATCCTATTATTTTACTTCGAATAGGAGTTATGTTAGTGGTAGTTTATGTGATTTCTAAAATGGTTAGTAAGAAATTTCATTTAGAATAAAGAGGTGTATTATGGAATATATTATAATTGGATTATTAGTTATTATTTTAATTATTGCGGTTGTATCGCTTTCTAAAAATATCAACGAGGCTCATATTACGGAACGCTTAGGAAAATTGGAAACCGAAGTGATCCGTAATTTAGGCGATTTTAAAAGCGAATTGACAAAAAGTATGAACGAAGATTTTAGTTCTTTAAATGATCGTATGGAACAACGACTTAATTTGATTAATGATAAGGTGAATGAAAGATTGGATGTAAATTTTGAACGTACGAACAAAACATTTACATCCGTATTAGAACGTTTATCTAAAATTGATGAAGCCCAGAAAAAAATTGAAACCTTATCTACAGACATCGTTTCTTTACAAAGTATTTTAACCGACAAGAAAACGCGTGGTATTTTTGGAGAAGTCACTTTGCATCAAATTATGTCTAGTGTATTTGGAGAAAATAGTAAGATTTATCAATTACAATATAGTTTTGATAATGGTACGATTGCGGATTGTGTTTTGTTTGCGCCAGAACCATTAGGGAAAATTGCGATTGATTCCAAATTTCCATTAGAAAATTATCGTGTAATGGTAGATCGTAATAATAGTGAAGGATTACGCAGTAGTGCTGAAAAATTATTTAAGAATGATATGAAAAAACATATTGATGCGATTGCAAGTAAGTATATTATTCCAGGAGTAACGAGTGATCAAGCGATTCTTTTCTTACCAGCGGAAGCTATTTTTGCAGAAGTCAATGCCTATCATAGTGATATTATCGAATATGCATATAAAAAACGAGTATGGATTACTTCTCCCACAACACTCATTAGTACATTAACAACGATACAAATGATTATTAAGAATATCGAACGTGATAAGTATGCGTCTATTATTCATCAAGAATTAATTTTGTTAGATCGTGAATTTAAGCGTTATAAAGAACGTTGGGATAAGTTATCGCGTAGTATTGAAACGGTGGGACGAGATGTTCGTGATATTCATACAACAACGGATAAAATTACAAAACGTTTTGAATCAATCAATCAAGTAGAAATGGAGAAACATGAAGAAGATCAATTGGATATGTAAAATCGCTATTATTGTCTTATCACTTTTAGGTATTATTTATGCGATTCCTGTTATGATACAAGGAAATTGGTATGAAGTTTTAATTCGTTTGACTATTATCCTCACGGCTTTCATTCCTACTTTAGCTCGGAAGTTCTTTCATTTACAAATTTCTTATATGATGGAACTTGTATACTTGATTTTCATCTTTTTTGGACATTTTGTGGGATCTATTATGGGAGTATATAATCAAATATTTATTTACGATAAAATTATTCATACCTTATCGGGTGTTTTAACCGCACTTTTTGCTTTAGTATTACTAAAAAACATGAAATTGTATGATTTTCACCATTTTCTGTTTAATGTATTATTTATGATTGTGTTTACGATTGCGATTGCGGGTGTTTGGGAAATTTTTGAATTTACAAATGATGCGATATTCCAAGCAGATGCTCAACACGTCATGACAACTGGTGTGGATGATACGATGTTAGATATGATTGTCGCTCTTCTTGGAAGTGTGATTGTTGTAGTGATTTATGGAATCGAATATTTTTTGAAGAAAAAAGGTTTTATATATGCGCTTATGCACGATTAATTGACACGTTTGGTGTCAATTTTCTTTTCCTTTTACAAGAACTATAGTATAATGAAAATAGGTGATACTATGCAAGAACAAATTCTGGATTTATTGACGAAAGTTGGAAAAGCCTTATCGGTAGATGAAATTAGTGATCAATTAAATATACAAAGTGTGGATGATTTTAAACAATTATTGAAAGATTTAAATTATTTAGAAGATGAATTAAAATTATATCGAACCAATAAAAATAAATATATGATTTTTAATAATAGTAATTTAAAATTAGGACGTTTTATTGGAAATAAACGTGGGTTTGGCTTTGTTGATGTAGATGGGGAACAAGAAGACATTTATATTCCGAATACAAATGTTAATAATGCGATTAATGGTGATCGCGTGGTCGCAGAAATTACTCAGAAAAAAAGTGGTAATCGTATGGAAGGTAGAATTGTTCGTATTGTAGAACGTAAATTTAAAACCATGGTTGGAGAATATTATACTCAGAATCACAAAGGCTTTGTTAAGTTAGATGATGAAAAAGTTCATTTAACAATTGAAATTCGTGGTAAACACACTTTAGGAGCTATGCCAGGACATAAAGTTATGGTAAAAATTACGGATAAAGTGAGAAATAACTATTATCACGGGGAAATCTTAAAAATATTAGGTCATAAAAATGATCCTGGAGTTGATATTTTATCCATTGTTGGAAAATATGGTATTCATGACGAATTTCCAGAAGAAGTAATGGAACAATTGGATCAAATACCAGATCAAGTAACTCCTGAGGAAATATATGGACGTCGTGATTTACGTAATGAGGTGATTTTTACCATTGATGGTGCGGACGCGAAAGATTTAGATGATGCGGTCTCTTGTAAAGTTCTTGACAATGGTCACTATCAATTAGGTGTTCATATTGCCGACGTTAGTCATTATGTAAAAGAGAATACCCCTATTGATCGAGAAGCGTATGAACGAGGAACGAGTGTTTATTTAACGGATCGTGTCATTCCTATGCTTCCTCATAAGTTGTCAAATGGAATTTGTTCTTTAAATGGTGGAGAAGATCGTCTAACGATTACATGTGAGATGGAAATTGATGGAAAAGGTCATGTAGTTACTTATGATATCTATGAAAGTGTGATCTGTTCTAAAAAACGTATGACTTATACTGCAGTCAATGAAATATTAGAAAATCATCAAGTTCCAGAAGGATATGAACCTTTTGTAGAAACGTTACAATTGATGGAAAAATTATCAAAAATTTTACGTAAACAAAAAGAAACTCGTGGATATATTGATTTTGAAATCGATGAGTCAAAAATATTAGTAGATGAACAAGGCGTACCAACGGATGTTGTCTTAAGAGAACGTGGTACGGGTGAGAAACTCATTGAAGACTTTATGATTGCGGCTAATGAAACTGTCGCAACGCATGTTTATTTTTTAGAGTTACCATTTTTATATCGTATTCATGGGGAACCAAATCCTGAAAAAATTCAGAAATTTGTACGTTTTGTTCATATGTTAGGATATCAAATTAATGGAAAAGTAGATGATATTCATCCAAAGACGATGCAGATGATTTTGAATAGCTTAAAAGACAAACGTGAGTTTCACATTCTTTCTAGTATGTTACTAAGAAGTATGCAAAAGGCCGTATATAGTAAGGATAATATTGGTCACTTTGGATTAGCTAGTAAATATTATACGCATTTTACATCACCAATCCGTCGTTATCCAGATACGACAGTGCATCGTTTACTACGTACTTACTTATTCAAAGGAGATATGTCAAAAGAAACGGTTCGTTATTGGGATGAAAAATTAATTTTACTCGGAGATCAGACCAGCGAATGTGAACGTAATGCGGTAGAATGTGAACGAGAAGTTGATGACATGAAAAAAGCCGAATATATGGAACAACACATTGGTGAAGTCTATGAAGGTATGATTAGTAGTGTACTTAGTTTTGGTATGTTCGTAGAATTACCAAATTTAATTGAAGGATTAGTCCGTCTTGATGATATGAAAGATGGAAGTTATACTTATGATGAAACGACATTCGCTATTTGTAGTGAGCATAATAAGCGTGGATATCGTTTAGGAGATAAAGTGCAAGTTAAAGTGATCGCAGCTTCTAAAGAAGCCCATACGATTGATTTTGAATTAGTAGAAGAAAACAATAATCAACAATAGTTTGAATTATTGTTTTTTTGTTCTTGTGAATTTGTCTACTTTCAGTTTATAATAGAAATAGGTGGGAGTTTATGAATGTACAAGATAAGATATTAGAATTATTAGAAAAGAAACCACAAACACTGTCTTCTTTATGTCGTACTTTAAATCTCAGTTTAGAAGATGGAAATAGACTATTAAAACCGTTAGTGGATTCTTATCAAATTTTTTTGAATGATGAAAAGGAATATGTAGTCACAAGGATGAGTGCTTATCGTTTTGGTACAGTGGAAATGCGTTATGATGGAAGTATTTATGTACAAGTAGAAGATCAAGTTGTAAAAGTTCATCCTAGAATGGATATGAATGTATCCCAAGGGGATTTGGTGCAAATTCGATTGGTAGATTATCACGGTTTAAATGGATTAATTGAAAAAGTCATTTCGAAGAATGTAAAAAGAATGACCGGAACAATTTTTGAAAAAGAAGGTATCAAATATGTGAAATTAGATGAGTCTTCTAATCGCCGTATCAAAATATGTTTAAAGAAAGAAGATCAATCTATTCCGATTCATACAAAGATTTTATTTACTATAGGGGCGCCAGATTATGGTCATTATTATCACGCAGATATTATTAAAATTTTAGGAAAAAAGGGAGATCTTGATCTTGAATTAATTAGTAAATTAGAAAGAGAAGAGATTCCTTATACGTTTTCTAAAGAAGTACTGAAAGAAGCTCAAGCTCTACCTAAAAAAGTTCTTCCACAGGATTATGAAAGAAGAGTGGATTTAACACAGGAAGAAATTTTTACGATTGATGGTGATGGAACGAAAGATTTTGATGACGCGATTTCTTGTAAAATCTTAGAAAATGGTCACTATCAATTAGGGGTGCATATTGCCGATGTCAGTCATTATGTTCAAGAAGGAAGTGCGATTTATCAAGAAGCATTAAAAAGAGGAACTAGCATTTATTTTATGAATCGTGTGATACCTATGTTGCCTTTTACACTATCCAATGGAATTTGTTCTTTAAAAGAAAATGAGAATCGTTTAACTTTATCTGTCATAATGGAACTGGATCAGCAAGGACATTGTATTCAATCTCATGTTGTTCCATCAGTGATTTGTTCTAAAAAAAGAATGACTTATACGAAGGTAAATTGTGTTTTAAATCATCATTTTGTCGAAGATTATGAGCCTTTTAAAAATACATTGTTTATCATGAATGATTTGGCTCAAATTCTAAGAAAGAAAAGGGAAAAATCGGGAAGTATTTCGTTTGAACAAAAAGAACCTCAGTTTTCGATGAATGAAGATAAAGTATTAGATATGACGTTTCACGAACGAGGAGAAGCCGAAAATTTAATTGAAGAATTTATGATTGAAGCAAATAAAGTCGTGGCCACTTTAGCTTTTCAAAATGCATACCCTTTTCTATATCGAGGACATCGTATACCAGAACGATCTTTGATGGTAGAAGTATCTAAGTTTATGAGTAAATTGGGAATTTCTCTTCCATATTCCTTAGAGAAGAGTTATATGGATCCGAAAGTATTTCAACAATCATTAAAATGGTGTAAGAGTTCTTCTTATTATCCAATTATAGAAGAGATGCTTTTACACACCATGCGGAAAGCTGAGTATTATGCTTTTCCTATTGGTCATTATGGATTGGCTATTGATCAAGATGAATTTTATACCCATTTTACTTCTCCGATTAGACGTTTTCCTGATTTATGTGTTCATCAATTAATTAAAGACTTTGTTTTAGGGGATCTATTCTATAAAAATGAAGAAGTACAAAATCACATCTTATCTTTAAAAAATAAACTTCCTTTTATTGCTTCTGTTGCTTCTCATGCTGAAACAAGAGCTTTAGAAATAGAGCGATATATGGAAAAACAAACGATGAAAAAATATATACAATATAAAATAGGATCAACAGTTTCTGGATCTATTGTTAAAATTGAAGAAAGAGGAATTACTTTATTAATAGATGATCTCTATCACATTTTGATTCCTAGTTACACAATATATGGATATATTATGGATTCTAATCAATTGTCTTTTCAATGTCCTCATGGTGTGTATTATTTGATGGATGAATTGGAAGTGAAAATTACTTCGGTGAGTCGTACAGCGATGGTTTATGGAGTAATATCAAAAGAAAATAAACAAAGAAAGACACCAAAGGTTTACCAAAAAGATTAAAATTTTATAGATAAAATAGGCTTTTCATTATTAATTTTACATAGTTTCACAAAAAAGTCTTTTTTAGTCGTAGAATGGATGTTGTAAATTTTCCATTTTTGAAAAATAAATTTATTGAAAATGTGGTTGACTTTAGGTACAGTTACGATATAATGTTGTAGGATAAAGATATAAATAGGTGATGATATGAAAAAAAGAGGTTTTACGTTAGTTGAGTTACTAGCGGTTATAGTGATACTAGGAGTGATTGCGTTAATTGCGGTTCCTCTTGTATTTTCAAGTATTAATTCGAGTAAAGAAGGCTTGTATGAAAGACAAATCGATCAGTTAATCCAAGCAGGGAAAAACTGGGGGAGTAAGAATAATCAAGAATTGCCAAAAGAAATCGGTGATCAAGTATTCTTAGATCCTAAAGATTTAGCGCGCTTAGGATTTATTGACGCAGAGGAAATCTTGGATCCTAGAACTGGTGAACAAATCAAAGGATGTATTGTTGTAACGAAAGATGAAAGACAGTATAA
>DVKJ01000017.1 GCA_018716065.1 Candidatus Pelethosoma merdigallinarum
GAGCCAGGATCAAACTCTCCAAAAAAATAAATTATTTTTTAAGTTTGTTTGTTTTCCTAACTTATTAATGAATTGACTTTTGCTCAGTTTTCAAAGATCATTTTGTGCTTTCATTTGCAAAGCACTAATAATATACCAAACACTTTTCATTAAGTCAATACTTTTTTTCAATTTTTTTTATTTTTTTTTGAAATCAGTAATTGAAGTTCTGAATTAGTGTTTTTTTTGAAGCCTTAATTGGCCCAACGAATTTAATTATACATACCTTTTTCTAAAAAAGCAAGCATTTTTTTTCATTTTTTGATATTTTTTTTATTTTTTATATTTTATCCTTAAAATACAAGCAATTTTCATCTATAATTTAGAGAAACGATATCAAAAAGGTATAGAAAAAATCAATTTTCATTGATTCTACATTATTAATATATTCACGAATAAATAAAAGTTTACTATTTTTGTTCTTCTTTTACTTTTTTATACAATTTATAATATTGTTTATTATTCTGTTCATTAAAAACAGGACTTCCTTCCTTATAATATTCTATCAAGTCTCTTAAACCAAGATTGATCACTTTATCTAAATCTTCAGAATAGTGCATGATACGTTTATGATATTTATATTCTAAACGATCTAGAATCTTATAACTTCCATTTGGAAAAATACGTAAGTCCAAATCATAATCAATATACTTGATTGTTTTTTCTTCAATTACGAAAGGAGTTGCAATATTACAATAATAATAGATGCCATCTTTTTTTAATTGTGCAATCACATTAAACCAACGATCTTTAAAAAAGTATAAAATGGCTGGTTCTTTCGTTTTCCAATAACTTCCTTCAGCTTCTGTAACATTTGTTTTCTTGTTTCCAAAGACAATGTAATCTTTTTTAACATCTAAAACAACCGCTTCATCCCATGCACGATGAATTTTACCATTATGTTTATAGCATTGAATCTGAAGTTTATCACCAATATGTAGCGTCATAATTTTCACTTCCTCCTTTTCATTATATAATAATTTTGAAAAAAACACCAATTTTATGGTGTTTTTTAGACTATTTTGTTTTTTCTGACAAATATTCTAATGCTTTCTGTAATTGTGCATCCGTCTCTTTGCTTGGATTTGAATAGTAGCTTTCGTCTAATGTCACTTCAATATCTGGTGTAATTCCTTTTTCATTAATCCAATTTCCTTTTGGAGATAACCATTTCTTTGTCGTAAACTTATATTCTCCACCTTCTACTGTTTTTAATTCTTGAACCGTTCCTTTTCCATAAGTCGTTCTTCCAATAGAAATTGCTCCATATTCTTCTTTTAAAGCAATGGTTAATAATTCGGAAGCAGACGCACTACTACTATCCGTTAATATAACAATTGGATAATCTTTTGTTGTTTTACCTGTTGATTTAAACTTTTCAGTCTTTTCTTTTGTTTGAATTTGATAAATAACATGACTATCATCTAAGAACAAGGACAACATATCCGTAACGGTTGTCAAATGTCCACCACTATTGCCACGAACATCTATGATTAAAGAGTCCATACCCTTCTTTTCTAATTCTTCTAATTGTTTCTTAAACTGACTTGTTGTTTTTTGCGAAAAAATACTAACAGATAAATACCCAATCTTTTGATTATTTCTCTCTATCATTTCAGAAGATACAGAAGAAATTTCAATATATTCTCTTTTAACAGTTAATTCTTTTTCTTCACCATCACGTAAAACCGTAAGTGTAAACTCTTGATCTTTTAGTTTAGCAATTTTATCAACTAACTTCTTAGTAGACTTCTTTCTAACATCTTCATCATTTAACTTTATAATAAGATCTCCAGCTTTTATACCTGCTTTTTCTGCAGGGCTATCTGTAAATACAGTTAGAATTTCAATTTCATTTTCTTCATTATTATATACTTCAATTCCAATCCCTTCATATGAACCCTGTAATTCAATATCAAAAGTATTCGAATTATCGTCTGTTAAATAAGTTGCATAAGGATCTCCAAGAGCAGCCATCATTCCACTAATCGCTCCATCCACTAAAGTCTCATTATCTACCTCTTCGTAATAATTATCTTTAATGTCTTGGAAAGTAGAGGCGATTTTTTGCAAAGCTTCTGCTTGTTCTTGATCCACTTGTTTTGCTATAATCTTAGTTCCAAAAAAATAACCCATAAATAAACTAACTACGCATGTAATCACAACAAGGCCTAACGTATCACTTGTTTTAAAGAAAGGAATATTATCATTCTTATTTCTTTTTTTATTACTTTCTTTTTTCTTTATTTTGGTTTCTTTCTTTTTCTTCTCTTTTGTTTCTTGTTTTTTCTCCATAGGGAAACCTCCTCTTTTTATTATATCATGTATAATATATACTATGAAAAGAAAATCATTGGAATAGACACCATTTTACGAAAAAGAGATTACAAAAGTAATCTTCTATTCGCTAATACGTTTTAATTCATTTACAATTTCTTCTTTGCCTTCAAAATATTCTGTCAATTGATGATCTTCTACTTTTATTAAGGTGTCTCCTTTGATTCGTAAATCACTTATCGTATCAATCTCAAAATTACTTTCATCCGCTTTATATTTTTGATTAAATGGACTGGTAATATCAGAAGTATAGACTTTTAAAGCATCTTCTTTAGAAGTATAAGCACTTTTATATACTTCGTAAACTCCTTGAGTTTGACCACTTTCAGGATCAGATACTAGAACATAGTAACTTCCATCTGATTGTTCTAATAGTGTTCCTAAAATAATTTCATCATATTGAATCACTGCAGCTTCATCTTGTGTAGAAGTAGTACTGTCTTCACTACGATCAACAAATTGAGAAATAATATAGAAAGCACCAAATAATACTACGATAACAACAATAAAGATGATTAGTTTCTTTACTTCCATATCGCCAGAAGTTGCTGTTTCTACGAAGTTTGTTTTTTGTTTTCTTGTTTTCTTTTTTGACATAACTATCACCTAGCCATTATTATAGCATATTTTTATGAAAAGTGGTAGTTTTATTTTCCTACAGGTAAAGCACTAATGGAACGGGCAACATTTAACAATTCGTCAGATTTCATCGTTTCAGATACAACATAATATTCTACTCCATTACTAATCCAAGTAATAGAGGTATCCGAAACGGCAGCTACACTATCAGCCATTATTTCTGGATCACCATACATAGGAATCGTTTCCATATCTTCAGAATAACTAGATGTCTCTTGCACAAGCATAAAAGGATTATCCCCATCAAACGTTAAAATAATACGTTCACCATCTTCTTTATCTACTTTATCTTGGCTCGTGAGTGTTGTATTTTCTGGAATATACATTGGATATATAATATCTTCTAGTTTACTGGTAGGTTTACTAATTTCTATGTTTTTTCCACTCATATTCGTTTTTAATGAAAAATAACTATCTTTAAATGTAGAATCCATATCTACTTCATCAAACTTCATCGTAATCATAGCTCGGTCTTCTTTATTATATACTACTACTTTTTGAATATTTAATTTTTTGTCAAACGTAATTTCTTGTTTTACTAATTCTGGATTACTAGAATAATTAACGGTTGTCGTAAATAGATATCCCGATTTGGTTTCTTTATAAGTGTGTTCCTTATCATTTTCAATATCTTTTAAAATAGGCTGTAATAAATAGCTTTGTGAGTTGTTATATGGCCATTCGCTTTGAAATTTAAAACTCTTATTTAAAGATGGTGTTAAAACGAATATTCCTTCACTGTTTCGTAATATAATTTGTTCATGATTATTGGTTTTGTTTTTTAAACTTACTTTAAAATTTTCTTCTTTAGAATAAGATGCTTCTACATCATAAGTGTAAGTATCTTCGTTATTGACAATTTCTAAATCACCAGTTAAATGATAACCTTTTGTTTCTTCAATCTTTTTTGTTAAATCTTTCAAAACATCTTGTTCATCTTTCTTACCGCAACCACACATCAATAAACTTCCTATGATTAGGATACCAATGAAAATCTTTCTCTTCATAAATTCACCTCTTTATTTTCATTTCAATTTATTATATTGCAAAAAAAGTACAAATATGAATGAATAAAATAGAAATTTCTGGTTATTCTAATACTGATATTAGAAAGGAGAATATCATGGAAACAATACAAAAAATTGCTTTAGTATTTACCATTATTGGTGCCCTAAACTGGGGGCTTATTGGATTATTTGATGTAGATCTAGTAGCTACTCTATTTGGTAGTATGTCTATGCTTTCTAGGGTAATTTATACGATTGTAGGAATTGCTGGTCTTATCAATATCGGGATCTTCTTATATCATTTCGACGAAAAAAAATAACGGTTTCCCGTTATTTTTATTTGACAATTGTAATACTTACTTTCTTCGTTTTTGGTGTATAAACAACTTTTGGATCGGTTCCTTCCACTTGAACTTCTACTTCATGAGTTCCCTCTCCATAACCTTTTAAATCAATATATGCGGTAATATCTTCAGCATTAATTTGATTAATAACAGATTCTACACCTTTTAACGTAACAGAAACTTTGATATCAGATTCACTAACACCTTGTACACTATATCCTTCTGCTAGATTACGAGAAGCAATTTGAACATTATTAACAACACGACTTGTTGATTTACCTAAAGTAACATTAACGGTTACATTATTCACACTCATAGATTTTACACCTACAGGTTTTGGTAATTCTAATTTGAATTCGTGATCCTCTTTTAAACCATTTACATCCAACTCTAGTGGAACATAGTCTAATTCTGATAATACATCTTCACTTCCGTAAACACGAACACGTGTCTCACTTAACTGAATATCACTGATTGCTTGACCAAAGCTTAATTCTCCTTTTGGCACAACACGAATTGGAACTTCTTTACTAGGTGATGAAATGACCACATCCGCATTAATTTTTTCTGGTACAATTTCAACATCTACGACATTTCCTTCGTCGTCAAAAGCTTTTAAAGGAATATCTTTCATCGTAATAGTTCCTTCTTCTTGGGTTGGTAATTTTTTGACATCTACTAAAGCTTTAACGGTTGCGACTTCCGCTAATTGGTGTTCCGCACCTTTTACGACTACTTTATCGTTATCAATATTTACTTGATCAATAACCAATTTATTATCCAAACTATCTTGATTTAAAATATCTGTCGTTAATGTTTTTGTTTCTGACACTTTTGGATAAATGATAACGGTTGCGACACTTGGATTTACTTTATACTCAATAGAAGCAAGTGCTTGATTATATTTAATATTAACTTTATGAGTACCTGGTTTTAATCCACTTAAATCCACTGTAATTTCGTGAGAAGGAGATTGTTTTGCAAAGTACAAATCGGCTTTACGACCAATCAAAGTGACATCTACCGTTTCTGGAAGTCCTTCTACAACGTATGCTTCCTCATTATAGATAACATTTACTTTTTGTTCTTTTAATACTTCAGCAGAGTTTTCTGAAAATGATAATACTTTTTGATCTACGATGACAAAGATAAACACTGCGATAAATAAAGATACAAATAATAAGGTAGTAGATTTCGATAACCAACCTTCTAACTTTTTACCAAAGTTGGTAAAGTAATCGGTAATTGGTAAAATTAATCTTGTAATTGGTAAGATAATTTTACGGTCAATAATCTTCCAGAGGTTGCGAAAGAAGATACCAAATTTATTTTTCGGCTTTTTCATTTTCTACATCCTCCTCTTCTTCATAATATGATTGTTCTTTTGGACGTAACTCTTCCAATAACATCATCTTAAATTCGTCTAATGTTAAATTGTAATGAAGAACTCCACCAACAGCAATTGAGATTCTTCCCGTTTCTTCGGAAACAATCAAAGCTAAACAATCACTTTGTTCAGATATTCCTAAAGCGGCACGATGACGCGTTCCTAAACGCTTACTGATTTTCACACTATCACTCGTTGGGAATACAGCTCCCGCACTCGTAATTTGGTCTCCTTGAATAATGACACCACCATCGTGTAATGGATTATTAGGGAAGAAGATGGAAATTAATAATTCACTAGAAATATCCGCATAGAGCTTACGTGATTTTTCAATATACTCACTTAAACTATTGTCACGTTCAATGACCATAAGAGCACCAATACGAGAACGTTTTAAATATTCTACTGCATTCATGATCTCATAAACCATCTTTTCACGTTCATCTACCGTAAGTGCTTTATGACGGCCTAATAGTTGACTTCTTCCTAATTGTTCCAAAACATTACGAATTTCTGGTTGGAAAATAATAATCAATGCGAGTGGTCCCCACATAATGACATAATCCAACAAGTAAGAAACGGTTACTAAATTAAAGAAATCACTCACTACTTTCAAGATGATAATCACTAAAATTCCTTTAAACAAAAGAACCATTTTTACATTTTTTCGAATATGTTTTAAGGCATAATAAATGAGTAACCATACCAATAAAACATCTAATAATTTTCGCGCTAAGATAATAATACTATCAAATGTCACCATATCTCCTCCTTTTATCATGTATTACCATTATATCATAATCCAGTTTCAAAAAAAATAGCTTTCGCTATTTTTTAAAATTTCCAAATATCATCAGTGTTCTCTTTATTTTCTTCTGTAGCTACAGCTTCTCCTTGATCTTTTGGTTCTTCTGGAGTTTCTACTGTTTCCTCTACAGGAGCAGGTTCTTCCATTGGCATTGGATCAACATTAGGAGTTGATTCTTCTACAGCAACTGTTTCTGGGTTAGAAACTGGTTCCGCTTCTGTAGGCTCCACATTTTCAGAAATAAGATCACTTGGTGTTTCAAACGCATCCATTAAACCATCACTAGAAACTTCTGTCGCGTCTTTCGTATCCGTTTCGACTGGAGTATCTAATTCAGATGGTGTATCTAATGGATTCGTTTCCACATTTTCATCTGGAATAGAAGGTACTACATCAGTAGACTCTAATTCTGTAACTACATCTTCTTTTTGTTTCTTTTTATCTTTTTTGGCTTTCTTTTCTTTCTTTGGCTTTTTCTCAAAGTTTGTATTATCCGCAATATATCCAATTAAAGCCATTAATAGAATAACACCAATAATAATAAAGATAATATAGTTGTTAATGATGAAATCCATACACATCCTCCTTATTCTTATTCATAACATTATCTTATCATTAAATAACCAATATTACAATATAAATTTTAATCATTTGACAAATAATCGGCACCTTTAAAAGGTTCTTCACGAAGTAAATCATTATAATCTTGTTGACGAAGTGCTTCATATAAGACAAGTGCGACACAATTAGATAAATTAAGCGCACGTATTTTATCATTTGTAGGGATTCGCAAACAATGATCTAAGTCTTGTCTTAAAATTTCTTTAGGAATTCCTGTACTTTCCTTCCCAAAAATAAAATATAGATCTTCATTGGAATTGCTATAATCAAAAGAACTATGAGGTTTCTTTCCATATCGTGTTAAATAATAATATACCCCTGGATTCTTCTCTTTAAATTCTTCAAAATTTTCATACACTTGATAATCACAATGTTCTAAGTAGTTCACCGCACTTCGACGTAAATATTTTTCATCCAAGGAAAACCCTAAAGGTTTTATTAAGTGAAGTTTCGTTCCGGTTCCCGCACATGTTCGCATAATATTTCCTGTATTTTGAGGAATTTCTGGTTGATAAAGTACGATATGATTCATGATTCATTCACCTCATAGTGATTAATCATCGTTTTAACATCATTCATGGTAATCGCTGTTGCCGTACGATACAATTGATCTTTCTTTTCGCCATTCTCAATCACAATCATGTTTGGCTCCACAACTTGATCTAACTCTAACCATTCTTGACTAAATTGAATTTGTTCTTCTTCTGTCATTTTTGACAGATCTAAATAAACCATACGATGTTGTAATTCTTCTTCTTTTAAGTAATCTCGCAATTCTTTCTCAAAATTTTGGGTATTCTCAACTTGAGGATTTGATACATAGATAAAAACATTAGGATTTTCTAGTAAATAATTATCTATTTCATCGAAATTAATTTCGGTAATTGCTTGCGTAACAACCGATGCAGGTTGTAGTCCCTCTTCACGTAAGCGATACCAACGAACAAAATAGCCCAAAACAAGACAAGTCGCAATCGCAAGGATAAGCACGATCACATAATTTTTTTTAGGAATCACACGTTCTTTTGTCATCTACAAATTCCTCCATTCTATTTTTATTTTAACATACTTTACTATCCTTTTCAATGTCATTATATGTCGAAAAAAAGAAGATTTTACAATTCTTCTTTCGTTTCTACTTCTTCAATGGTCACAACGGGAAGAGTAACTCCTTCTTCAGCACATAATTCTTGGAACGTTTCACGAAATTTTGCCAGTTCTTTAACAATACTATCAGGATAAATTCGTTTACTTGTTTTAATCGCATTGTATACATCTTCTACTGTTACCACCGTTTTATTTTGGAATAAAGCTTGGGAAAAAGCTTGGGTTAATACCGAAAAAGCAACATCTGGATACATCGCAGATAATCCATATACTCTCTTATATTCCGAAGTTGCAGAAACAATTGCGGTTACTAACATTTCGGTCACATAAGCATTATATTTAAATTTAATTCCTGTTTGTTTTTCAATCTTTGGTAATGATCCCATCAAAATCTTTACGGTAGTTGGTTCATCTGGTTCTAAAACTTCAATCTTTTCAAAACGACGTAAGAAAGCACGGTCACGAATAACATAAGTGTTATATTCAATAGTTGTAGTCGCTCCAATCGCCTTCACTTCTCCACGATCTAATCCTGCTTTTAACATATTTGCCAAATCCATACTACCAGTCTCACCATTACCAATTAACGTATGAACTTCATCAATAAAAATAATCGTTTTCGTGATATTCTTTAATTCTTGTATTAACAAACTCATAATGAGTTCCTCTTTACCTTGAACTAAGATTTTTCCTACTAATGACGTTGAATTAAATTTTATAATACGATAACCTTTTAAAGCATTTGGAACCATATCATGTTGAATTAAATAAGCAAGACCTTCCACAATCGCCGTTTTACCAATTCCTGGTTTACCTACTAACAATCCAGATTTTTCTGGGGTCAGAAGAACAATAATTAAACGTTTGATTTCTTCTTCACGGGCAATCGCTGGATTGGTGATATATTTCTTTTGTGTCAAATTCTCCCCATAAGTTTCTATCACACTAAACGTGTTATCCATCATAGTATCCCTCTATTCTTTAATATAGCCATTGTCTTTCAGTTTATTTACAATATACTCATAATCTTTCGATCCATCAATGCGGTTAAATTGTGGATCTTTTTCTTCCCCATCTTCTACAAAAACAGTAGTTGGAGTTCCTGTAAAACTAAATTTATTATTCAATTTAGATAATTCAATATCTGTCAAATTATATATATCAATATAATAAATCGTTACACCATATTTATTTACGACATCAGTCATAGTTACTTTGTAACTCGCACAATGAGAACATTGCCTAGATCCCATTACTAGAACAAAGTCTTCTTTATTTTCAATCATTGTTTGTAATTTACTATAGGAAACTTCTTGATAAGGTTCTTTCGTTTTACTGTTACAACCTACAAAAAGCACCAAACAACATAAAAGAATAACGATCTTCTTCATAACTACCTCTTTTCTTTTACAATTATATAATAAATTTTAGCAAAAAAAAAGAGATTTTCTAAGATTCATCTCTTTTCTAAGTTTTTCTAAGCTTCTTCCATTTTCTCATCACGGACAGCTAATAACTGATCTGGTTGTAAATAAATACGATCGTTTTGTAAACGTAATTGTAGTTCATTCGTTTTTAATTGATCCACTACTTTACTAACCGTATCTCCATCTCTTGTAATTAAGAATCTGGTACCAGCACGAGGAATCAATATCTCTTCATTTGGATAAATAAATTCTCCATCTCGCATTCCATTTAAACGAATCAAGTCTTCGTAATTACTATTGGTTTTTTTCGCAATCGCATACATCGTATCCCCAGGTTGTATCACATAGATTTCGAATAAAGATGTTGTGTTATTGGGAACAATTATTTGCGTATCAATAGATAATGGTTCTAGTGGAAGAAAACTATTAATTCTTTTTAATTCTGTTGGTGTTGTTTGAAATTCATTCGCAATCGAATTTAATGTATCTCCTTTTTTAACCGTATAGATTTTATACATGAAACTCACCTCTCTAACCATAGTATATGAGTTTCTTTTTCTTTGGCTACGCTTTATTTTTGATATACATAATAATCTAATGTTTTATTAAATTCATATTCACGATTGGTATAAATAGAACGATTTCCTATTTGATCTTGATAAACACGTAACGTATTACCATTATAATAATAAACATAATCATCGATATAAGTTACAAGATCTTTATCAATGGTAGTAAACAAGTACATCAATTGATTTGGGCTTTGAACATTCGCACGATATACCTCATATTGACCACCGGCTTGACGATAATAATAAAGATAACCAGATTTTTCATTTCCTACTTTATCTACTTTTGCATAAGAAGAATCTTCTAATTGATATACATTAGTATTAAAGTAACGTTCTTGATTCACGACATCGTAAATGGAAACTTCACTCCATGTACCTCGATCATAATACTGACTTGGTGTACTTTCATTCCCAATTTCTTCTATGGTTTTCTTCTTAGGGTTTATTTTATATTGTTTTCGATTACTTTTATCAATTAAATAAATTTCATCATCTACGACTCCTTGAATATAAGAATTATATGAAATATTAAAATTAAAATCTAAAGAAGAAACTTCATTACTTTTAATATTCACCACTTTTAAACTAGAGAAATCATAATCTTGACTATCATCAGGACTAATGTAATATAGTCCTGCTAAAGCGGTTAATTCTCTCTGATAAATATCATCATCAAACATTTTTACTTCATAAAGTTTTCTTGGATTTCGCGTATTAATCGTATATACCCCACGATAGCTATTAATCGCTAGATAGTGTCCATCTACTACATTTTCTGTATATAATGTCATTTCTCCAGATTGGTATTTCTCCGTAGTAAGATCCTGAAAGTGATCTTCATATAACTTTTCATTGATTAATTGAGCGACAAAAGCATCTAATCCACTATCTTTTCCTTTTAAATTTGTATAATTTTTTAAAACCCCTTGATCCAAACATAAAACATCCATTATTTGTTTGTTTCCTTTAAAGATTGGATAAATGCACTGGTACGCTCCTTGGTAATAACGAACTTCTTTAATCACTTTCGAACTGTATCCAAAATGACGATACGTTTGAATACTAAAGGTTTGATCATTTATCTTAATATTCCAATGATAATTGGTTTTTTCTCCCTTTGTATTGGATACATAAGTTTCCTCTATGGTCACACTATTTGTTTTATTAAGAGGAACTGAATATGTCATCGAATATCCTTTACCAAATATTTTGAATAATCCCTGAATGATAAAGTAGAGAATAAACATCACTAATAATAACTTAAATAACTTTTTCACTCTATCACCTACTCTTAGTATAACTCAATTATATACAATAATAAGTTTTTTTTCAACATCCAAAAGAAAAACGGGAATTACCCGCTTTATCTTTGAACATTTCCATATTTTTTCTTTTCTTCTATCATATATTCTGTAACTTTCGTTTCAATCTCATCTAAAGCATCTTTCTGAATTTTAGATAGCGTAACATATTCTTTTACGGTGTCAAGATATACCTTTCCCCAAATAATTCCAGAATGAACTTTTAAATCATTGAACATATCTGGAGTAATAGTCGTATAGAAATATCCAAATACGACACGCTTGGTACCAATCAAAATACGTTTACTGGTGAGTGCAATCACATAGGTCGTAATAATATCTAAAGGATTATCGTTCTTTTGTGCAAAAAACGCATATAATACTTCTTCATCTGGGTTTAAAAATTGTTCGATAACCTTACAATGTCTTTTTAAACGCCAACCTACAGATAATGGGTATTTTTGATTAAATTCTTTGACTGCATCATAAACAGTACGTTTCATAAAGAATCACCTCTTTATTCGATAAAACCTTGTTCACGGAAAAATTCTTCAAATACACTTTTTTCTACATATCCATCTTGGTGTCCTACTACTTCTTGATTTTCAATAACCATGGTAAGTGGGGTTCCAAAAGATTCTAATTCTTTTAAATAAGTAACAGAATTCATTAAGTTAGAAGAATCCTCTTCTGATAAATCCGTGATATTTAAGTAATTGATCGTAATATCATATTCTTCAACAATCTCGTTAAGAACTGGTTTCGTTTCTTCACAATACATACATCCTGTTTGTCCAATTACTACAATTGATTTTTCTCCACTTTCTAGAATCTCAGTATAACGAGCATAATCAATCATAGTTAAATTTGGATATTCAGATTTGTATTCTACATCACTAGCAATCATACCACTTTCTTGTAAGAAATTAAATAAAGTTTCACGATCTAATGCGCCTGATTGTTCAGCAGTTACATCTCCATTATTCGTAATAGATAAATAAGGAGTTCCAAAATTAGATTCATCAATATTTAGTGCTTGTAACAATTCTGATAAACCACTAGATGATAATTCATCTATATTGATATATTCATAATCAAAATCATAATCTTCACTTAATTGTTCAATAACAGGAGTAAACTCTACACAATAACTACAAGTTGGTCTTCCTAAGAAGAATAGATGTGTTTCGTCACTATTAATTTCTTCTAAAATATCATTTAATTTTTCTTCAGATTGTTTAGAACTGTAAATGGATACACCCACTACTAATCCGATCACTGCTACGATAGCGACTAAAATAAGTATAATTTTTTTTGTTTCATTCATTTTCTTTACCTCCACCAATTTTATTTGAATGTCATTCTCATTCATTTATAAACAATAACACGTTCTCCCTTTATTTATGACGTAATTTAAAACACGTTTCAACTATATAGTTCGGTCTCTATAGTCCTGTTTTTAAATACGTTTTCATTATACACTAAATATATCTTTTTTACAACTTTCTGTCCAAAACTTAAGCTTAGATTTTTATTTCGTTCTTACACATAAAAAAGAATGTTCGCCAAACATTCTTTTAGTATTACTAAACCATAATATAAATCCAATCTCTATTTTCTAAAGTTTTTATTTTTTGATAATATTGTGAAGGATCATACGTTTGATTCCAAATTTGCGCTTGGTTCCATGCGGCCGTATCATCAATTCTTAATTGTTCTTTTAAATAAGTTTCATCGGAATCTATACTTCTTATAAAATAATGATGAATGGCTTGCAAATTGGACATAGTAAAGATTGGTTCAAAATCAAATACGGGATGTTTCTCTAAATATTCATCGTAAGAGCTTCTTTTACGACGTTCCTCAACTTGTGCGTGCATCTGTAAACTCATTGAAAGAGCTCGCATTTCTTTGTTTGTCAATTGATGAACAATAGGGTTCTGATTAGGAATCTCTAATTTAGTAATAACAGAATAATCATTTAAATGATCATCGGGAAAATGATATTTTATTTTTAATGACTGTTTAGAAATCTGATTCTTTTCTTTTAAAGTGTGATACAACTTCATTTTATCTATTACATATATATTTTCTTGTGAAGTAGAAGAAATCGTTCTTATTTTAGTACTAGTGGATTGACTAAAATTGATATTTTGATTCTCATATTGTTCTTTATAAGAATAAATTAATTGATTTTCTTCGGCCTCTTTTAAAGCTATCGTTAAAGTATAAATATTATCATTATTCACCGTAGAATTCAAAATACTTTTATACTCTATAATTTCTTGACCTAAAGAATTTTTCTTTAATTGAATATTATGATTATGAATAAAATTTTTATGATCTTTTCCTTTAAAAATAATCGTATTATTTTGTTCATCTATAGCTTCTATTTCACAATCCAAGACATTAGGTAAAAAATCATTTATAAATTGTTTAAAAATAATATTTTGCATGATTCTTGGAGCTTGATCATTCATAAAATGAATCATTTGTTCTTCTTTGTTCATAGTACATATTCCTTTCAACATGTGTTTAAAAATTAATTTATTAAATATATTATACTATCCTAAGCCTTATTTAACAATAAAAATTTAAGTATATTTGTTATTTAAAAGGAGTGAACAATTTGTTTTGTTCACTCCTTTACTTTACCATTTATCTTTTCTCAAGTGATTACCCTATTTATCACTCGAAAATAACAGATTTTAAAATTCGTACTAGTATATCTGTTTTTTTGCTAATCATGAAAATCTTTATCGTAACTAATGATTTCTCCACTCATCGCATCAATCGTATAATCATACTCATAGTTATCATAAATAAAATCTACTTCATAAACTAAAGTTCTATGATCATGATCTAGTTCTGTTCTCAAAAAACTAACACTATTAGCAGCAAGATTAGCATGCGTTAAAGCAATATCTTTAGCTTCTTCTTCACTGATATTAGCAGTTTGCTGATTTAAATTATTTTGGTTTGCATTACCATTATTACTGTTATCATTAAACTTATTGCCATTGCTGGAATTATTTTGATTCGTATCATTTCTAAAGTCAGTATAAATAACTTTACCATTTTTAGCATTTATTTTATATTCATAGTCTTTATTTTGATAATAAACTTCTACTTCATAAATTTTCTTATCCATTTCAAAATCAATACTATCAAAATATAAATCATTACTATTAGCATTCATATAATTAGCAACTATATTTTTAATTTCATTTTTACTCATAAATGTAGTCTTAAAATAAATCAGAAAAATTAGAGCAACTACAACAATTATTCCTACTACAATAAGAATTATTTTTCCATATTTTTTCATAATAAGTTTCCTTTCTATTAAAAGATATTGTAAACGGTTATACACCTTTTTTGTTCTATATTACAAAGATAAACGAATAAATCAATTTATAACTAATTATATCCGATTTCTTGCTATTTAAAACAAAATATTATATATACAATAAGTTTTACTTTTTTATATCTGTTATCACTTTTCAATTATTATATATATTTACCAATTATTTTTAAGTTCAAAATCTTTTGCATAAGAATAATCTATTATTTCTCCATCCTTCGTCTCAATCCATCCTTTAAATTTGTGCGACCATTCTGTCAATTGAGATGCACTTTTATTTTCCAATTGAGATAGAACCTTATCCATAATAATGATTTCTTCTTTTGTAAACAAAGATAAATCACAGTCTTGATTGGGAGTAAATAATATTTTATCATCTTCATCATTAGAAAAATTCAAGTAATTTTGGTGAACTAAAAGTTGTAAATATGTCCCTTGATTATCAATAACTGGTCCATAAGTCCCATGAGCATATTTAAATGATGTTATAGAATGATTCGTTTCCTTGACCGATTCAAAATCAATAGCAAAAAAGTTTTTCATTATTTGCGTTCTGTATAATGCATTGTTTTTTAAAACATATAAAAACACATTAATGGTTTTTAAATCTAATTCAGCATTTATTAAATGACATATTCTATAATAATCTTTTTTATCCATTGAATCTTTGTTACTTTTTAAAATTTCAAGAAATGCATTCTTATTATTTTTAATATTTTTATAAATTAATAAATATTGTTTCCGAGGTAAAGACTCTGCATGTTCATATCTTATAATTGTTCTTTTACTCCAACCAAGAGCCTTTGCAAATAATTCTTGTGATAGATTATAAGAATTACGTATTTCTTTTAATTTTTCAAAACTTAATCCATACAACTCTAGATATGCATTATAAATGTTATATAATGAATCATTTAGATTGTCATTAATTAATTCGTTTTCACAGACAGGACACTTAAAAACTTGTTCTTCAACATGAACTTCTTGATGTCGAACAACATAAGTATTATTTTGTATAGTGCAAAGTGGTTTAACATCTTTATCACAGTTAAAACAATATAGTTTTTTCTCCATAGATTTCTCCTCCTTTTTAACTAAGTGCTTTCATGAAATGAAATACATATTATACCTCTATTATTCATTGTTAATTTAATATATACTATTTTTTTGTTAATAATTTTCTTAAAAATATATACCTCAGAATTCATGTCTCTAGAATAATCTCGGTCTCGATCTATTTTAATGCAATTTTTTATTTCTAAAGAAAGTATATAATTCCATATATCCTTTTCTTTCATAATCCCAATATCGATTAAGGCTTGTTTCGCGGATATCATTTTACCATTGACGTTTACACTTCGATAGCCAACAAAATAACAATTTCCTTTTTTTATTTCTTTTTTACAAATATTTAAAAATGAATTAACACTATCTATATCCAAAGTACTGAACATTGTTGACCCCCCTACATATGAACTCCTTTCATCATTTATATTAATTATATACCTTTTACTTTTTGGTGTCAATTGTCACCGTTCATTTTGTTTGAAAATATTTACATATTTATTATACAAATACATTTTTATTTTAGACAGTCCATACATGGCATATTTTATCTTCATGATTCTATTAAACATAACATCTAAATTACAAATATAAACATTAGGTAATATTTTTCTTCTTTATTAATAATCCAATGTTCCTTTCAACATACATTATACATAATTGTTAGTTGAGTGGAACATAAAACAATATATTTTAAAAACAAAAAGAATGTTTACATATTTTTATGCAAGCATTCTCTTATTTTTAAGGTATTTTGCAGTATTCAATTTTTTTTGCAAACAATGTTAATACTTTTTAATTTTTCTTTAGCACTTTTATTTCCTTGTTTTATATAGCTTTATGCGTTGCGACCACAACAATTCTTGTACTTTTTTCCACTTCCGCAGGGGCACAATTGATTGCGACCGACCTTTTTAGCTTTCTTTGTTGGAGTATTCTTTTCTTTACTCTTATCGGTTACAGCTGTACCTTTTGCGACTTGTTTACGTTCCGTATTTTGACGAATTTCTGCTTTTAATAAGAATAATGTTGTATCACGGTCAATAACATTTAATAATTCATCAAATAGTTCAAATCCTTCTAACGTATAAGCACGCAATGGATTTTCTTGAGCATATCCACGAAGACCAATTCCTTCACGTAAGTGAGACATCGTGTTGATATGATCCATCCAATGCGTATCAATGACACGTAGAGCAACGGCTTTTTCGAAATCATTAATAATTTCTACTGGTAATTCTTTAATTTTATGTTCGTATTCTTCAATTACTTTAGATATCAAGAAATCAACGATCTCTTGCTCTTTCATTCCGTCCATATCATCAATCGTAATTGGTGTATGTACTAAATTACTATTTACCATTTCTAAGATTTCATTACGATCTTTTCCAGAAATTTCTCCATCTTGAACATGAGAATGAACTAATTCATCGATGAAATTCTTAATTGTTGATAAAACCGTTTCATGAATAGATTCTTGATCTAGAATTTCATTACGACGTTCATAAATAATTTCACGTTGTTGATTAATAACATCATCATATTGTAATAAGTTTTTACGGGTATCAAAGTTATTTCCTTCTACACGTTTTTGGGCAGATTCAATAGAATTTGATAGCATCTTATTACGAATAGATAGTTCTCCATCAAATCCAACTTTTTGTAATAAAACTTTTGCTTTATCGGTACCAAAACGAACCATTAAATCGTCTTCAAATGAAACGCAGAATTGAGTTTCTCCTGGATCTCCTTGACGACCAGAACGTCCACGTAACTGATTATCAATACGACGTGATTCGTGTCTTTCTGTACCAAGAACAAATAGTCCACCTAATTCTTTGACTTCATCATCAATTTTAATGTCGGTTCCACGACCTGCCATATTCGTTGCGATCGTAACCGCACCTTTTTTACCAGCTAAAGCAATGATTTCTGCTTCACGAGCATTATTCTTCGCATTTAATACTTCGTGAGGAATACGTTCCTTTTTAAGCATATTACTTAAAAGTTCACTTGCTTCTACCGCAATCGTACCCACTAGTACCGGTTGTCCTTTTTTATGACGCTCTTTAATTTCATTTACAATTGCCTTATATTTTCCAGCTTTTGTCGCATAGATTAAATCTCCATAATCTTTACGAATAACTGGTTTATTTGTAGGAATAGTAATAACATACATATTGTAAATATCACGGAATTCTTCTTCTTCTGTTTTTGCGGTTCCGGTCATTCCGGCTAATTTATCATATAAACGGAATAAATTTTGGAACGTAATCGTCGCAAGTGTTTTGGTTTCCTCATTAATTTTAACATTTTCTTTCGCTTCTAAAGCTTGGTGTAAACCATCAGAGAATTGACGTCCTTCTTGAAGACGACCCGTAAATTGATCTACGATAATGACACGACCATCACGTACAACGTAGTCAAAATCTAATTTCATTCCATAGTTTGCTTTTAAAGCTTGATTAATATGATGAACAAGAGTTGTTTGTTTAATATCGTATAAATTATCTACATGGAAAGTACGTTCTGCTTCTGCAATTCCTTTTTCATCCAAAGAAACGGAACGTGTTTTCTCATCATAAATATATCCATCATTTTCTTTTAAAGTTTTGGCAAACTTATCTGCTTGTTGATAAAGATTAGCCGTACTCATATGTCCACCAGAAATGATTAATGGCGTACGTGCTTCATCGATTAACACAGAGTCAACCTCATCGATAATAACAAAATTTAATTTACGTTGAACACGATCTTCAGCGCGAACAACCATGTTATCACGTAGATAATCAAATCCAATTTCATTATTCGTAGAATACATAATATCACAATTATAAGCTTCTCTTTTTTCTTTATGGTTTAAATCGTGATAATTAACACCTACGGTAAGACCTAAGAAACGATAGATTTCTCCCATCCATTCCGCATCACGTCCAGCTAGGTATTCATTGACTGTAATAATATGAACTCCAAGACCAGATAACGCATTTAAATAAGCAGGCATCGTTTCCGTTAATGTCTTACCTTCTCCTGTTTTCATTTCGGCAATATTTCCATAGTGAATGGCAAATCCACCTAAAATCTGAACATAGTATGGTTTTTCACCAATCACACGATAAGCTGCCTCACGAGCAACCGCAAAAGCTTCAATTTTAATATCTTCTAACGTTTCACCATTACGAAGACGATCTCTAAACTCTTCTGTTTTATTTTTCAAGTCTTGATCGCTTAGGTTTGTCATTTCTTCATCTAAGGACATCACTTGATCCGCATATTTTTTAAACTTTTCTAATTCTTTATATTCATGATCAAATATTTTCTTTAAAAAGTTCATTCTCTTGACCTTCTTTCTTTATACAAACAATATTTTATCAAAAAATCATGAAAAACACTAGGAAATTTAAGAGAAAAGGCAATTTTTATGAAAAAACTTATCCCCATAGGAATAAGCTTTTCATTTTATTCATGTGTTTCAATAATTCCGTAATTATTGTCTTTTCTTTTATATACTACTGCGATGTGACCATCTTCTGCATTTTTAAATACAAAGAAGTCATGTCCCAATAAGTCCATTTGAAGAACTGCTTCTTCTTCACTCATTGGTTTTACATCTACTTGTTTTCTCTTAATAATTGTATTCTTATTTTCTTCTTCTTCTGTTATATCAAAATCCATATTCATGAAAGTGAATCTTTCATTATGAATCTTATGTTTCATTTTTGTCTTATTTTTACGAATTTGTCTTTCTAACTTTTCCACTACACCATCAATAGCTGTATATAGATCTTTATCACGATCTTCGGCACGTAAAATAACTTTTGGTGCTGGAATTGTTACTTCGACAACTTGTGAAACTCCGCTTGGATGTACTAAGACATTCGCTTTCATTTCACCTGGATTTTCAAAGTATTTATCTAACCTCCCAATTCTTTTTTCAATGTAAGCTTTGATTGCTTCGGTAACCTCTAATTTGCTACCACGGATATTAAATACCATAACATCAATCCTTTCCACCTTCATTATATCACACTTTATGTGAAAAAAAGACGAAAAAAAAGAAAAACTGCTATACTAAAGCAGTTTTAATCTCAACAACGTTCTTTGCTTGTAATCCCTTATCAGTTCTTACTAACTCAAATTGAACTTCTTGTCCTTCAACTAAAGTTTTGTATCCCTCTGATAAAATAGCAGAATAATGAACAAAAATATCTTCTCCATCTTTATATTCGATGAATCCGAAACCTTTGTCATTGTTGAACCATTTAACACGACCGGTCATATCTCACATCTCCCTTCTACTTCACAACTACATTGTACCCCTTTCACCCTTCACATTTCAAGAAAATACGTTCGCCAAATTTCGACATTTTTTTCGCTATTCGCAAATTGTAGTTTTTGAAACATCTTAACAGAATGTTATCGGGTAATTCTAATTTTACAGGATTTATTCACTCACTTATCATTTTTTGTACGAAATATCCATTTTTGTCAATGAACGACTTTTTTTGCTTTAATTTAATTAAAATAATAAATTTCAAACATCAAAAGTTCGTTTTTAAGTAATTTTTGTGTTTTTTACACTAAAACATGAAATAATGTTTTCTAGGAAGTAGTGGTAGTATGAGACAAAGATTTGTTAATGGAGGATATCAGTATATTATTCATTATCAACCCAATTTAGACCAATTAACAAAAGATAAAATAAAATATGGGTTAGAATCCTTCTATATCTTAATTACAAAACTTGTCTTTATCTTCTTCGTTGCATGGATCTTAAATATAGCTTTAGAAGTTCTTATCTTTCTATTTCTATATAATATAATTAGAACAACATCTTTCGGACTACATGCGACAAAAAGTTGGATTTGTTTAGTATCTTCTACTTTAATCTTCATCCTCGTACCAATGATGTGTTTATATGTCGATATTCCAATCAACATAAAAACCATCTTAGGAGTTATAGGAACAATATGTATGATTAAAAATGCCCCAGCAGATACTTATAAAAGGCCAATAATTAATCCAAAACGCAGACTGATTTATAAAATATTATCTACAATTATTGCCCTCGGTTTAACCATTACTTCGATTTTGCTTGAAAATACATTTTGGGCAAATTGTTGTATCATGGCATTAGTTGTTCAATGTTTCATGATATCACCTTTAGTATATAAATTGTTTAAATTACCTTATAATAATTATTTAAAGTATCAACATTCATAGTTATTTAAACATGTTTAAATATAGTAGTAAAAGGAGGTTAATATGAAAAGTTTATTTGCATCAATCCTTTCAATGTTTTCTGTAGGATTAGCGGATATGGGAAGCAGCGCATGTGTATTCGTTGTAATTGATGAGCCAGAAATGCCAGAAAGTTTAATTAAATAAATGATTACTAAAAAATGTAAGGAGATTAAACCCTTACATTTTTACTTTAATTATTTGTGACATAATATTCTTATAAATGGAAGTTTCACTCACTAAATTTTTTTCCTCTCTTAATATTTCTTTAGCCAAAGACAATCCATATCCATGTTTTCCACCTTTTGAGGTATAGCCCATTGTCCCCATTTTTTCAATATCTAACATTCCAGAAAAAGTGTTAGAAATCAATACACAAAAATATCCTTCTTCCAAGAAAAATTCTATATCAATTTCTTTGTTTTTTAGTTTTTTAGCAGCATCAATTGCATTATCTAAATAAATACCTACGATTTTCACGAACTTTCTCATAGTTTGAAAATCTATATTTTTTATTACCTTACTATTTACTTCTCGTCCAATCCTCAAGTCATAGTTAACTTTTAATTGTTCACATAACAACAGTTTATGATATACTAATCCACGCAATCCTCCTGATGGAATTGATAAAGTTAAACGATAAAGTTGGTCGTTACCTTTTAATTCTTTCTCAACTTTATCACAATCTTTAAGCATAGCTTCTATTTGTCTTTTCGCTTTGCTATTTCGCTTACTAATCAATCCATTCAATATAATTAAATCATTCTTGTTTTCATGAACATCTCTTCTATTTTTGTCTATTATATTTTCATATTCTACAGATTTATCTAACAAGCTTTCATACTCTGTCTTTATAAGTATACTCTTATTTTGTTCTTCCAAAAATTTGCATGTTAAAACTATATAAATACAAATAGTTGCCGAATTCAAAAAGAAAAACTGGATTGATGATAATTGATAATATGCACTATAAATAAACAAGTTGGCAACCAACATCAATACTAATAAAATAAAAATTGTAAACTTAACATCAATTTTTTCACTTAATGAAAAAAGCTTACTTTCTAACTTAAAAAAACAAATTAGTTTAAAAGTTAAACTTGTTATAATTGCTACGCAAGCATTCATCAAAAAAACACCTGTATATTGAATAGCTAACGTCTCTATATCTACCGATAATAAATAATATCCCACTATCACAAATACAAACTCTGAAAATATTAATAATAATTGACTCAAAAATACTGCTAATATTTTTGAACGAATATTGGAATTAAAACAAAAAGAACAAGTCAATAAACTTATAGAAAAAGTGATAATCAATTTTAAACTACTACTAACATACAAATTAATAAATACTGATGATATAATTAAAAAGAATATCCAACACCATGATTTTTTTGATTTCCAATTAGGCTTTTCTTTTAAAAACTCTGACCAAATTTTAAAATCGATAAGTGTTAATAAAATTACACTTAAAGTAATACTTATGACCTTAATCACAGCTCAACAACTCCTTTATATAATGTGATGAAACATAATCACATTGAATACCTGTGTCAAAAATTATTTTTTTATTTCTTTTATCGATAAGATTAATTCTAGAAGTATTTACAATACAAGAACGATAAGAAAATTTAAAATCATCTCCTAATATTTTCAACATTTCATTTAACGGTTTAGATAGCTTAAATTCAGTGGTATCTGTAACAATGATAATTTTTCTTTCAACAGCGTCTCTTGTAATATATAAGATATCTTTTTCTGGGATAGTAAAGATTGCGCCGTGATGTTCAAAACGAAGTATTTTGCTTTTACCGATTACTTGAACGCTTTTCCGGATGGCAGAAGCGAGACGTTTTTTATAATTATCTAATTTATTAATGAACGTCAAAAACATGATTTCATCACGCAATAATACTGATCCTAATTCATCATGTGAGGTCAAGAAAATAATGACGCTATTCACATCTTTGATTCTTATTTTTCGAGCGACATCGATTCCAGAAGAGTGTTTGGTTTCAATATCTAATATATAAATTTTATTGGATAAACGCTGGTTCATTACTTTATAAAATCCTTGGTCATATTCAGTAAATGAGTGAATTTTATAAGCGTAATTATTTTTCATCATGACTTTTGCGATAATTTCTTTTACACTTGAAAGTATTTCTACTTTATCGTCACAAATTATAAAATTAATCATGAACATACACTCCTTTAGTTTATTGTTATTTTTATGGTAGCATAGCTATTTTATAAAATCAATGAATTTTTTGCCATATTTTGTATTTTTTTAACTATTAGCATATTTTTAAATCCGTTAAAAACGACTTAAAGTCGTTCTCCATTTATGATTATGTTACACATCCAAACAACAAGAACTGCTAGTATAATCCACACTCCATACTTCTGTGAAATTCTTTCTATATATGCCAAATATTTGGTTTGATTTTTGATGATATCTACAACGAGAAAGATCATAGATAATATGATAAATATAAATAGTGGTATAGCTAATAAGTTATATCGCAAAGATTCAAGAATATTACCTTGAAGAATTAATTTAAATGCTCTTGTCATTCCACATCCTGGACATGGTATATGAAAATAATAATTAAAAGGACATACATAGGTAATGTCTAGAATGATGAATAAAATACCAAGAAGAATCGGAATGAAGATCCAAAAAATATTAGTCAGTCGTTTCATTATATTAATTCATTTCCATCCGCATCTTCGTTAATCGATCCCGTTAAAATTAATATTCCTTCGATAAGTCCCCAAATACCAATAATAGGGCTAAGTAATCCACAAGTTAAAACTGTTAGTAATAACTGAGCAAGTGCTTTACCAGTATAACCTAAATAGAAGTTGTGAATACCAAATGTTCCCAATAATATTCCTAAGACTCCAGCTACTATTTTTGATTTACCGGTAGTAGATGTAGAAGCTTGTTCGTGGACTAGTTTTCCACAGTTTAAACAAACATCTTGATTTTCTTCTAGTTTTTTTCCACAATACTTACAATACATAAAGTTTCCTCCTACTTTTTTATTATAGCTTTAAAAGATTAGAAAATCAATAAATTGTCAAAAAAATGCGTGAAATGAAAAAGAGAATTATCTTCTCTTTTCTTTTTGTTCATTATACCAAGATTCAAAACTTTCTTTTGCTTTACTTCCGTACTCTTTTGTCTTGTCCCATAATTCACTGGCTTTATCTTTCACATTTTGTTTGATTTCGTTATAGCGATCGTGTCCAATTTGATCTCCGATTGCATCTTCGATAGAATTTTTAAATTCACTTAATTTTTCTTTGGCTATACCAAATACTTCAGCTGCTTTTTCTTTATAATCTGGATATACATTCATTAATGTTTCATCCATAAAGTTTAGTGTTCCCACCACTGCGCCTTTTGCCGTTCCTGTCATTTCTTTGAAATAAATTCCTCCAATAGGTTTTTGATTGTTTACAAAGTCAACAGTATCCACTAATCGATCAAAAGACCAGTCTTTAATATCTTCTGCATTGATTTCTGAAATGTTGGCAAATTGTTCTTTTAATTGATCAAAGTATTCCACAACTTCTCCCTCACTTTTAGAGTCAGATGAAGGTTCGGTGACTTGTGGATCTTTAGTTTCTTCTGTCACAGTTGGTTCTTGGGCTGGATTCTGTTCTTTTTCTTTAACAGTACATCCTATCATACTAGTGATTAATGTAATAGATACTCCTGCTTTTAATAGAGCTTTTATCTTAGTAGAATTAATGTTTAACTTTTTTTCCATAATCATCACTTCCACCTTCATTCTAATTCAGTTTGTCTTTTTTGTCAAATTATACCCCACCAATTTGTCCTTTGGTTCGTAAATATATTTTACGGAACCAGTCTACTGGGATAACGGTTACGGCAATCATCAACATAATCACAAATTCTTTGAATGTTAAACCTGCAGTGCGGAATAAATCACCACCATAGTAAATTAAAATTAGTTGAACCACAATAATAAAGAGAATAATGAATACAAAAACCATATTTTTACGTAGATGAGCTAGTAAATTTAAGCGATGGGTACGAGCATTAAAACAATTGAAAATTCCAATAAAGATGAATAAACCAAAGAAAGCTGTTAATAAATATTGATCCTGTTCCCCTGGACGAAATAAACTATGAATCCATGGACTCTTTAAAAAGAATATACATAAAAGAGAGGAATAGAGTCCGGTAAAAAAGATTTCACCTTTCATGTAACGATTCATAATTTGCTCATTTTTCTTTTTTGGATATTCATCCATATATTCTGGAAGTGGTGGTTCAAAGGCAAAGGCAAGTCCAGCAAAGGTATCCATCACCATATTAATCCACAACATTTGAATGACAGTTACTGGGGTATCTACTCCAATAAATGGTCCGATAATGGATAAGGACACGGCACATACATTAACGGTTAGTTGAAAAATGATAAACTTACGAATACTTTTAAAGATTGTTCTTCCAAATAAAATAGATTTGGATATGGAATTGAAGTTATCATCTAATATGATAATATCACTGGCTTCTTTAGATACTTCCGTTCCACTTCCCATGGAAAATCCAACATCGGCTTTTTTTAGTGCCGGAGCATCATTTACACCATCTCCAGTCATTCCAACAACAAGACCTAATTCTTGACTGATGCGAACCAAACGACTTTTATCTTGAGGTAAAGAACGAGCGACGACTCTTAGATGAGGTAAAATTCGTTTAACTTCGTAGTCAGACATCTCTTTTAATTCATCACTTGTTAAAATAACATCTTTAGAATTCTTTAAAAGACCTACTTCTTTTGCGATTGCCATAGCTGTATCTTTATTATCTCCTGTAATCATAACAGTTTGAATATGAGCACGTGTTACTTCTTCTACTCCAAGTTTAGCTTCTGGACGAATTTCATCTTTAATAAACACTAAACCAACAAAGGTAAGATTAGATACAAGTGTTTCGCGTTCACTAGTGGCGAGTAAAATCACACGAATTCCCTGTTTTGTTGTAGCTTCTAATAACTCACGAATACGATTCTTTGTAGTAAAAGGCTTTTTACTTCCCCATTCATCATACATCGAAGTACAAGCTCCTAATAGTTTTTCAGGTGCACCTTTGACTAAATAAATGGGTTTTCCATCTTCAATTAAAGTCATAGAATATTTTCGTTTACTATCAAAAGGAATTTTCTTTTTTACACGTACTGGTTTCGGTTTAATTCCTTGTGTAAAACGAAGTAAAGCTCGATCGGTAATATTCCCTCCTAAAATTTTACCTTGTTCATCAAAAAGACTTTCATTATTATAGTAAAGAGAAGTTGTTAGTATTTGTTGAACTTGAGGGTGATCTTTTAATTCTTTTAGGGAACGATAGCTTTTACCATTACTTGTTGTAACACCAATGACTTCTAGTTTTCCTTTCGTTAGAGTTCCTGTTTTATCCGTGAATAAGATATTTAAACTACCTGCGGTTTCAATTCCAACTAATTTTCTTACCAAGACATTATTCTTTAGCATTCTCTTCATATTAGAAGATAACACTAAGGTAATCATCATAGGAAGTCCTTCCGGAACACTTACAACAATAATCGTTACTGCAAGTGTAAGAGCATATAAAATATGGCCAGAAATGACTGGAAAGTTGTGTAGTGTTGCCATGATTTTAACTGTATCGAATTGATTTTCGATAACGATGGTGGAAAACAAATAAGACACAACCACCAAAATAGCTCCACAATAGCCAAAGAAACTAATGGTTTTAGCTAAAGAACGTAGACGAAGTTTTAATGGACTTTCCGGTTGTTTTTCTTGAAGTTCAGAAGCTAACTTTCCATAAAAAGTTTGATCTCCTACTTTTTTTACTTTCATAATAGCCTGTCCAGAATATACAACAGTTCCTCGATATACACTATTTTTAGAACCTTCTTTTTTGGCATCTTTATAAGCTTCTTTGGTTTCCCCGTTTAGTGAAGATTCATCCACACTCAGTGTTCCACGAACCAATACACCATCGGCAGGGATTTTATCTCCTGACTCTAGCAAGACAATGTCTCCTGTTACAACTTCGTCAATATTGATTTCCATGACTTTACCATGACGACGAACTCGACACTTTGTCTTCGATGATTCTTCTTGTAGTTTTGCGAAAGCTTGTTCACTTCCATATTCTGATAAAGTAGAGATAAAGGAAGCGAGAAAGATCGCAATCACAATTCCTACGGTTTCAAACCAATCAAAATCTTTCATTAAAAACACAAGTTTAATTCCTAAAGCAATTAATAAAATACGTATAATAGGATCCCCAAATGATTCTAGTAATAGTTTTAGAAACGTATCCTGTTTGTTTATTGTGATTTGATTACTGCCATATTTTTCACGATTTTTTTCTACTTCTTGTTTATCTAATCCGAATGTGATATCAACGTTATTCATGGTCTCCTCCTCATGGTTCAATATATTACAGAGTAAAAGCAATTAGAAACAAAAGGATATGACATCATTTGACACTTTATTTTTTGTTGTTTTAGATAAATAAAAAGTAAACTTTTTGAAAGATAATTATATAAAAATGTAAAAAAAGACACTATTGTGCCTGATGAAGAATGGATTCTAAAATATACATTGCTTGTTCACGATTTTTTGTTGTTTTAAAAATCATTTGATAGTTTTCGGTTACAAAAGTACCTATTTTAATAGTTGGATTCACCTCTTCTGCAGTCATGAGTAATCCATAATGATGATTTCGAACTTTTAATAAATAAACGATAATATATTCGATTCCATCTTCTAATACAATAGCGTCTCCTTCTTTATAATTCATAATATCCCTCTTATTCTTCGTTTAGACTTTGTTTCATATGTTCAACAAATTGATTATAAATATAATTCATAATATCTGGTTCGTTCAAAAATTTTATTTGATGATCTTCACGCATCGCTAACTTAATTTCTACAGGTTTTGCGATGGAACATAAGTAATAATATTCCGTTCCTTTAATATTTAATTGATCCACTACAAAATATTTCTTTTGATTACTTAACGTTAAAACTGTATCTTCCATCATTTACTTCACCTTTCTCTGTTCTTCTTGCTTTGGAAGAATTTCTAATGGGGTATTATAATCATAGAAATGGTTCTTTCCATCAATCGGAACGGCAAATGAGAACTCACCTTTAGAAACGGATTTAATACCTAATTTTTTCATCAAATCCTCAATCGTCTCCCCTGGGGTTACGGTCATCAATTCTTTTTCTTTGCTTACTACACTAAGAGCAGTAATAGGATATTCCATTCCTTCTACCATTACGACATCACCTACAGCTAAGTTTTTATTAACATGACGATGAAGTAACGTTTTCAAAATCTTTCGTTTCATATATTCATGGGTCGCAATAGTAGACTCTTTAATCTTTTTCTTTGTTTGAGGATTAACTTTAACTTTTTCTTCTTTAACTATTTCAAATGTATTTGGCTCAATTAGAACATTATTTTGTTCTTTGTGTACCATGCGATTTAAAGAATATAAGTTTTCAAACATTTGTTGACGTTCACGAATCATTTGTAAATAGTCATTTTTTAAACTTTGATTATTTCTAACAGAACCGTTGCCTGCTTTGATAGAAGCTTCGGTCTTTTTCCGCATTTCTTCTTGTTGTTGTAACAGATTTTTTCTAGCAACCTTATAAAAATCTTTTCCAGGAGTTCCATTTTTAATCGCATTTTCTAATAATTTCGTTGTTTGTTTTTCATCAAATCCTAATTTATTATAAATTTTTTGTAATGCGCCTTTAGGAGACAATTTAACAATCTCTTTCATCTTAGCGTTTAGATCATTTTTTAAGGTTTGGTAAATGTCTTCCTTTTGATCTTGATCATCTGTTAAAATACAGTGATTATCTTCTAATTGTTGCCATATTTTTTTAATCGCTTCTTCTTTTTGTTCTTTATTACTTTTTTCATTTAAAAGATCGTCAATTAATTCTTTATTGATTCCATAATCTTTTGCAAATCTATATAATTCTTCTTTGTTATTTTTATAACGATCTAAAGGGATAATGGGACATTCTACATAATTTTTTAAATAAGAAGAACGTAAAGGATGGGGTGCATGTTCTATCGTTTCATTGAAGTTCTTTATTTCTTCCGCTTTTTTTTGTTTTAACTCTTCGTCTAACATTTCAGAAGCCATCGCTTTCGCATTTTCATTCATGTGTTGCTTTTCTAAAGATGCTAAAATAGCCGTTTTAATTTCATCTGTTAGTTCAACCGTCAAACAACCTTCTTCTTCATATTTACCTTTAAATATCTGAATCTCTTCATCATCGATATTTCTTGTTTTTAAATAAGCTTCTAATTTTTCCAAAAAAGATTGAATACGTTCTTTACGTCCGGTTTCAAAAGCATTCATGTCTTTTTCAAGTGTTTTAATGGCTTCTAATACTTCTTGTTTAGAAACTAATTCCCCACTTGGTAATTCCATATCAGGTTTGGAACCTTTCATTTCTTCTTTCATTTCATCTACCGCTATACGACTCATTTGCGCAACTTGATTTTTTAACAACTCTAATTGTTTATTCTCCAAAGTAGTATATAAGTCTTCAACAAGACTGTTTTCTTCTTGAACATGATTGATCGCTTCTAATACGGTACTTACACTTAGTGTTTCACTTGTATCAATATCACTTTTTTCTAAATCTTCTATTAGTTCTTTTATGTGTTCAGTCATAAAAAATTCATTAGTTTCATTATCTTCTGGATTTATTTTATTCATAATTTCTTCAAATGTCTGATTCATAATATCCTCCTATTTTAAACCATTCTTTTTTAATAGATTATATAAGCACGAATAACTACGACGATTATAAAATTTACAAAACTTTCGCAAACTAACATGAGAGTTTTTATATAATTGAATGATTTTTTGTGATTCTTCACGACTTAAGGCATTTTTAGGGCGACGATTCTTATTCCCGTGTTCTAAACGAATCGTTCCATTAAGTAATTGCCTTTTTAACTTCGAAATATACTTTACGTGATATCCCGTAATGTTGGCAATTTCTTGATAACTTAAAAAGGTTTCATTATTTAATTTCTTACGAATAAGCTCAACCGCATACTCTTTATTATGTTTCATTAGAATCCCTTCTCTCCGTAAAGACCACTAATTACTAATAATTATATTATAAAAGTAAATTTTTAGCAAGATAAAACCCTTTAAAAAAGCATACTATCTATCAATAATATTACTTTTTTCAATAATTTTTATAAAAAATTATTGAAAAAAAATTAAGAGCTTAAGCAGCTCTTAATTGATCCATATAACCACGAACTTGAGAAGCCCATGAAGTACTTGCCGCATACTTCGGATTCATTAACTCAGGAGTGGTTAATCCGTAGGCATAATAGTTATTGTATAGATTATCCATATAACTATTAATACCTTCTTCTAGGGTTGCAAATGCTTTATAAGATCCTCCTCCACAACCAGGAGAACCTTTCATACCTCCGACGTTGTTACATTGGGTGACCAATGTAGAACATTGCCATGTACATCCTGTTTCATGAAGAACAATTGACACTGCTAGATAAGGATCAATTCCCAACTCTACCGATCTGGAAGCGAATAAATATCCTGTTCCAGATAAAGTAGATGTTAAAGAACGATCTAATTTTGCCGCTAACTCATCGAGTGTCATCCCTTCAAAAACAATAGGATCTACAGGCGCACTTGCTTCTTCTATTACAGGCTCTTCCACCTGTTCTTCTTCTACATTTTCTTCTTGTGTATCTTGTTGTGCTTGTGGTTCGGCTTCTTTAATTTCTACTACCTTTGGCATAGAAGCCTTTTCTTTGTCGTTATAGACAACCAATGTTTCTGTTTTAGCATCGTCCTGTAATACAATACGTTCACTTGCCGTTGCATTACAAATGACGAAGGCAGAAACAAAAGTACATGCTAAGTAAGTTGCATACGCAATTACTTGCCGTTTTGTTTTCATTTTTTCACCTCAACATCGTTTTTTTATAGCGACGTAGACTATTTTAGCACACTTCCTTAAACTCGTCAAATTGAGTAATTTGGGATTATTTCCTTGGTATTACAAGCTGTTGTCCAATCACCAAACTATTACTAGTTAAATTATTGAGACGTTTTAACTCATCTACCGTCGTATTATAAGTTTGTGCAATTTTGTACAAACTATCCCCATTTTTTACCACATAAGTAAAAGTTGTACTATTTGAGGTAGGAATACGTAATACTTGACCGACACTTAAGTAATCCGTAGTCAGTCCATTAATTCTTCTAATATCATCTACCGTTGTATTAAACTTCATTGCGATTTTATATAAGCTGTCTCCACTTTGAACCACATAATTTGTTAAACTTTCTCCCTCTGGATTAATAACCTCATCCGTTGTTGGCACCTTTAATACTTGACCTATCTGTAAATTATTACTAGTCAAATTATTTAATCGTTTTAATTCATCTACGGTCGTATTGAATTTTCTAGCAATACTCCATAGACTGTCACCACTTTGAACCGTATAGGTATTGGTACTTCCAGAACTTGTGGATGGAACAATAAGTACTTGACCAATAGTTAATGTATCACTGGTTAAGTTATTCAAACGTTTCAATTCTGCGACTGTTGTATTAAATTTCTGAGCTATGTTATATAAACTGTCACCACTCTGTACTGTATACGTAGTTGTTCCTTCGCTTTCTGAATCTTCTCCACCACTGGTACTTGGAATAATTAATACTTGACCTACACTTAGATTATCGCTAGTTAAATTATTTACACGTTTTAATTCTGCGACCGTGGTATTGAACTTTCTAGCAATCTTATATAAACTATCGCCACTTTGAACCGTATAACTAGTACCCCCCTCTATCGGAGCGTTACTAGGAATTAATAAAATTTGACCTACACTTAAGGCATCACTCGTTAAATTATTCAAACGCTTAATTGCATCCACCGTCGTATTAAATTCACGAGCCAATTTCCATAATGTATCTCCACTTTTTACAACATAGCTAATAGTTCCTTGAGGTGGAATCTCTCCACCCATTTTCGTCGCAATCAACGCATCGACAACCGCATCCACATATTCACGATAATTTTGTTTAATACGATTCAAATCATTGGCATTATTAATAAACCCATATTCAACAATAACTGGTTCGGTTACACCTGTATTACGATGAATGAAATAATAATCTTTGGATGTATCACTTGGTAAACGACGTTGATAGTAACTTCTTCCAATTTGACCGGCATTTTCCAAAGCATTTAAAATATTAGAAGCTAGAGTATCATCGTTACGAAGAGCATAGATAACTTCAGCTCCTTCCGCAGTTCCTGTTGTATTGGAATTAATATGATTGGAAATGACAACAACATCTTCATTATTTCCAAATGCATTTAAAATACGATTCACACGTTCCGTTGGACTAACAGTTTCATCCGTTGTTCTTGTCATCACAACAGGGACTCCCATTTCTTTAAATCGTTCATACATATATTGTGAAATTAGTAAGGTTAAATCTTTTTCTTTGGTATCTCCGGATACTGCACCAGGGTCATCTCCACCATGGCCAGCATCAATGACCACTTCAAAATCGTACATGTTTATGACCTCCTCTAACATAATATATGACAAAAATATAATATTGTTAGTTGATTTCATATAAAAGGAAGCTTCACTTTACACATTGACTAGTTATCTATCAAAATAATTACTTTTAACAATTAAAAAAAAGAGAATTATCAAACTGATATTTCTCCTTGAAAATCATTTACTTCTATTCTATTTTTGTTTAAACACATGCCATTTTCAGAAAGGTTTTTTTGTTACTTCTTTAGGCGTTTGTACCATTTTGCCAACGTCGGCAAAATGGTCATTAGTATGGATCGCACTTTTTTACAAGATAGTGTTATCTTTTACAATATTAAATCATTATTTCAATTTTTAACTAATTTTCCAAGTTAATCCTTGATCATCACTTATCATCACTACTTTTTCTGGTATATTGGAATAATAGAAACTTCCTATCAATTTTAACTGATCTTGTTCATAATAAGGCATTTCTTCAATATATAAATTTTTTAAAGATTGAGAATCAATTTCAAACTGAGCAGGGTTAAAAGTTCGACCACCATCTCTAGTTACTAATAAACCTTTATTAGAATTATCTTTAAATTCTTTAATAAATCCAATTGTCTCATCTAAGAATAGATAAATCTCATCTCTTCCTACAGTTAATGTTTGACTTTTTAGTTGATTTACAAAAGAATTTCCACCGTCTATCGATTTTTCTACTATAATTACATCTTTATATCCAATTTCTGCTTCGCCAGATTTAACACGAATGATTGTTTGAGGCGCTATTTCTTTAATGTATAATATTTTTTCTTCAAAAAAGTCATCAGAATTCAAATCACTAGAATTATTATCTTCTAACTTATTTATTATTTTACCTTTATCATCATAATATGTCGTACCTAAGTAATCAGTTTCACTTAAAGAATTATTGTAATTTTTAGTAAATCTAGGTTGTTTCCTTCGAAATATAATATTTTCAAAATCATAATAATCAATACGATTTGAAAGTAAAAAACTATATTTTATCTCTACATATTTTTTATCATCAATAGTTACAATTTTTTCAGTTTGACTTAATAATGGAAACAAAATAATAATGAGAAATACAAGTGAGAAAAAACCTTCTATAATAAAATATGAAATGTAAAATGATATTTTGTCTCTATCTGAACATTCCAAATGATGAACGATTTGAAAGGTACCTCCAATCATACCCAAAATAATCATGATAGTTGAGATCGCTTTAAACATAAATAAATATTCATAGTTGAGTCTTGATAATATAAACCATCCTAAAATAAAAAGAAAGAAATATATTAAAGAAAATACAAAAAGATAATTTTTCCTACATGCTTTTTTCATATCTATCCATCCAAACATAATTAATTGTTACCATTATACCATGTCGCAGACGTCGTACACAACCTAAGCATTTTAAAACAGTAAGATCTGATTTATTAAAGATAACTCGTATATACACGAAAGATTGTAATGGAACTAAAAATACATATTTATTAACTCAATGTGCTCATACTCTATTACATTTATTAAACTATGGCGATATTTTAATAGCGGGTATATAGATGCTTTAAATTCAAAATTAAAAAGTGAGATAAATACTTCTACAGTATAAATCTCACTTTTGTTTTACATATATATCTATATATGATGATTTCTTAGAATGTAGTATATTATCCACTATTATAAAGTTTTCTATTCCTACCGTTACTTGATTAATGTGTTCAATGGATAATTATTATTTCTCTTCTACGTAACTAAATGATTGCTATTTTTATATTTATAAAACAATTGGTAAATATCAAAATAGTATCTCTGCAAATTTCTCTGCAAATCTCTGCAAATTCATTTAATAATCTTAATTTTTAATTATCCATAAAGATATCGAAATCACATTTTACATATAAGCTCATTATCTTTCGAAAAAGTGACTTTTAATACTTTGATTTTAATGATTACTATTTTTTATTTCAGATTCGTATAAATATTTATAAGATTTACATTTCTTTAATAACTCAGTATGAGTTCCTGAATCAACTATTGTTCCATCCTCTATAAAATAGATTTTATCACAATTTACAATCGTTGATAAACGATGGGCAATAATCATAATAGTATATTCTCCTTTTAAATGATCTATTGCCTCTTGAATCTCACTTTGAGTTTTATTATCTAATGCACTTGTTGCTTCGTCAAAAAGAATAATCTTTGTTTTTTGAATTAAAGCACGGGCTATCGCTAGACGTTGTCTTTGCCCTCCTGAAAGATTAACTCCACCTTCTCCAATCATCGTATCATAACCTAGAGGTAATGATTTGATGTAATCATCTAAACAAGCAAGATGACAAGCTTCTTTCATTTCTTTCTCAGTTAAGTCTTTTTTCACCAATTTCAAATTATCCTTAATACTCATGTTAAAAATATATGGATTTTGAGAAATAATTGTAATATTTTTTCGAATAGATTCTTCGTCTAATTCATTAATATCACATCCGTCTATTAAAATCTTCCCATTATTTATAGAATACATTTTACATAAAAGATTAAATATAGTTGTTTTTCCGGATCCACTTTTTCCAACAAATCCAATCGTCGTACCAGCTTGTATTTTAAAAGATAAATCTTTTAACACTTCCTTTTCACTATATCCAAAAGATACATGTTGAAATTCAAAATTTCCTTTCACATTAGATAGATGTTTAGATCCAAATTTTTCTTTCTTAAATTTTTTGCTATAGATAATACTAAACACACGATTGGTAGAAATATTAAAACTTTTACATTCTTCCAATAAAGACGAAACAGTTCCCATTAAATCAGTAAGAACAGTCGCACGATAACTATAAAGGGCAACTCCTACGGCAATATCAAAGACATTGTTAGTTACCAAATAAACTAATAAAATAACAGTTAGAAATTCCAATAAATATTTAATAGAATCAATAAGCAAATTCAATTCCATATCTATATTTCGCATTTCAAAATTCTTTTCACTTTGTAGTAATATATTGCGATCTAATTCTTTCATAAAGCTATCTTTAGCATACAGCATTTTGATGTCTCTAGCACCACGAACCAATTCTCCAGTAAGACCAGCAACATGATCACTCTGCTTTCTAAATTCAATATCTTTTTCACCAACTCGCTCACTTTTAAGGTAATATAAAACCGTCAAAATAATTGAAGCAAATAAATAATATAAAAACATGTGATAATCAATAACTAAAATAGCAACAAATGAACCAATATTAGATAAAAATCCTGTCATTTTTCCCATACCGGTAGTAAACATGCCAGCCATTTTATCTGTATCATTAGTTAACCTTTGAATAAAAGTACCACTTGAATTTTTATCTAATGTATCTTGATCTAATTTTAAAATTTCTCTTCCTAATGCCATCTGCATATTTCGAACCGTACCACGTCTAAAAATCTGAGTGTTTTTACGAATAATTAATGTTTTTACAGCGTCAATAAGTGCAAGTCCAAAAAGAATTAAAGCCATAAAAATAGCTTGCTTAAATACAGAATCTGTAAAAGCAACAATAAATTGAGCAGATAATAGAGGAACTGTAATATTAATTGCAATTCCAACAATGCAGCAAATAACTTGTATGATTAATGCTCTCTTATATTCTTTCCCATAACGATAAACTCGTTTCAAGTTTCTTAATGTTTCCTTCATATTTTCACTTCCTATCTTAATTTTATAATAATATTATTAATTAGATTATATAATTCTTGATCTGTTAACTTGATACTTTTGGCACATAATTGGCAAGCCATTCCGTGAGTAAAGAAACGAACATCACGATATAATGCTTCAGCTTTTTCCATAGTTAAATGAAAAGTTTCTTTTGTACTTTCAATCGTCTCACGATTCCAACTTGAGTGTAGTACTTCCTCTATCGTTCTAATTTTTGCTAAATCAGTCATAAACAAGGCCTGAAATAAATTGGGTTCTTTTTTAGCATAAATCGCATACGCATAACTAATAGTTAATAAATAATTATCTTTGTCAATATATTTTTCGATAAATTTTTCATAATGTTTATGTATTTCAGATCTCAAATCTACTTTATAATCGTACAACGTTTTATAATGCCTAAAAATAGGTTGTGTGGAACAGCCAATAAATTTACCTAAATCACGGGCATTTAACTTATCAATACCATATTTATCAACAAATTTTACACCATATTTCAATAAATCTTTTTTGGTATATTTCTCTTTTCTTGCCATAAGATCACCTCTCTAATTAAATAACGTTCGTTATTTATTATACATGTTTTTTTTCTTTTTGTCAATATTAAATAACGAATGTTATTTTTTATTTGAGTAAACTTTTTAATGATTGCTTATACTATAATTTTTTTCTTATATATTCAAATAAAAGATTGAAACAAACTCGTTTCAATCTTTTTATTAGAATGTAACATATTCTCCACTATTATAAAGTTTTCCATCCACTTCTAAATAAATCGAATATTTTCCACTTAAACCTTCTGCATTTATGTATTTTGTAACTGTGATACCATTTTCAGTTTCTTCTTCACTAAAGATATCTACACATAATGCAGTATAAGGTTTCTTACTGATAGACACATTATAAACTTTCGTAAATAAATCTTGATATAATACAATATTGACGTCTACTCCACGTTTAAAGCGTCCAGTGAATACTAAGCGATCTTCTTCTTTCGTAAATTCAATTTCATGTTCTTCTTTTATTTCTTTCAGATCAGAAGTAGAAGATGATAAACCAAAACCAGTTTTTGTTACTTCTGTTTTACCAAGACTTCCAAGTCTTTTTGCTTGTCCTTTTTGGTATTCTCCCACTTCGTATACATTCATTTTTTCTACACGATAATTATTAGTTGGTAACTTTATTTCGAAAATCACTTCATCATTTAATAATTCAACAGTATCAGAAACAAGCTCGTCTGCTCCACCTAATCCTGCTGGTTGATTTTGAACTTTTCCATCTTTATAAACGATTCCTCCTGAATGAACAATATAATGATCTTTTTCAATATAATCAACGTCTGAAATATATGGAGAATAGAATTCACTTCCACGTTCTTTTCCATATTCCCATACTTGTTCAATTGTCATTTCATCCGTATCTATTTTATACATCACACCACGAGTATAACTATCTTCGGCAGATACATATTCTTCTTTTACTTTTGATTTATTATTTCCATTATCTAAAATAAATACATATCCTTCTGGTGTAATCATTGCCGCATGTTGACTCCATTGCCATTCAAAGTCATCTCCAACAGGGGTAAAGAAATATTTTTGATACTCTTCACTCCAGTTCGTTGAATCACCAATAATCCAATTTAATTCACCTGACTCATAATCAATGTTGATAACCGCATCTTGATGTCTTCCTGATAGCGTAATAGAATTGGTAGCTTCATCATACCAAACCGAATTATTGTGGAACCAGTCATAATTAATCCAATTCTCACTTTTTCCTTCTTCCATTGGTAATACATCTTTTAAATCAAATGTTTTTACAATATTTCCTGTCGTACGATCTAACTCTACAATATAATCTTCTACTGTGCCGGATGGATTATTAAAATCATCACTCGCAACTAATAAATTTCCGTTTGGAAGTTCATCATAATCATGGTGATAACCACCTGGCAAACTATATTCTTGATAGATTTTACCTAGTAAATCAATCTCATATAATCCTGTCATATAATAAGGAGAGTTGATTAAACGTTCCGTACTAATTAATAAATGTCCGTTCTCTAATCTTGCATTATCCCATAAGGCATTACTACTCAAATACCAACGAACATCTCCATTTACATCATACGCACAAGTATATCCCTTGCTAGAAGGAGTGAAAAAATATAAATCATTTGAAAGATTTTCTTTATCAGCTTCTACACTTGTTGGCAAGATAAAATCTTCTGGTAGAGCTTCTGTTTTAATTTTAAGTTCTTTCTCTTTTTCCTCTCCATCTTCTGTATAGGTAATCGTAACGGTATTTTCTGTATCTGGATATAATCCATAAACTGGTAAATAGTGAATTTTACTAGACTCAAAAGTATGACTAAAGGTAGATAACTCATCTTCGCCATGAACTGTTATGGTTGGTGTTACTTCTTCTTCTGTTTCAAACATCACTAAAGCTGTTAGTGGGGAATTGTGATAGGGATCTAACACAACATTAGGATTATCAATCGTATATCCTTTTGTGATTAGTTCTTCTTCATACTTTGCTTGTTTGGTAATTAAACTTTCTGTTACCACTAGTTCTTTGTTATTTACAAATTGATTATTATATATCAATATACCTCCAAAAATAAGTACTAACAGTATCACGATAATAATTAAAATAATATTCTTTTTCTTCATCATTTTCCTCCTCAACATTATCTTATCTTAAGTAAGTATTCTTTTTCAATAACGAGGAAGTTGAAAAAACTCAACGTAAGGTTGAGTTAACAGTGATCTAGTGATAAAGGGACTTTATAGGTTGTTGTTTTTCCATTCATATCGGTCGCATTAATTTGTAAATAAAGGTTTTCATTTTTATAAATTTTACATTGTTGTTCATAATTATCAATTTTAAAAGTAATATCTTTTAAGAATTCTTCTAAAGTCATTGATGTATCTTTTTTGACATATTCTTGAATCTTAGTCTCTGTATTTTGATTTACTTCATATAAATTACATTCTAAGTATTGATACATAGTTGTATCTTCTTCGCCACAATATTCGATATGTGAAATATAAATTGAAGATTTATTCTCGTTATAGGCAATACTTCCTGAAAGTTTAAATTGATTACAATTCGCAGAAATGGTTTTAAACTCAAATTCATCTTGATGATGAGAATAAAAGTATCCAAAAATACCTAGTAAGAATACAACAACAATACCTAGGATATACCATTTATATTTTTTCACAAATGATTTTTTTGGAGTAATACTTGTTTTTCCATCTAGTAAATCTTCCATAGGAATTTCGAAATCCTTACCGATTTCTCGAAGTAATACAATATCGGGAATATTTTTTCCATTTTCCCATTTACTAACGGCTTGATAAGTTACGCCATATTTATCGGCAAATTGTTTTTGTGTTAAATGGTTCTTTTTACGAATATCTTTAATCATTTGACCAATACGTTCTGGATTCATAAACATCACCTATATTGATTGTAATATTTTTTTTATTTTTTTGTCAAGATATCACAATTTTAAAGAAGACATCTTTCTAAATATTTGATATACTATCTACAGAGGTGTTTATTATGAGAAAATGTTTTATGATGGTGGTTCTAATGTTGGTCTTAGTACCTGGGTTTGTAGTACACGCAGAAGGTACTACTCAAGATTATACGATCAATGATTTAAATATGACCGTTTCTTTAAATCAAGATTGGTATACTTTAACCAAAGATACGACACTTAGCGCAGAACAAATCGAATTGCTTGGTATGAGTCAAACAGAATTTGAACAATATTTTACGAACAATCAAATAGATCTATATTCTATGTCTGATAGTTTTGACTTTTTTATTCGTTCCAATGATTCCGATATCAACAACTTAAGCAACTATTCAAATCAAGATATTCAAAGCTTAGCAGATGAAATTGCAAAAAGTTCTAATTCTTTACAATATCAACTTTGGAAGAATCAAGGCTTAACTTATATTGAATCTAGTTACTACGATAGTATTAATTCTTTATATATTTATGAATTTTATACTGTGGTGAATCGCAAAAATATTACCTTTACCGCACAAAAATTAACAGAATTTACTGATGAAGAAAAAACAGAAATTAAAAACATTATGGAAAATGTAAAGATAGAAATTTTAGATCAATATAAAAATGAAGAAAGTGGTCTAGCCATTGAAATGACTCCTCTTCTATCAGGATTCTTAATAGTAGGTGGAGTTATTTGTGTAGGTATTATTATTTTACTAACGAGAAAGAAACATTAATCAATATTTTTTACTAAATCGAAGGTATATCCTTCTTTTTTCATGGTTTTAATAAAATCATCCATGGCCAAATAATTTCCCTTAGAAGTAGGATGTAATAAATAAATCGCACCATTATGAACACGTTCCATCATCGATTCTAAAGCTTCTTCTTTGGTTAATTTATCATCCCAATCTTGATATGCCGCACTCCAAAAATAAGTTTTATAACCTAAATCTTTTACAATGGATAAACTACGTAAACTATATTCTCCTTTGGGTTCACGATAAATATGATCCATCGGTTTACCAGTCGCTTTTTCAAAGGCTTCTTCCGTAACAATTAATTCATTCAAATATTTTTCAAAATGAGCTTTCGTCGCAAGACTAGGCATAGATGGATGCGTTGAAGTATGGTTGCCAACAGAATGACCTTTCTCTACTAAATGACGCATCAGTTCCGGATGACTTTCAATATAATGACGACATAAAAAGAAAGTCGCTTGAACATCATTTTGATCTAATATTTTTACAATCTCTTCTAAATACGTTTCATTATTTCCTTCATCAAATGTTAGATATAGAACCTTTTCATCCGCTCCCATCGCATAGGCACCATATTTCTTTAATTCTTCATTGGATATATCAATCGTCGGTCTTTTTCCATCTCGTTTATTGTTAGTACCCCAACCATGAATGGTATTATCAACTTGGTCATATTCTGCTTTATATTCCGCTTTTGTACTTAACTTTATATTGACAAAACGTTTAGCTTCTATCGTGTTACCTAGCGAATTTGTTACCTTATAAGTAATCTCATAAGTACCTGGTGTTTGATTGTCAATATTGTTCTTTACCTTTACTTTTTTTGTTAAACTGCCATCGTGATCATCATGAGCCACATATCCCTTTTCTTGATATTCTTCTCCTAATTGTAATTGAATCATACGTGAACCTTTCAATTCTAAAACAGGATAATCATTCACTTTTCTGGAATGGGAGATAAAAAAATGATTAAATGTGAAAATAATGCATAATAAAAGAATGGCAAGTATTATCAATAAATAAACTCTCTTCTTGGTCATAGGTTCCTCCTTAATACTACATTATATGGAAGAGGATCAAAAAAAAGACATTAGGATGCCTTTCTTTTAAACTGTTTTAAAAGAAAATAATAGAATTAATTACTGTTTATTTTTTGTTCTTTTTCCCACTGTTGAATACGATCACTTAATGTTCCCTTTTCATCGTAAGTGAAATTGATCGTAAATTTACCATTATCATCCAATCGCACATTCATACGCGACCATTTATCTCCAACATCATGACACAATTTTTTGATGTCTTGCGCTATAAGATAAATTTCATCTAAGTGATTTCCTACGATTTCATCGTCGTGATTAAACGAATATTCTAATAAATCATAAGTTTTACCATTACTTTGATATACAATTTGATAATCGACGCTTTCTATCTCATCTTCTTCAGAATAAAATACACCTAAATATACGTGATCCCATTCTGTAGGGATACTCTCACTTAAATGAGTAACCATTTTTTTAATTAACATATCCATTTTTTCTTTATTTTCTTTCATAAAACCATTCCTTACTTATTTGTTAAATTATAATAGTTAAATTCAGAGATTTGATCTGCCACTGTCGCTAAATCTTCTAATTCTTCCGGAGATTGTTCTAAAATATCCTCAATCATAAACAATAAACTTTTCATATCACTAAAATCATGATAGTCAAGATTATATCTTTTTAATACCTCCACTTGATAATCAGATAAATATAAATCATTTTCTCTTAATTTGTGTTCATTTTTCTCAAAATCAAATTCTTCTACTAATTCATTTTCTTTTTCTTCCATATGAACCTACTTTCTATGTTTTTATTATATCGAAAATACATCATTAACACAATTTCATTTATATTTTTTTTCGAAATTAATATACTACTAATGAAAGGAGAACTTTATGAAAAAATACGTTGTTGGTGCATTTCGCTTATTTTTACCCATTATTTTAGGAAGTTTCGTAGGTTTTATCATTAAAGATTTTATCGACTATAACATGTTAGTAAAACCAGCTTTTTCTCCTAGTAGTGTAGTTTTTCCTATTGCGTGGACCCTACTATATCTTCTCATGGGAATATCTTACTTTTTACTCAAGCAAAATAAGAAGGAGGATACCGAAAACGAAAGTTTTCTCTATTACGCCCAACTATTTGTCAATTTAGTGTGGCCTATTATCTTCTTCGTATTAAAATGGTATTTTACTTCGATTGTATGGATTTTATTACTTCTTGTGTTGGTGATTCCCATGGTACTTCATTTTTATGAAAAAAATAAATCGGCAGGAATTCTTATGATTCCATATGTCTTATGGTTATTATTTGCGGCATATTTAACTATTGGTATTTTCATCTTAAATTAAATCGGGAAACCGATTTTTTTCTATTTATTGGATATACTAAAAGTTGAAGTTCTCGTCGAGTTCGATTATAATAATAATAGGAGGGATATTATGGCATATATTGAATTTAATAAAATCTCAAAAGTATATCACATGGGAGATACCGAAATAAACGCACTAAATAAAACAACATTTACGATTGATCAAGGAGAACTCGTTTGTATTCTAGGACCTAGTGGGGCAGGAAAAACAACGGCTCTTAACATTCTAGGAGGAATGGATACGGCGACGAGTGGAACTTTAATTGTCGATGGAAAAGAAGTAACGAAGTTAAATAATAAAGGATTAATTACGTATCGTAGACACGATATTGGATTTGTCTTTCAATTTTATAATTTGATTCAAAATTTAACCGCTTTAGAAAATGTAGAATTAGCTGTTCAACTATGTAAGAAACATTTAGATCCTAAAAAAGTCTTAAAACAAGTAGGATTACAAAAAAGAATGGACAACTTCCCTGCTCAACTTTCTGGAGGAGAACAACAACGTGTCGCCATTGCCCGTGCGATTGCGAAAAACCCTAAACTATTATTATGTGATGAACCTACTGGGGCATTAGATTATAAGACCGGAAAACAAATTCTAAAACTATTGGAAGATACATGTCGAAAAGAACACATGACTGTCATCATCATCACGCATAATAGTGCAATTGCGCCTATGGCCGATAAAATCATTAAATTTAAAAATGGACAAGTAGAAGATATCATCATCAATGAAAAACCAACTCCGATTGAAGAAATTGAGTGGTAACGATGAAAAATAAATTAAGATTAAGTAATATTCGTGATATTAAAAGTACCTTTAAAAGATTCCTCTCTTTAACCTGCATGTCTCTTTTAGGAGTTGGATTCTTTGTTGGAATTAAAATTACTTCGCCCGATATGCTGGTGACGATCGATGATTATTTAGATGACCGAAACGTTTATGACTTAAAAATCACTTCTACTTTAGGATTTAATGATGATAATATAAAGGCTATTGAAGAATTAAAATCAGTTGGTCAAGTGAAACTGATTCATAGTAAAGATCAAGTGGCCATTATTGATAAAGAAGAGTATGCCATAAAATTTATAGAAGTTCATTCTAAGATGAACAAAATTACGATTACAAAAGGAAGATTACCTCAAAAGAAAAATGAAATTGTCGTAGAACAAGCTCTTTTAACCAATCAAAAGTTAAAAGTAGATGACACGATTACCATGGATGATGATCAAGAATATCAGATTGTCGGGGTCGCAGAAAGTCCTTTATATTTTTCTTATTACCGTGACACCACGACCGTAGGAAATGGAAAAATTAACTATTATGCTTTTGCGAATAAAGATTTCTTTGATGAAACTTCGATCGAGGAAATTTACCTAACGGTCGAAGGCGCAAAAGAATTAGAAACTAGTAGTGATGAATATGTAGACAAAATTGAAAAAGTAGAACAAGAAATCGAAGATATCACCGAAGAGCAACAAGAAAATTGCTATCAAGAAGTCTATGGTGCCTATTTAAGTAACCCTATGATAAATACCGATACACTAAATCTTACACCCGTTAAATGGTATACCAATTCGCGAGAGAATAACTCTGCTTATAATGATTTTATTAATGCGACCGATAATCTAAAACAAATTGGAAACGTCTTCCCACTTGTCTTTTATGTGATTGCCGTATTAGTTAGTTTAATCACGATGACACGTATGGTAGAAGATGATCGTAGTGATATTGGAACACTAAAATCATTAGGTTTTAATAATTTATCCATCATTTCAAAATATGTACATTATGCGCTAATTACAACCATTCTAGGAGGAATCATTGGTATTGCGATTGGAACAACTATATTACCGATGATTATCTGGGATATATATGGAATTATGTTTACCTTACCTCCAATTCATCTAGGATTTAATCTTCTCTATACAACCTTAGGTATTGTAATTACGGCTCTATGTATTGGTTTATCTACCATTTATGCGGCTATTAAAGTATTAAAAGAAACGCCTGCGAATCTCATGCGTCCAAAAGCTCCGAAAGCAGGACGTCGTGTATTACTAGAACGTATCTCTATCATCTGGCGTCATTTAAAATTCTCAAACAAAATCACTGTGCGAAACATCTTTCGTTACAAATCTAGAGTACTAGCTAGTATTTTAGGAACGGCAGGATGTACGGCACTCATACTAGCTGGATTTGGTTTAAAAGATTCTATTCAAGATATTTCCAAAAATCAATTTAATCATGTCTTCTTGTATGATGCGATGATTTCGTTTACCAATACCAATAATGTATCAAAATTAAAAAACTCTTTAGAAGAACGAGATGACGTACTAGATGTCGTCCAGACACGAATCGATTCTTTGGTCATTGTTAAAGATGAGAAAGAATATGCGACCAATGTTATCGTAGAAGGCGAAGATTCCCTAGATACCATGATTCAATTAAATGATGTCAATAATCAAAATAAACAAATTCATTTAAAAGAAGGAGAAATCATTTTAAGTGAAAAGTTAGCTAAACTAGCCGATATTAAACCAGAAGATACCATTACAATAAAGAAAAATAATAAAGAATATCGTTTCAAAGTTCAAGCGATTGTTGAAAACTACATTGATCATTATAGTTATATGACCAAACAAACCTATGAGAACGAATTTGGAGAATACGAAGATAATTCATTATTACTAACATATAATCATTTGAATGAACAAGAAGAAAAGAAATTAAATACCGATATTATGAATCAAAGTGAAGGCGTTATTATTACGACTAGTCGTGATATTAAAAATACAGTAGATGATATGATGTCTTCTCTAGACTCAGTAGTATTTATCTTGATTGTTTCTTCGGCATGTTTAGCCTTTGTTGTTCTTTATAATTTAGCTAATATTAATATTATCGAACGTAAAAGAGAAATTGCAACATTAAAAGTCTTAGGATTCTATCATCGTGAAGTCGATAGTTACATTATTAAAGAATCTATCTTATTAAATATTATTGGAATTGCTTTAGGACTTGTTGCAGGATTGTATTTATGTTTCTATATTATTTCTACTTGTGAGACCGATAATATGATGTTTACAAGACATATTAATATTGAGAGCTATATTTTATCAGCATGTATTACGGCCATATTTGTCATCATTGTAAGTATTTTCACTCATTATCAATTAAAGAAAAATGATATGATTGAATCTTTAAAAAGTGTCGAGTAATATAAAACAAACAAAAAAAGAAGATTTTATCTAGTTCAGTGATAAGATCTTCTTTTTATTATTAAGATAAAGTTTCTGGTACATCATAGTCTTCAATTAAACTTTCTGCGACCTTTAATCCATCGATAGCTGCAGTTGTAATACCACCGGCATATCCTGCACCTTCTCCACAGGGATAAATTCCTAAGATCGAAGATTCCATATGTTCATTACGAAGAATACGAACCGGTGAAGAAGTCCTACTTTCAATTCCTGCCATAATCATGTCTTCTTGATCAAAGCCTGGCATTTTACGTCCAAAGACAGGAAGTGCTTCTTCTAAAGCTTCTGTAATTTCTCGAGGCATCCATTCTTTTAGATTATCAAAGTGATAATGACCTTTAAAGATTGGTTCTACTTCTCCAAATGAAGTAGAGGCTCTATTCTTTTGAAAATCTTTATATAATTGAACCGGTATTTTACCTTGTCCTCTTTCATAGGCGAGGTGCTCCAAGGTTTGTTGATAATGCATACCATCTAATGGTTGATCACCAAAATCTTTCGTATTTAAAGTAACTACAAGGGCACTATTGGCATTCTTCTCCCCTCGATCATGATTACTCATGCCATTAATCGCTAAATGTCCTTCTTCACTAGATGCGTTTACAACAAATCCCCCTGGACACATACAAAAAGAGTACACTCCTCTACCTTTGGTTGTGGTATAAGTTAATTTATAGTCGGCTGGTGGTAATAATGACTCATATTTAGGTCCATATTGAACATGATTAATGAGTGTTTGTGGGTGCTCAACACGTACACCAATCGCAAATGGTTTCGCATGCATTTCTAAGTTATGGTGATACAACATTTCAAAAGTATCACGGGCACTATGACCAATTGCTAGAATAAGATGGGTACATGGAAAAGTCTCATCATGATTACACTCTATCGCAACTAATTTTCCATCTTCGATGATAAGATCAGTTAAACAGGTTTGATAACGAAATTCACCACCCATTGAAATAATCTCTTCTCTCATACGCACAATGACCTGACTTAAAAGATCCGTCCCAATATGTGGTTTTTGTAAATAAAGAATATCAGATGGGGCACCATGCTTTACAAACGTTTCAAAGACTTTTCGTCCACGACCTTCTTTATCTTTTGTTAATGTATTTAACTTACCATCGGAAAACGTTCCAGCACCTCCCTCGCCAAATTGAACATTAGATTCGGGATTTAATTTCCCTGTTTGCCAGAAAGATTCCACGGTTTTCTTGCGCTCTGCCATCTTCTCTCCACGTTCGATAATGATTGGCTGATAACCCATTTCAGCAAGCAAATAAGCCGCAAATAACCCTGCTGGGCCACTTCCTACGACAACAGGACGATAAAGTAATTTCTTGGTTCCTCGTTTAGGGAGGTGATAATGTTCATCAGGTGTTGGAAAGATATCTTTAGAATGATTTTTCTTTAGAATTTTTGATTCTTGATCTACCTCTACATCTAATTCATAAACAAAGAAGATTTGATCTTTATGGCGGGCATCTATCGATTGTTTGCGAATCATTACTTTTTGAATATCTTCCATCTTACAACGAAGTAGTTTAGAAACCTTTTGTTTTCTAGTATTTTCACTATCTTGCTCTACTAGGATTTTAACTTGTCGTAATCGAATCATCTTACTTTCCACTCGCCTTTCCAGCTAACATGCCACTAATCCAAGCAAAGGTCAAATTATAACCGCCACAATCTCCATCCACATCTATGATTTCTCCTGTAAAATAAAGCCCCGATACTTTCTTTGACTCCATGGTTTCCAGATTAATTTCTGATAAACACACTCCACCACTACATACCTGAGCGGCATCAAATGACTTGGTTGATGTAATATCGACTGGGAAAGCCATTAAATGTGTCACTAATAAATCTTTTTCTTTGGTAGACAACATCGACCATGTACTTTCACGAGAAATATGGCATTTCTTTAACATGACATGAATGAGTTTATATGGAAGGAATCCTTCTAATAATTGTTCCACCGTACGATTGGACATATGTCGTTCTCTATCGGTTAAAAAGTTAATCACTTTGTCTTTAGAGACTTCTTCAAACCATGGGATAAAATTAATTCGAATTTGTTCTGAAAATCCTTTGTTTAATCCTTTAGAAATGTATTCACTTAAATTTAAAATACAAATACCACTAACTCCATAATCGGTTAACAAAATTTCTCCTGCTTGTTCTTGAATTTTTTTATTTTCTTCGTATAAAGAAACAATGACTTCGGCACGAATTCCTTTCCAGTCTTTGAAATACTTTTCTTCCCCACAACATTGAACTAAAGATGGTAAAACATCAATGATTTGATGACCAAACGATTTGGCCAATTCATATCCATTTCCATCAGATCCTGTCTTGGGAAAAGCTTTAGATCCTGTAGAAATAATGACTTGATCTGCTTGATAAGTAGGCCCTTCGGTTTCAATGGTAAAACCTAAATCAGTTTTTACAATCTTAGTAACAAAAGTATCGGTTATCATATGAACACCTTGATGAATTGCTTCGTTTAGAAGTGCTTCTTTGATACTGGTCGCTTGATTAGAAAAAGGATAATAGTATCCATTTTTTATTTTTGGAATGATTCCTATTTGCGAAAATAGAGAAGTAATTTCTTCTAAGTTCTTTGTGGAAATAATGGTCGATAATAAATCGGGATGTGAAGAGTGATAGTGAGTGAGGGATTGATCCTCATTCCCGTAGTTACAATGTCCATTTCCAGTCATTAATAATTTTTTCCCACAACTGGAATTACGTTCTAAAATAGTTACTCTATTTCCCTTGCGTGCAGAATAGATGGCCGCAACTAGTCCTGATGCGCCACCACCAATAATAAATACATTTTTCATCATATCACCAACTTTCTTTTATTATATCACATGAAAAGACACGGCCGAAACCGTGAATGTAAAATATTTGTTTTAGTTGAATAAATATAATTTTATTAATATATGTTTATTTCATGATGTATTGTTTACAAGATTTTTGGACTAGATCTGTTTTTTTAGAAAGGGCTAGAAACTTGGGATGATAAGTCCAAATAACCTTTTTCTGTTCATCAATTAAAACCGGCTGTTTAGATGAAATGGTTTCTGTTATCTGACAATTTAATTTTTCTAAGAAACGTTTAATTAAATGTTTATACACTGAATTCGGTGAGGACATAATGATCACACTACTTGGTTGACTAATTTGATACAAGTTCCATAAATATTCTTCACTAAGTTGAAATAAGAACTCAGAAACTTCTGGTGTCCCCATAGAATCACGTTTTCCACATAATAATAAATTAGTCCAAACAACAGAATCATACAATGGTTCATGAATCATATCTTTAATAAATTTCCAATAAGGACGGTTCGTCGCCCCATTTTTCAAGAAAGAATCATAAAGATATTCAAGTTGTTCAACAGATAATTCATTATTACCTTGATTTCCCCATGTATTGGTTTCTTGCCCTACATATAGAATTTTGCCTGTTTTTTCGATACACTTTGGCGATACCAAAAGAGGATAAGATAATTGTTCAGGAGATTCATGCGAACATAATAAATATTTTTCATAAGTTTTTATATTACAAAGGTGTAAAGAATTCATAAGATCACCTCACGGATGACTATTATATAGGAAATTTATGAAAAAGTAAAATTGGAAAAAATAGAATGATAAATTGTTTTTAAGATATTTAATCAATTTAATATTTTTAGCTTATAGTAATATAGTTCAATAATTTATTCAATAATTTATTTGTTAATTTTATTGAATATCTTAGATAATCATGATAAAATGTATATGGATGAGAAATCCTCATATAATTAAAGAGGATATACCTAATAGTAGTTAGGTACACTCCATTTTTAGGTTGTGCACACTAATACGTATTTACGTTAGTGTGCTTTTTGCTATTTAAATAGTAGAATAAATACTAAAATAAATAGGAGAATGATGATGAAATATTGAGATTTCTCTCTTTTCGTCATATTCCTCACCTCCTTTACTATAAGGAGGACACCTAACGTTTGGTATATCCAAATGTTATTGTAACAAATCTTTTTGGATTTCGAACAAAATTAACTAAACATTATTAAATAATCTATAGTAAAATTAAAACAGTAAGTATTTATTTTGATAAAAAAAAATAGCATTTATAAAAACACCTAAATTTAACGTGGTATAATAAAAGTGGACAACAACGAGAAAATTTTATACAAAAGAAGGTACAAAGTTGTATAATTATTTAAAAGGAGATCGAAATGTTGAAGAAAATTTGGAGAGCATTGAGAAAACTATACGATTACATCATATGGGTGGAGTAGAAAGACTAGATGATAGTTCTTTTTCTTTAGAACAAAAAATATATAAATAAGAGTAAAATAGAGAAAGAAAGAAAGAAATAAAAAAGCAATAAAATTATTTATAAAAAGATAATATTTATTCTTTAACAGAAAAAATTAAAGAATAAGTAAAAATAATAATACAAAGATTAGTAATATTATTAAATATAATAGGATCCAGTACAATACAATCAAAAAATGAGTTTTTTAATTTAAGTATTATCAATATCATCAAATTGATAATAGCAAATTTGATTGTTTTGAATCGCCAAACATGACATAGAACTAAAACTGACTCTAAAAACTGTACACTATTAGCTAAGTTTTAATACCATCAAAGATGACATAGAACTAAAACTTGTTGTACAAAACATCTCTCATTTATTTCGTTTTAATACCATCAAAGATGACATAGAACTAAAACCTGCATTATTTTCTAATTTCTTTTTTTCTTGTTTTAATACCATCAAAGATGACATAGAACTAAAACTCAGTTAATAGTAACGTTTCAGTTTCATAAGTTTTAATACCATCAAAGATGACATAGAACTAAAACTGCGTTTTAATTTTTTATCTGCTATAATTGGTTTTAATACCATCAAAGATGACATAGAACTAAAACTTACAACTAGGTTTTCTTTTAAGCAAATTAGTTTTAATACCATCAAAGATGACATAGAACTAAAACAGCAAGGTATTTTAGAACTAATTAGATGTGGTTTTAATACCATCAAAGATGACATAGAACTAAAACTATAAGATAATCTATTAATTAAATCATAGTGTTTTAATACCATCAAAGATGACATAGAACTAAAACATCTAACGTTGCAAATGGTATATAGTTAATGTTTTAATACCATCAAAGATGACATAGAACTAAAACTTATTTCTTCTTTATACCCAAGAATTTTATGTTTTAATACCATCAAAGATGACATAGAACTAAAACATTTCTAACATATTTTTCCACCCTTTCTTTGTTTTAATACCATCAAAGATGACATAGAACTAAAACGATAACATTAAGTGTTTTATTTGGAAATGTGTTTTAATACCATCAAAGATGACATAGAACTAAAACATGCTTTACTACAAGCACCTATCCCACCGAGTTTTAATACCATCAAAGATGACATAGAACTAAAACCTCAAATAAGGTTAAATCTATGTACATATACCATAGAGTAGTAATTTCTTTCATGGTATTTTCTACATCATCTATTGTTATTCTAACATAAATTCATCTAAATCTGAATCAATTATTAACTTTTTCTCAAATTCTAATTTTGTACCATAAGATTGAGAATCAATTAATAGAACATCAACTTGGTTATAAATACTATATTTATAAAACTCTAATAATTCTTCTCTTGTTAGATATTGTTTTAAATTGACAAAAACTAATAAATTATTTGTTTTCAAAACTTTCTCTAAATCGATTAATAATAAGAGATTATCTAATAAATCATTCTTCATTACAATATTTAATTTCATCAATTTTGTTAAGTTTTCAATATCAATATCTGGATTAATAGATAATGGCAAATCTATTTCATTCAATATTTTCTTGTAAATATTACCAATTTTAGTATATTGTTTTATTAATTGTTCTCTATGTTCTTCATCCAATTCAGATTCTATATATCTTGATATTTCATTGATTACTTTTTTTGAACCCAGTTGAAAATCAAAATAATCAATAAATATTTTTAATTTATTAGAATAATTAAGCTCATGATTTTGTTCATCTAAAAATATAATTTCATCTGATATATTTTTTTGAAAGATATTATATAATCCTAATACAATTCTGTAAAAATATTTTTTGTTTTCTATTTCTAACACAGAAACAGATTCTTTGGAAAATTCGATTTCATGATCCAAATAATTAATCTTAATTTTCATAATACAATTAATTTGTCCTCCGTATCGATGATTTTATTTTGTGTTTCACCGATTATATATTCAATTTGGGAATACTGTTTCTCTGTAATTGTCATAACTTGAATAATTCCTTTTTTAGGTGCATTTTTTCTAATTCGATTTATTAACAATCCTGATTGCTGTGAATTTAAAGCTATCTTAGAATATACAGATTCTTGCATCATGATAAATCCTTCATTAATTAAATATTTTCTAAACTTTATATAATTTTTCTTATCCCTCAAATAAACATTAGGTAAATCAAAAAATACCATAGTTCTCATTACTCTATCCCTCATAAACAAATCCTTTATATTTTTCTATGTCTTTCATTGCATCTAACGTATTTTTTACATACATTTTAATAATATCTTTTAATACATATTTTTTTCCTAAATAAGTATAATTGCCATTAAAAATATTGACAATATCTAATTTATATTCGGTATTAAATATTCTTCCTTGATTATAATATACAAATCGATCAATTAAAATTCGAAACGGTTCCATTAAATCACAAGTTAAATTAAACGGATTAAATTCGTTTTTATGGTGAATTCCAATTTGAGTTAAATATCCATTACTAACAATTTCTTTATTAATAGTAGATAGCAAAACCGCATACCCATAATTTAAAGCTGCATTAATATCATTGTTTTCATTTCTTGAAAATTTTTTACCAAATAATTCATTAAAATATACTTTAGCAGCATGTCCTTCACGATTGGTCTTATCACCAATTGTAACTTCTGTAATATAACTTATAATTAATTCATATTTTGATGATTTTATCTCTTTTAATAAACTTGCTTGATTAATTATTTTATTTTCAACGATTTTAAACCATAACTCATCTTTAATAGATTTTTTCCATTCAAATTGCTCACGAATTTTCTTACTCGTGTTATGCCGTGAATAAAAGGAGGATAGTTCTCCAAAAGGATTATGTTTTTCATCACAAAAAATAATATTTATCTTATAGTCAGATAGTTCCTTTAAAAGATACGCAGAAATAGATACAGAAATTGAATCTACAATTATTGTATCTATTTCTGACAAATGAATATACTTTTCATCATTATCTTGTTTTACTACTAAAAATCTATTCTTATAACTAATTTTTGATTGTCTAGTGATTACAACTGTCCTAAAACTCATATTGCCTTTCCTTTATCCCTGTAACTGACTTATTAATAACAATTCCTTGAATAACTATTCTTCCATTTTTTTTACCAAATGCAGAAGAATAGGATTTATCTAAAAATTTAAAATTTGCATTCTCACTGTTACAATTTAACAGTTTAGTTAATTCCTTTATTATTTGTTCTTTTTTCTCAGTCGAATTAACATCTAGATCATCATATTGACTCATTCTTTTTAAATCACTTACTAAATTTTGATACAATACATACTCTGTTGAAATTTTTTCGATGATATATCGTATGATTTTATTTAGGCTTTCATTATATTCTCGCTCATCAAGTTTTTGTTTTGGACGATGAAATAACTGGTGTAAAGCATATTTATACTTTATATAAAATGGCTTATCATAATGGAATTCTTTTGCATTACAAACTTCAACAGTATCTGAGGCACCCACTAAATAACAAATCTGATTATCCCATTTCAAATATGAATAAAATGGAAGTGGTTTACTAATAATTTCACAATCATCATCTTTATTTATTTTTAAAAGACTTTTTAAATATTGATACAATTGTTCTTTCGGCTGATTAACATAATAAATAGGAACTCCAACTAGGCGTTTATTTTCTTTACCTCGTTTTTTAAACATAACCATTACCGCATAAGCTGGTTTAATACTAGTATATGATCCATATAAGGATGATGGCATATTTCCCTTCAATGCCAAACCTTTCAAACCTTTTTTCTGCTTTGTTTGATTATAGAACATTCCAGTTCTAACTTCTGTTTTTTTACTAACTAAAATATCATTTCGATATAATGTATTTTCGATTTTTTGATTAAATTTATGAGCATCAAATAATATTTCTCCTGACTCATCATCTACCAAATTTTTCGATATATCATTTACAATATCGCTTGCTTCTTCGTCTAAACTATTAATCACATAACCATATTTTAATTTTTTGAATTGATTTAATTCTTTAAATCGATCATTCATTTCCTTAACCATTTGAAAATTAATATCCTTTTTCATATATTTTTCTTTATACTCACCTAGTACAGCAGCCAAATAGGCATCATGTGCGTGATGATAATCATTAATTTCACGGAATTTAAATAAATCGTATCTTTCACGATAATTATGTGATAAATTAGCTTTTAAATATACTACCTTTGTCTTTTTATAATAATTGTTTAATATATTTGCAACATGTTTTGTTATTTGTCTTGTTTCAACTAATTGACGATTAATAAACCCTTGAATATCTTCGTCACTATAATTTCTTCTACTTAAATTGTGAAATTTTTTTGCAGAGATTAATCCTAATTTTTTTAATCTTGCCCACCATCTCTTATTTGCTTCATTTCTATATTCTAAAGGTAAAACATAACTAGCAGCTTTCTTTTGATTACACTCTCTATACACCAATGCTTTATTATCAATAGAATCGTCTTTGATTAAAGTTCTAGGAATAATATGATCAATTTCATAAGAATCAAGATCTTCAATATTTAGTGATCTACCAGAATATAAACACTTTCCTTCTTGAATAAAGTATAAAAATAATTTTTGAGTATTAATTTCGTGGTCTTTCAACTCATCTCTCAATGTTTTATAATTTTCAATTTCTGTTTTACAATTATCATATATTTTTTCCAAATATTTTTTTCGATCGTCTTTTCTTTGCTTTTTTTCTTCCCCTCTTGCCATTTCAATCATAATACGAACTGGTTCATATCCCATATATTCTACGATCTCTTTAACAATTTTTAAAGCTTGATAAATTCCTCGTTTAGTTGCAGGAGAAGTGGCCAAAGGTTCAACAACTTGATAGTTTAACGTGTTTATACTTTTCTTACTATTTTTTTCTTGAATCATTTTTTGAAATTGATACTTATCATTATTAATGATCTGCATGAAGTTTTCATCAGTCTCATTCATTAAATCCATGATTGATTTAGATATATTTGTTTCTTTGTCTTTATAATATTTAGTAGATAATAATTCTTTCGATAAACTTCCCCATCCAGAATATTTTTTTGATAAGATCTTTTTAATTTGTTGATCAGATAAATCCGGAAATTCTCGTCTTAATTTATGTTCTAAAATATCTTTATCATCAAATATGGTAATCCATTCAATAATCTTATCAGCTTGTTCTTCATTATATTTTGTGTTTTCAAATATACCATCTGGTCCAAAAAAATCATAATAAGACTGTAAATTATTGGCAAACTTATTATCACTAGAATATCCTCTAATGTTAAATTCACCATTGTACATATCCATTTCGTGCCAACTGTTCAAAAATTCTAAAAATTTAATTTGTGTAATTGTTCCTTTTGTTTTTTCAAATAATTCTTTGATAATATATTGTTGTTGTTCATTTGATAGTTTTTGGTCATTCACTCTTATTTGTTTTAATTCATTCAAAACTTTATATCTTGAATAATAAATAGAATTGTTAGGAAGTGCATATTCATCTAATAAATAAGTACAATGAGAAATCATCCTTTTAATGAATTTTTCAGCAGTTTTTTCCTTATCAATAACTTCATCAAAATTATATGGTGTAATTTTCACATTATCAACTTTTCGTTCCATCCATGCAAATGAACTTTTTGTATCAGAAACTAATGGTCCAACATAGTATGGAATTTTAAATTCTAATAATTTTACAATTTTATAACTTTCATCCTTTGTTTTATCTAGTAAAAATGGATAATACTTACCTTGATTTTCTATAATCTTTATTAATTCATCTTTATTTAATTGATAAGGAAATTTTCCATTTTCGGCATCCGTAATTCTAGGTAGAAAATCACCATTTTCAATTCTCTTTTTTACATCTTCAGTAAATAACTCAAAATATTTTTGATCTTTTTCTTCGGATTGATCAATTAATAAACTAATTAATTTTATTAATTCTTTTGAAAATTCTTCTTGTGTCATATGATTAGAAATATAATTATCATATAAACATTCTTCTTTTCCGTTAGTTTTTAATAACTTTTTACGTAATTTTTTATTTGGTCGGAAAATTTCTTTTAATAATTTCAAATCTTTTTGGTGTTGATCATATCTTGAAACCATAAGACCGGAAAGACTAACATGATCACTCCCGTTAAATAATCTTTTTAGAAATACAGTATCATATAAATTTTTTAATTCTTGTAACGCCTCTACCTTATCCCCTAGAAGTTGTTCAATATCTGCATATTTATCATCAAAATCATTCCCATTAAAATAAATTTCTACTTTTGTTTCTGGATTTTCTATCATAAATAATTTTGCAACATTAAACTTATTTCCAACTAGAGCTTTTGATAGTTCAGCAATGAATTTTTTATCACATAGGTCAGATAATAATTCCTTAATTCCAACCTTAATATCATTTTTTGATGGGTTTAATAATATCTTTGCAAATTGATTAAAATCAATTATATCTTTATAATTATCTGGTATTTCTAATAAAGAAATATGATTTTGAAATGAATCAAATACTTGATATAAATTTTCTGTTAAATTTAAATTATTAACGTTAAATGATGAATTACCATACAAAAAGTTACCACGATACTTTATCATATGATGAATTGCCAAATATACTAAACGAATATCTTCTTTACTTGGATCATTGATTAATCTATTTCGTAAATGATAAATTGTTGGATATTTTTCATAATAATTCTTGATTTGTTCTCTTTCACCATTAGTTAATTTTATTGTTTTATTTTTATTATCTTTTTCATGATACTTTGATTCTTGCATCTTCGTAAAAAATGTAGTGTCTACTTTATTTATTTCACTTAAAAATTCATTTTGTAATAGTTTAATACGATTTCTACGACGATCATATCTTCTTCTCGTGCTTCGATAATTTCTTCGTTCTTCAGCAGTACGTGCTTCTTCAAACAAACGAACACCCCATAATGCCTTATTTCCTTTTCTTATAATATTTTGTGTTCCATCCTCAACAACAGCCCATCCAACGGATGTTGTACCAATATCTAATCCGATATTATATTTTTTCATATTGACTACCTCCCAAAAATATGATACTATGTAATTGTCTTAATACCATTTAAGATGACATAGAGAGTTAAAATAAAGGTTTTACCCTAAATGCTCACGTATGTGTTCAACTGCTTAGGCAGTTTTTTTGTATTTTTTTACGAAAAAAGGGTTAGTTAAAACCATATAAAGTCTGTACTAGCCCTTTATTATCATGGTATCTCACTTACAATTACATTGTAACATGGATATATTTATAAATCAACAAAATACGACATTTTGTGTTCATATTGCAAATCTTATTTTTACTTATTATAACTTTTTAAATTAAGAAAATAATAAATTAACCATAATTAAAAACATCGATTGTATCAGATGATCTGAATATCGACGTTTTATTTATATACTGATATTAAAATGATTATTAACAAATAGCACGTTTTTATATCAAATTTCGATTTTTACTTTCATCGGGCGATGAGGGTCATCTTTTAAAACATAAGACAAAAATCGATTCCTTGTAGTGTATGTTAGCTCTGTTTGAGGAGGATTGCAAGTTATATTAAAACAACTTAGTCTAACTCTTCTAATTTGACTTCTTTTAAAACTTGAATTGGATATTTTAACAAATATTCATTTAATACTGGCCTACCATATGGATCCTCTCCATCCTCCCAATATATTTTTGCCATTGCTGCAATATTATAATGCATAGAACCACTTATTAAACTCATATTATGTTTTTCAAAATAATCTGATTTCACTTCGTATATCTTGTAAAATGTATCAGATAAATTATTATCATTTATAAATTTTTTAACGCCTTCACTATCAAACGCATAAAAAGCTTGGTATCGTGATAGTTTTTCTTTGTAATTTAATAATCTTTCATACTCAAATATTATATCCATAACATTACTTAATGGCATGACATTATTATTAAACAAATGATTATTTAATAAATATTGAATACCATGATGTGAAAGTCCATCATTATAATATGGCATTACCATATTTAAAAGTTTAGTGTTATTTTTATTTCCAAGAGAAATATTTTTTTGTAAATCAAGTGTTTGACCCACATTTATAGTTCCACTTCTATCTATGTGATATAATTTCATTCTTATCACCTTCAACTTTTCTTTTAAAATAATGTTGTAGCTTTTTGTCTATGCAATATATATAGCAGCCTTTCATTCCTCTTGTCATTAATGTCCTATATGTATTTTTTATTATTTTGTCTGCTATTTGATTTGCTACTTCTTGACCTTGTTCTTTGGCAATTTTATTGATTCCTTTTAATGATTGATCTGTTTTTGCTCTTTTTGTATAATCTGTAATAATTTTTCCATTTTCATATCTAATATCCTCACCTATTATTACTCCTACATAGTCAAATTCTAACCCTTGACATGTGTGGATACATCCCACTTCATTTACAGACATAGGATCAATTGCCCATGTTTGTGAATTTCCTAAATTCCAACTCATTTCAAAATTGTATTCTGGGATTACTATATCATGAACATTAGAGTCATTTTTACCACTACTAATCCAATTCCAACAATATCCAGCAACTAATCTTGACTTATTATTTATTTTATTTTTTTCTTCTATTAATTTTCTTAACTCATTAGGATTATCTACTACTCTAAAATCATAGTCAAAGTCCATACCATCGAAGTTTGCAGTTTTTCTTATATCTAAAACATTGTCTAACCAAGCAAGATATCCATCGGATCCATTACATCTAAATTGACTTTCTAACTCCACAATTTTTATTCCTGCATTTAATTCTTTAGCATATTTCTTTATTTCATCTACTGAGCCAATATCTTTTAGTGTAACTTTTTGATCTTCATCAATAAAGAATATTGAAAAATTGGAAGCATTGATAATCTCTTTAATTTGATTTTCTCCTAAGTTTTGGAACATTCCAGATTTTGCATTTAATCTATGTGCTTCATCTACAATCAAACAATCAACTTCATTGCTCTCGGCTTCTGTGAACTGTCCTGATCCTTGAAATAAATTATTAATATATGTCATTTTAAATGAGCCTTTTAATTTATCTCTAAAGACTGCCCTTGGTGCTGCATTCTTAGTTACATAGAAACAAGTCATATTTCTGTTAGTAAGTTCAACCAATAAATTAATTGCTAAAACTGATTTTCCGGTACCTGGTCCTCCTTGTACGACCAATACATTTTTATCATTTGCTGATAAAGTATCTATTGCCATTCTAATAGCATCTTCATAGATTACTTTCTGCTCATCAATCATGTTAAACTCTTTATTGCCTTGTAACATTTTAGTAAGTGAGTCTTGTAGTCTTTTGGATGGCCTGATTTTTCCATTTTCAATTTTATATAAAGTTTCCCTATCATCACCCTCAAGAATATATCTTTTTATAAAACTTCTTAGTTTCATAAAATCATTAGACCCAAACATTGGAGCTTCTTTTATGTATTCTTGATATTGACTACTGCAAATTGGATCATCTTCATTTAATACATAGTTATGTAGAAAAGCACAAGGGTGTAAACCTATATCTTCTAGCTGCACTGTTTCATTAAAGTCTTTAATTAAATTAGCATAGCTCATAGCTTGATATGACGGATGTGTAACTTCTCTTATTGCATGCCCAGTAAAAGTAGAAACAATTCCGTCTTTTCCTTCTACTGCGTCACATTTTTCCCATTGCTTTAGTTCTATAATAATAACAGAATCTTTTTTATTTCTATCTCTACCAGATAGAATAAAGTCTATTCTTTTAGAAGTCGTTGGAATATTAAATTCAATAGCTACTCCTGCATTGTCTGGTATTTCATTGTCATCTAATACACCTCGCATATATTGCATAGAATTTTTCCACGAGTTTAATTGAGAATCACTTGTTCTTCCAAAATATTTTTGATATTTTTCATAAATTTTATTTACAATGAGATTTAAGTTGACATCATTAATAAAACCTGATTTTATTCCTTCATACACTAACATTTTGCATACTCCTTACTATATTAAAAACTTATTTTAACTTTGTATATTTTGTACTTACTCCTTTAGCTTTTTCTATTGGATATTTTTTTGCTGTAATTTTCATTTTATCCAAAACAATTTTCTCAGGATCTACTCCTAATTTATCTGCCAGCAATAATGCATAGTTAATTACATCTGCAAGTTCTGATTTTACTTCTTCAATATCATAATTAGAATTCCATTGAAAACATTCCAATAATTCTCCTGCTTCTATTGATATTGATTTTGCCAAATTCTCAGGACTATGAAATTGATCCCAGTCACGTTCTTCATTAAACTCTTTAATTTTTTTTGTTAACTCTTGCATAGTAACCCTCCTAAAATAACTCTTTTACAATCAAATCTTCTGAGTGTAGATTATTATTTTTACCCAATAATAAATTCTCATAAAATTTAATTAAATAACTTTTGTCTTCTTTGATATTTAAATAATTATTAAAATAATTACTTCTTACTAAAGCATTTCTAAAATACACTGATTTATCCTTAAATAACGAATTATCTACGTTATACCCTAAACTAATTAAATATTTTTCTATAAATACTGCTGTTGTTCTAGTATTACCTTCTCTAAAAGGATGTACTTGCCATATACTGGAAGAAAAGTTAGTAATATTTTTTATAACTTCTACAACAGTCATATCTTTATAGCTTTTATCTTTTTCTAAGCTAATATCATATTCTAGTGACTCGGTTAATGTTTTAGAGTCTCCATATGCAACTGTATCATTATTTAATATTTTTTCATGTTTCGAAAAATCTATTTTTCTAAACTCTCCTGCAAATTCATAAACATCTTGAAATAAATATTTATGAATATATTTTAGATAATTTACTGATAATTCAAAATTATCTTGATCTAATAATTCAACTATTCTCATAGATACAAAGTCACATTCTAATTCCTTATGATTAATATCTTTTTGTTTTTCTTTTGTAGTGTAATATTCTCTTAAACTTTGCTCTACTTCTTTAATTGTTAATTCACCTAAAATATTTTTTTCACTCATCTGTTCAAGATATTTAGATGGTTTTAAGTTATCTACCTGTTGTAATCCTATCGCCATATCCCATTGTAACTGTTTTATATAACCTTTAGGTTTTTGTTCTTCTTGATATGGATTCATACTAGAATCTAAATCTTTTTCACTCATGAAAATCACCTACATATATTCATTAACATTATATCATATCTATAAACATATCTCATCCTATTAAACTTTATCTACAAAAATAATTTCTATGATAAACTCGAATTCAACAATAAAAGTATAAAATAATTCTTTTCAAATACAATACACTAACAAAAATATATGTTTTTTACTTATAGAGAACGAAAGTTAAAACAAATCAAAAATGTGTAAATTTCCATTACACACTTTTACCTATTCTCTTACAAATATTACTGATCCATATATTCTTTCAGTTTCATAAAAACTGGAAGATTCCCTTTATAACTCTTAGGTGATATAGGGCTAGGATGGTATATTGGTAATACTTTAAAACCATCAACCTCATAAAGTTTTCCCACTACATCACCAAATTTATTAAATTTAAAGTCCAATAAATTTCTTGTTGGAAATTTTCCAAGAGTAATAACCAACTTAGGGTTTAAAATTTTTAATTGTTCTAACATAATATCCTTACAATTTTTTGAACATGTTTTCAAACTCTTTCTTTCTAGAGGGTAACATTTTACAGATTCTAAAAAAGTAGTATCAAAGATATTTCTATCAATAATATCAAATAATCTTTGTAATATAACACCACTTGGTAATACCTTTCCATTGACATCACACCACAATTTATGACTCTTTCTCCATCCATTATTGGCAGGAGCTTCTCCCACTAAGACAATATCATGATTCTTTCCTAAATATACTGTAGCATCATTCGGAAATTTTTCCACTAATTTTCCACAGCTTTTACAACCATGTACTCTTTCATCAACCTTTGTGAGTAATTTCTTAATAAGCCTTTTCTTTAATGACTCATATCGTTGTTTTGTATTTTCTGTTAATATTAAATCTCGATTCATTATTTCATAATCTGTATAATCAATCTCACTATCAAATTGACTAGCAGTTAAATCAACAACTTGATCATTCAAGATATTAAAATAATGACTCACTCCATTCACATGAATCTTACCAATTTTACCGCCAAAATAATCTTGAACAATAAGTGCGGTAATCCCACTCATTCCAAAACACTTATTACTTTCCGTCCAATCCTCACTTACATTAGGAACACACAACTCTTTTGTGTAACACTCCAATAACGCTTTCTGTATAGTTTTAATATCCACTTATACCACCTCACTTCTATTATCTTCTACTACAATTATTTTATTTACTTACTTTTGAAGAGCTAATTTTTAACTCTAAAAACTTTTTATGTCGCTTAGAAATTCCACTCATCTTTTTAATCTTATATTCCGTATCATTAGTTCTGTGCATAGGTCTTAATAAATCTTTTCTCACAGAAATATATCCATTTGATAAATAATAGTTAAAAGTTACAAATACACCGTTTCGTTCTAAAAGATATTGAATGACCGTTAAAGTCTTTCCAAAATTTCTAGTTAATACTTTAAATGAATCAGTAAAAAATCCTTTACTCTCTGTTGCAACGGCAATCTCAAGCATTTGACATAAGTGCTCATTAAATGTGGCCGTCATTCCATCCTCTAACACAGTTTGCTTATCACTTGTAAATTTAGACATGTGTTGGGGAGTTATGGAAATAAAATGATTTTTATCCACAGGAATTGCATCAAAATATAATTCTGATGATTTTAAGTTTGCCGTTTTACACACAACTTCCCACGCTAAAGGATATTTTTTGATCGCTTTTAAATAATAATTGTCTATGTTTTTTTCTTTTAAGTTATTACTTACTTCTTCAAAATTAAGCTTCTTAAAATACTTAATTGCAAAAGAAGTTATAGTTTTAATTTCTTCTTCCTTCAATTGATGTTCAAAACCTACTTGTTTATAATTACTAGAACTTACACTTTCTATTAAACTATTACGAATGGTTGTTACAACAAATGATTTAATATCGATGTTCGCATCTGGCAAATAAAATCGAGCTTCTTCTTTGGCAAACAATAAAATACCCTTTCTCATCTCTCTATCATTCTAAACTTGAAGTAAAGAGTTCATACGCATTTCAATATCACTCAATATTCTTTGGTATTCTAAGATATTATTCTTTACCAATTGATTTTTTAAATAATTCAAATAATTATCTACCATATATTCTTCTTTCATACCATCACTTCCTGAACTAAATCTATTTGTATTATACCATATTGAAGTACAACAAAAAAGAACACTAAATAGTATTCCTTATGTATAAGCTAAATGGACTAAGATAAGGGATTCATTTACAATCTTTCTAGTTATTTTTTAATTTTTAAAATCTTGAAAAATCAAGTTTTTTTTTACTTTATTAATTTGTTTAAAATTTTATAAATTCAAAATATTTGTACCTGATTTGTACCTAAAAAGCTAGCCGAGTTAGTCAATAATCAAATACAATAATCGATCACTACTAATATATCATTTTATTAGAAAATTACAATAAAAAACTGTTGGCTTGTACATCGCACTATATCACAATACCTTATAATGAAAAGAAAGAAAACATGAAAATTTCCGTAAAAATTGGAAAAATAAAAAAACTTACATTTTCTAATTTTAAGAAAACGTAAGATCAAAAAAACTCGTCGAAGTTAGAGCTAAACTCCTTCTTCATTGATTATCTTAATACAAAAAAATTTCGTTGTCAATATGGTAAAATTTATAGCTGAAAAATATCAAAAAAGTATTACAGATTTACATTTTTTCAATGCTTTGTAATTTATTAATATTAAATAACATGATAGATAAAAAATTTATTCCATCTTCTACACGTTTTTTATTGTTTTCAATTGAATTATGCTATATCTGACAGCTTCTCCGTGAGTACCATCGCTTAGTATATGATACAATTCTAAAATATTATTAATATCATTATCTATAAATTCCTCTGCATTTTTTATATCTATCCCTTTTTTTACAGAAAATATTTTATTTTTGATTTTCTTGTAGCATTTCCTCTGTCAATTTAATCGCATTCTAATCATTATGATTAATATCTTTTTGTTGTTCTTTTGTGGAGTAATATTTTCTAAAACTTTATTCTACTTCTTTGATTAGTAATTCACCCAAAATATTTTTTACTAATCTGTTCAAGATATTTAGATGGCCTTAAATTTTCTACCTGTTGTAACCCAATAGCCATATCTCATTGTAACTGTTTTATATAACCTTTAGTTTTTTGTTCTTCTTGATATGGATTCATAATAGAATCCATATCTTTTTCACTCATATAACTTTACCTAACATTTCTATATCGTTGAATCATATTATCCATATTTTCTATAATTATTATTTTTATTGCTTTATCTTTCGCTCAAGTCTTTTTTATTTATAAATGATGGTAATTCAATATTATCTTACGTGCTATCATTTACTTTTTCATAATTTACTAAATCCTTATAAAAGTTATTATTACAGTTATAACAGTGATATATCGGCTGTTCTAATCCTACAAAAACTTCGCATCCACCTAAGTATATTTCTTTCTTTTCAACTTTTTCAAATACTTCTGGAGTTGGCATACCATATATTATTTGAACTAAATTTTTGTTACAAATTGGACATTTCATTTTCTATCACCTTTACACAAGTTCTATATTCTTTTCATTTACATATAACAATAAGGCTTTTTCCCAAGAATTATAGTATAAAGCGGGTATTTTTTCTTCACTTTTATATCTAGGGTCTTGCGATACAACTAGTTCAAGAAACTTATTAAATTCTTCATAAATTCTTTTATCTATGCATAATCCATTACCAAACCCCATATATACAAACTTATATTTACCATCATAGTCTTCTTTAGCATAATTTTTCCACGCTTCTTTCCATTTAGGAAAATGAGAACACATCATATTAAATGAAACAGAATTATTCTCGTTTTGTCCATACATCCATCCACTTATTCTGTAAACCACAAACTTATCGTTATCTTTCATAGTAAAAGATGAGCCATCCTCATCCCCCATTCTTCCAGGATTCGTGACTAACATCAAATTATTTTTATCAAGTTTTAAAAATTCATCAATAGTTATTTTATGATAGTTTATTTTGTTCATTAGATACTTTTTTGCTTTTAATATTTTTTTCATTATTTTTTATTTTGATTGCACTATCAAATTCTTCTTTGGTATATGCACATAATATTACATGAATATTATAATCTGGAAAGTTTTCATCAAATTTGTTATAAGCCATAATACATTGTTTAGTTGATACTGAAGCAGGATTCTCTAAATGTCCCCCGTAAATTCCTGCACTAATTAAAGGAAAAGCAATACTGTGAAGATTATTATCTTTCACTAATAATAATGAATTATAATAGGCATCAAACAATTCATTAAAAGCACTAGGAGTATAACTAAAATTAGGACCAACAGCATGGATTATATATTTGGCATTCTTAATATTAAATGCAGGAGTAAGAACAGCATCACCATCTTTTAATGGCGTTTTAATTTTTCTACATACTTCATTCAAATTAGAATATCCTGCCTTTTTATAGATCGCTCCACATATTCCTCCACCTGATATTAAATTTCTATTTGCAGCGTTCACTATAATATCAACATTTTGGTCAACACATGAGCAGTTTCTTATCTCAAATATACTATTCATGGCTTACCTCCAATTCACTTATTCTTTGTTTTAATCTTGTATATGCAATTTTTTCTTGTTGTAATGGTTTAGACATTTTTATATATTCTATTGTATATATAAATTCTTTAAATAAAAAGTTCCCATATTCAGTTTCTTTACCAGCAGGTCTATATTTGGCATTCTTAAAGACTTTATACAATTCTTCATAATATAAAATTTTATAATGTTCGCCACCATTTTTATTTTTCTCTTTTTCAGTTATTGAACTGTAGTGCGGCTCTAAAATATAGAAATATTTATCTTTTCTCTCATACTCATTTTTTATATATTTTTCATAAACTACTAATTGATTACCATTAATACCTGAATCTATTTTATTCTCAATAACAATTACGTTATTATCTCCTTCAAATAATAAATCAATATTTTCTTTTTCTCTGATGATTTTAAAATTATCATCTACATTTATTTTCAAAAATTCTTTCAAAAATTTATTAAGTAACTTTTTATCCCTGTTGAAAAAATAGGCTATTTGATTAGATGTGGAATTTTCTAGTTTAGTTCTATCACTTATTAATGAAAAACATAATTCTTCTTCATAACTATCCCAAATTTCAATATCGTTATTTTCAATTAAATATTTATTTATAATTTCATCCAAAACTTTAACATCTTTTTCCCTTGAATATGCTCTACTATGTTGAGGATTACAGGTTAATTTAACAATAATAATATCTTTACTTTCATCTACAATTTCGGGTGTACTCTCACTTACTAAAAACAAAATCCTTTTTTTAGGTTTATAAAAGTTAGATGCCTTGAAAGTACATAAATGACTACGATTATCATTATTATTTTGTTTAAAAATTTTTCTTAAAGAAAATGTTTTATATTTTAACTCGTTTTTTTCTTCTTTATTATTTTTTTTATAACCAACATCATCTTTTGATACCTTTGATACGGCAGTTAATTCATAATATCTTTTATTTTTGTAAATAATTCCCATTATATGAAATACATATTCTGTATATTTAGCAGATTGTTCAGATCTTTCTCCATATGGATTTACATAAATATATCTGTTATTATCATCCATTTTTATAAAATTAATAATTTCATGTCCCAGATTATAGTCTAGAAAAGAGCCTGTAAATATTTTATTCAAAATATATTTATAGTTAATTTTGTTATCTGTCAAGTTATTTTCCATTACTATCACCAAATTTCATTTATTATTATAACATGCAAATATAATATAATTTCAACATTTACATAAAATTTTTAATAGGTTAACTCTTACATCATAAATATCTCTTGTTTTGATACTAATTGCCAAATATTACCAATTCCTTTCCAACAAACAAAAAAAATCGACTCATAAGAACCGATTTCTATCTTGAAGTCTTTCGACTTTTTTCCAATCTGGGGCGATAACAAAGGTTATCTGAAACCCTAAAGTAAAAGTTGATAAACAACTAATCACTAAAATAATTATAACATTAAAGATAATTTATTACAACTTATATGTTCATAATCTTTTTATAAAAATCTATTGTTTTAGTATAATCTTCATCATTTAATAATTTATATGTTTCATTATTTAATTCAATAACATTGTTAATTTTGTAATTTTGATATAATTCTTTTTTGAATTCTATTGTAGATATTATTACTTGTGAATTATCATCAATATTATCTAATATATATTTGAATGTTTTTGCTATATTATCATCATCCAATTCTGCATTATTTGGGCTATCAAAAACTATTGGCAATTTTATTGCATCTGGATTAAACTTATTTTTTATTTTTAATAAACACAAATACCATGCAATCGTAGAAAGAGGTCTCATACTACCTGTAATATCAAATGAACTATCTATTTTTTTAATATTAGATGGATTTATTTCTTGTAAAGAAAGTACATCACGGCTTTCAGTCATAATATTAAAATATTCATTATCAATTTCTTGTTTCAATTTATTGTATTTTTTAATTTTAGCTTTAATTTCTTTAATTTGTTGTGTTAAAGTTATTTCCCTTTGCTTTAATTTATATAAATCTTCTGAAAGTTTATTTTGCATTTCTATAAAACCTTTATGTTTTATTATATCATCAATACCAGAATTTATATTCTTTATTTTTTTATCATAAATATTCATTTGATCAAGAAACATTTTATAATGCTCTTCTTGAAGTTTTATATTGTGCTTTAAATCATCTAATTTTGTCATCAGAGATTGATTAATAAATAAATAATCATCGTTTTTGTCATAATATTTATAACTAAATTCGAATGGATCAATATGTGATTTACAATATGGACACGTTTCATTATCATAATTTTTAAAATTTTTATTATTATCAGAAATATTATTTTTCAATTCTTCTAATAAATGTTCAACTTCTGTCTTACTATTTTGAAGTTGAATTATTTTATTTCTTGTATCATTTAAATTTTTTACTATCTCATTATACTCGTTTTTGCTTAATTCTATTTCATGATTTAGTGATGTCATGTCTAAAGAATAATTATTACCAGACAATTCTTTTTCTATTTTTTGTATTAATTTGTCTAAATCATTAGCTTCTTTTTTATTTACTTCTAATTCATCATTACTATCTTTTAGTTTTTTATCTAAATCATAGTATTCTTCATTAAATACACCAAAATGAGACAATAAAGCGTACTTTTTATAATTACTATATTGACCTAATCCTTTGAAAGAACTAAATGTCGTACAATTCAATCCAGTTTGATCTACATAATTTAATAAATACATATATGCTGGTGGAGTTAATTCTAATTTGTTATCTCTATTTGGTAATTCTATATGAAAATCAAATAGTTCACTCAATTTTTCTGATAATTCTATCCTTCTTGTTGTTTCAAAAATAGTTTTAAAATTAGAATCAACTATTCTAAAATAATTATTTGACCTTATAAAATAATATTTATCGTTATCTATATTTATATCTAATATTGTAGTTTTATTCATAAAATCCCATTTAGGGGCAAATGAGCAATCTGCACCTAAAGTACTATATATACTTTTCATTATTACAGATTTACCGCGTTTATTACCATTTTCTTTACATGAGGTAATGAAATTAATACCATCTTTGAATTCAGTATGATATGCTTTTTTTTCTTTTAAAGAGTATATATATAATCCATTTATAACTAATTTTTTCATATTATTTCATTTCCTCCTTAATTTTTTCTACGCAGTAAATAACCATAGTGAATACTGTACTATCATCATCATATATTGAAAATTTAATATCCTGATGATTGCTTTTAAAACTCATTGCGTAATCTTTTAAACTATTAGCATATCCTAATTCTATATCCTTTTTAATTGTATCACAAATTAAGTCTATAAATTCATTTTTTTTCTTATCTTTACCAGATATTATTTCTGTTAACGCTTTTATACATTTTATTTGAAATGAAAAATTATCATTTGTTAAATTTGTAATTTGTTCTTCAGATTTTTTGTTAAAATCATTATGTTGTGAATGATGATAATTAACCATATCAGTAAATTCATTTTTACTTATTGCTTTATTTCGGTATAAATCTTCAAAATTGCATTCTTTCTCATATTTTGCCTTATTCATGGCTATTAACTTAATCGAATCTAATAAAACTGTAGGTTTATTAATAGAACATTTCTTTTCTTCTTCATAAAACTTGCTTAATTTACCTAATATACTATTCTCAAAATCTTGAACTCCAACATTTCTATATAAGTAGTAGATGTTCTTCAAATTAATTGTTTCTTGATTAGTTTCTTTCTGTAAGTGTTCTATTATTTTTTTCTTAACATCTGGATCAATTTGATCTAATAGTATAATTTCATTAGATTTTGTTGCATATTGATTATTAACTAAAGGTGCATTTGACACAAGTAATACCGAAATATTTTCTTTTTCTTCTTCTGTTTTTCCAGATATACTATAAATTCTGCCTATTATTGATTGAGAATTATCACTTTTTTTATTTGTTAAAAAACTAACTTTATTTGATTTTCCAGTATCAGAAGTTTTGACTTGATAAAACTTTAATTTATTGTCGTAATGTAATTCAATATCGCATACATAATCAAAAACAACATAATAGTTATCCATTTTGTTGTAATTATCAATTAATTGTTCTATTCCATATAAAACTTCAAAATCAAATCTATTTTTTGTTCTTGATCCCGCTAAATCATATGGAAGGTTGTTATATATATCTTTTAATTCCATAATAATTCCCCCATATAAAAGATGATTTAGATTATTATACCATAAATTGGATATTTTATTATATAAAATGCTATTAATTATTTTGTAATAATTAATGATTATGCTATAATTGTATTAGAAATTGGAGGGTTTGTTATGACAAATATAAAATTTGAAACTTATTTTAACGAAAATGAAAATAAATATTATGACTCAAAAGTTATTATTAGTATTCTAGAAGATATTTTAGGTAAGCCTATCGATGAAATAAAAAAAGATGTTAATGACAACCAAATTGTTGTTACAAAAGAACAAATAGAAGATTATCTTGAACAAAAATTTATTGAAGAAGATCCTGAATTAAAAAAGAGAATTGAAAGTCCAAGACCTAAAAGAAGTAGCAATATTGCTGAATGGACTAAACAAGATATTGAAGATTCTTCACAAGAATTTGTTGATGATATTAGTGTAGGAAGATATTGTTTTGAACCATATACTTTAGAATATTTTAATAAATATACAACTATTGTAAGAAATAAGGCTAATTTACTATTAAATCTTATCGAAAAAATTGGTAATAAAGATAGTCAAACTATTCAAGAGATGTTAACTGATTTAGATATTACATTAGATGAAAATGGTAATATTTTAAAAAGTGATATAATTCGTTTAATTACACCAACTGTTTATAACATTAACGATTTAAATGAAATACTTTTAAAAGCAAATGACTTATCTACATATCTTACTTTCAAAATGTCAAAACATTCATTATATAGAAATGGATTATCTGAAGGAGAAATTTATCCTACACAATCAATACAAATAAAAGATTTATACCATGACTATATTAAAGGAAATGTTAGCTTGTCTGAAAATCAAAAATCAGTGCTTAGAGAACAGCAAAGTAGAAGTAGTAAAAAATTGGTAAAAATGTTACTTGATTTAAAATAAAGCAAAAGGAAGAGATAAACCCTTCCTTTTGAAATACTTCTACCAAGTGTATAAATACACCTGCAACAATCTAAAGTACTCTAATTATACCATTTTAATTGTTTAAGTCAACACTTTTTCGCGATTTTCTTTAGATTTATTAATATTATTATAGTTTCTAATAGTTCTATTTGTTTGTTTTATTTCTTCAAACGCATAATACTTCTTTATTATTTTTAAAATAGCATCATTATCTTTTTTAGTAATAGTCGCTATTTTGTTATTTATATAATAAGGTTCTCTAATTCTATTAGAACTTATGTTAATCAAATTTTCTAATCTAGCAGTTCCTAATTTTTCATCTATTAAATCATAGTGAAAATAATAATTATCATCTTTATGTTTTGAAGTAAGTGGTATTGCAGTCCACATTTTTTTATTTGATGCACTTCTCCATAATATTGCTGGTCTTAATTTTCTTAATTCACTACCAATATTATACCCTAAATCTACCCAATATATAGCTCCAACTTTTAAACTAGTAGTATCATCATCTTTTTTCTTTATTAGTTCTAGTTTATCTTTACACCATTTATTATATGATATGCCATCTGGATCATTATTTGTATTATCTTTAACATAGTTTAAAAAACTAATTTTAGATTTTAATAGAATATCATCAAATTCTTTATTAGTTATTTTAATTGGTTTACCTTTAATATAAACACATCTTTTAATATTAGAACGATTATAATCAGTTATTTCATCTAATACTACATATTTATTTATAGATTTTAAATGAACACTATTTTCTTTTTCTTCGTTATAAACAGGTACTCCAACATAATGATTTTGTGATATATCATAAAGAATCAAAATCCATTGTTTATTATCATTTAAATTAAATTCATATATTTGCTTCCAATTTATAGTAAGCATATTTATCACCAACTTTCTATTAATTATCTTTCTAATTCATCATCTTTTGACTTTTTAGTTTCATAAAATTCTTCAGCATACTCATCCATTTCATCATTAATATGTTTGGTTGCTTTATCAATTTCTTTTTTATTAAATAAACTAAACCCATTAAATGATTTTTCTCTCTTTCTTATAACTTCAGGATCATATTGTTGTTTAAAAAAATTAAGATTTATATTGTTGTAATTAAATAATCTATCAATTAATTCTTGAATGAATTCAGGTAATTTTTTGATTATTTTATTTAAGTGATAAATAAGATAATCAGTTTTTTCTTTTAAATCGTTGTATCTAGTTTCAGTTTGGTAGTTAATACTCTTTAAATGTTCATTTTCTTCTTTTAATTTTTTATTTTCATCTAATAATTGATTTTTAGATTTAATAACGATTTTATTATTAAGTCTTTTCTTTTTATCAATTTCATCACTTATATCATCTTTATCTTTATTAAGTTTAGTTATCTGTTTATTGATAGATTGTTTATTATCTTCTAAATCAGATACTTCATTCTCAAGATTAGATATTTCTTGTTTAAGTCCTTTGACTCTTTCATTAAAGAGTTTTCTTTCATATGATGTAATATCTCTATTTTTACCTTTTTGTTTCTCTTTTAGTTTTGAATCCATACCATAGGCAATGTTAAATTCATAAATACATCTTTCTCTCATTTTATCTTGAATAACTACTAATGATTCTTTTGTAAAGATAGATGTTTTACCAACTTGTCTTGATAAACCTGTTTTACATTTTTCTTTAACTGGGACTCCAACTATATGCATATGTGGAGAGTGTTCATCAAAATGTATAGTAGCATTTGCTATATAAAAGTCTGGAACTATTTCTTTTAAATCTTCAAGTTGTTGTTCAAATACTTGTGTCATTTGATATTTATATTCTAAACTTTTCTCATCCCAATATTCCATATTTCCAAGTTCAATAACTGGATTGTCAACATTTTTTTAGACAATTTTTATAAGGACAATTGTAAACGGTATTGTACTGGCGTTTGATAATCTAATGAGCCATGTATTCTTATATTATTATACCAATTCACATAATCAAATAATTCTCG